>NZ_JBIBVX010000006.1:0-266918 GCF_043080745.1 Streptomyces sp. NPDC014995
CGCAGCCCGATCGCTTACGAGACAGCTTCCGAAACAACATCAACTACGCTGACACCAGCCGCATAACCCGTGTCCAGGACTCGGGGTCAGGGCCCCAGCAACTGCGACCGCGCTACCAGCAACGACTCAGCCTTCCGTTCAGCAACCGCCCGAGCTGGACGCTGATGAGACTCTTGCCGGCCGGAAAGGGGCAACCAGCGGAAACGCGAACGTCGAATTTGTCGAAGGCAAGAAGGGCGACGCCCTTGTCGTCGCCGTGCGCTGTCTGGGCCAAGGGAAGATCAATGTTTCGGTGTCCCCGGTTCATGTCTCCTTCCCCCTGGAGTGCCTCACCGGCGAGATCAGCACTACCTACAACCAGATCGCTGTGACAGGAGTGGACCGCAGCGGCAACGTCTCCGTCCATGCCCCTTCCTCCGTCCGCTGGTCCATGACCATCGGACGCGGTGTGCCCGCGGCAGAGGAATCGCCCGACGCTCCGTGAGGCATGCGCCCTTCACCCTTACGGCCTCACCCTGCCGCGATCAGCTTCGCCAGCAGCTCTGCCGCTTCGCGGCGCACGATGCCGAGCTGTACCAATCCGTCGATCGCCGAGCAGCACGAGTTGTGCGGCCAGGGTGCCGGCGCTTCGGCGCGCACGGTTCCAGCCATTGCCGTAGGTGCGTGTGTCGGGGATCAGGGGCCGTCGTCGGGCTGGAGCTCCTGGTTGGGGTTCTCTCCCACGAGCTCAGTCATTCGACGGGGGGGGCGACGTCCTGGCGGTCGTCGAGGGACTTCGCGTAGCGGCTCGGCGGGGGCGGTCCGGGAGCCCAGGAGGGCAACCGGGACCGTCCGGTAGCGCGGGGAGCGGAGGGAGCTGCCTTGGACCAGTTGAGATGTACGAGACCTGCTGCCGCTCCACGGGGGTCGCGGCGACGGCACGGCCGCGTCGGAGTGGCTGGGCAGCGCCGGGGGTGGACGGTCGTCGATGGCGCGTCGTGCTAGGCCGGAAGGTCGCGTCCCAGGCGTGCGAGTGGGGACAACGCCATTACCGCTGGGGACAGCATCATGCCTGCGGCCGTCGCCAGGAGGCTGGTGCGCAGCCCCCACTCCTCCGCGAGGAATCCGCCGATCAGAGAACCGAGCGGGGTCAGTCCCATGCCGACGAACGTGATGGTGCCGGCCGCGCGGCCTTGCATCCCGTCCGGGGTGACGGCCTGCCGGACGGCCATGACCGTGACATTCACCAACTGGCCGCCGAACCCGAACACGAAGCCGACCGCGAGGAGCGCGGGAACCGTCACCGCGGAGGAGCCGTGCAGCACGGGCACACACAGGAACACGCCGTCGCCGAGTGCCGCCGCGCACACGAGCACCGCGCCATGACCGAACCGGCTCGGCAGGCGGGCGGCCAGCAGGGAGCCCAGGAGCGCGCCCGGTCCCGCCGCCGTGAGCGCCAGCCCGACGACGGTGCCCGACAGGTGCAGTTCGCGCGGCAGGAAGAGCAGATACACGGTCGTCATGGCCGCGAAGGAGAACTGGAAGGCGGCCGAGGCCAGGCACACGGTCCGGAGCACGGTATCGCCGGCGACGAAACGCAGGCCCTGATGGATGCGTTGCCAGACCCGAAGGGGGTGTTCCGGGCGCTCCGGGACCGACTCGGCTCGGCGGATCCGCCGGATCGACAGGAACGACAGCGCGAAGAACAGTGCGCTGGAGGCGGCGGCAAGCGGCGCCGACAGCAGGGACACCAAGGCACCGCCGAGAGCGGGACCGCCGATCTGCGCCGCGGACCGGCTGCCCTCGAGCGCGCTGTTGCCTCGCACCAGTTGGTCGCGTTCCACCAGTCGCACGAGGGACGCCTGGTATGCCACGTCGAAGAACACGGACAGTGCCCCGACGGCGAAGGCGAGCGCGAGCAGGGCGGGCAGGCCGAGCCAGCCGAAGAGGCCGGCGATGGCGGCGGCGCCCAGGGCCAGGGCCCGACCGACGTCCGTGAGCACCATCGTCGTGCGGGTCCGCCATCTGTCCACCCACGCGCCGACGAAGAGCGAGAGCAACAGGATCGGCGCCTGCCCGACAGCGCGAAGGACGCCCAGTTGCCCGGCACTGGCGTTGAGCGTCAGGACGGCGAAGAGCGGCAGAACCACGAGAGTCGCGTGTTCACCGAGTTGGGAGGCTGTCTGGCCCAGCCAGAGTCTGCGGAAGTCGGCGTCCCGCCACAGGCTTGACGGAACAGGTCGACCGGAATCGGATACAGCGGAGGAAGCGGACGGCACGGGAATCCCTTGTGTTGCCGACAACGAGGCCCGCCACGGGCACAGGAAAGGTGCACCGACGGTTCAGGCAGGGAAAGGCTCGCTATGCCGCGGCATCAAGGGCAGCACGCGATGACAGGCCGGTCACGGCCAACAGCGTCAACGCGCGCTCGGGTAACCGACCATGTCGTAGCTCCTCGTGGGTGACTCGCTGCGCCCAAACCCTAGCCGTCGGCGGTGCGACGTGAAAGGCAGCGGCCTCGCTCGCCTCTCTCGCAACCAAGCGGGTAGAAGCCGTAGTTCGGTGACGCGCCGCTGGGCACTCGTTGCAACACCCGGTAGCAACACCCGGTAGCAACACCCGGTACCGGCACTCCCCTTCGACGGTCGGCGGGGCGCTCTTCGTCCGCGGACACTGCTCGTCGTCCGTCATCGTGCGCCGAGGACCTGGCGGGTGAGATGAAGGACGGCGTCCGGGCGGGGTCGCCGGGCGGCGAGTGGAAGCGTGTCAGGGAGTCTCGGCTGCGGGCCGGGGGGACGTCGGTTGGAGGCGGACGCAGCAGTGGCCGGGAATGGGGGCCAGGCGTGCCTGGAGGCCGGCTTCGTCGAGCCCTTGGAGGACGCCGCGCAGTAGGTGGAGGTTCATGCCGCAGACCGTCTGGGTGTGTTCGCGGGCGAGCGCGTGGAAGGGGCAGTTGCCCAGCACGATGGCGTCGCCGTCATGGCGGGGCTCGAAGCCGTACCGCTCCAGCAGGTCGACGACACCCGTGCTGTGCTCGCCGGCGAGCTGTTCGCCGAGGTGGTGGGCCGTGCGGTGCAGGACGGCGCGGGCCGGTTCCCCGGTGGCCTCGGATTCCTCCACGGCGTGGGCGAGGAGCCGTCCGGCCAGCTCGTAGTGGCGCTCGGGCAGGCTGACGGTGACCTGCTGGGCGGAGCGCTTGTAGAGCTTGGCCGGCCTGCCCGCGCCCGGCCCGGTGCGGCCGCTGCGCCGCTCGTAGACCACGTCGAGCAGTGATTCTTCGGCCAGACGGTCCAGGTGGAAGGCCGCGGTCTGGCGTGCCAGTCCAAGAGCTGCGGCGGCCTCGTCGCGGCTCACCGGCTCCGGCCGGCGCACGACGTGGTCGTAGAGCCTCCTGCGGGTCGGCTCGTCGAGAGCGGCTACGGCGGAGATGCCGGGGCGGGGTGCGTCGGGGTCAGGTGTGTCGGGATGGGGTGTGTCGGGGTTGGGTGCTTCCTTCGGGTGGTCCACGAACACCAGTGTAAAACCCACAGCCATTGACTAAAGAACGTTGGCGCGCTTCTATCGATAGTGAGAGTTGTCTATAGAGAGAAGGGCGTCATGTCGTCCGCAAGCACAACCACCACGGCCGCCACCCCCCGGCGGGCCGTGCTCACCGACCCCGGCTACCAGGCGTTCGTCATCCTGCGTACGGGGTTCACCGTGGCGCCGATCCTGTTCGGGTTGGACAAGTTCACCAACCTGCTCGTGGACTGGCCCACCTACCTGGCGCCGTGGATCAACGACGTCGTTCCGGGCAGCGCCCAGGCCGCCATGTACGCCGTCGGTGTCGTCGAGATCGTCGCGGGCATCGTCGTCGCCCTCGCCCCGCGCTTCGGGGGCTGGCTGGTGGCCGGATGGCTGGCCGGGATCATCGTCAATCTGCTCACCGTCCCCGGCCACTACGACATCGCGCTGCGCGACTTCGGCCTCCTGCTCGGCGCGGTGGCCCTTGCCCGGCTCGCCCAGCGCTACCACGGCGAGCGGCAGCCGCGCTGAGGACCCGCGGCGGCGCGCCGACGGCGACAAGGCGGGTGAGCGTCCGGGAGCTCGCCCGCCTCGGCCGCGTCGAGTCGCCGTTCGCGGGCATGCCGTGCCAGTGCGACGCGCGAGCGGTGCGCGGAAGCCGGTGGGATGGTGGTGCCATGGGAGCCTTCAGCGGTTCTCCGGGAGCAGGGTCTCCGGGAGCAGGTTCTCCGGGCACGGGCCCTGGGTCTGACCTGTCGGTCCGGGGCTCGCGGATCGGTGGCTACGTTCCGTTGCGCGAGTACGCGGTGATCGGCGATGGCCGCACTGCCGCCCTGGTCGCCCGTGACGGGTCGGTGGACTGGCTGGGCCTGCCCGACCTGGACTCCCCCGCCGTGTTCGGCGCCGTGCTGGACGCCTCCGGCGGCGGCCGCTTCCGGCTCGAGCCGGTGGTGCCCTACCGGACGGAACGCCGCTACCTGCCCGGCACCAACGTGCTGGAGACGACCTTCCTCACCCGCACCGGCTCGGTGCGGGTCACCGACGCGCTCACCCTGCACGACGACACGGCACTGACACCGAGGCGCGAGCTGCTGCGGCGTATCGACGGGCTGTCCGGGTCCGTGCCGCTGCGCTGGAGCGTCGAGCCCCGCTTCGGCTACGGCACCCAGCGCACACGGCTCGTGCGGCGCGCGGGTGTCCCGGTGGCGGCCGCCGGCAGCGGCGCTCTCGCGGTCTGCGCCTGGGATGCCGGCGAACCCGCATGCCACGGGGACGTGATCAGCGGCCGGTTCGAGCTGCCTCGGGGCCGACGCGCCATGATCGCGATGCCGTTCGCCGATCAGGAGCCACTCGTCCTGCCGGCCCGCTCCGAGTGCGAGGCGCGCCTGGACGGCACGAGTGCGGCGTGGCGGAGCTGGGCCGAGGACCGCCTGTACACCGGGCGGTGGCATCAAGCGGTGATGCGCAGCCTGCTGGCCCTGAAGCTGCTCGTCCATGCCCCCTCCGGTGCGGTCGCGGCCGCGGCGACGACTTCGCTGCCGGAGGAGATCGGCGGTGAGCGCAACTGGGACTACCGGTTCTCCTGGGTGCGCGACTCCGCCTTCACGTTGGCGGCGTTCCTGCGGCTGGGCTGCCCCGCGGAAGCGCACGCCTACTTCTGGTGGCTGATGCACGCCTCCCAGCTCACCCACCCCGACCTGAGCGTGCTGTACCGGCTGGACGGCGGCCGTCGCACCCCGGAGAGGACCCTCCCCTGGGAGGGCTACCGGGGCTCGGGGCCGGTCCGCGTCGGCAACGCCGCGGTCGGCCAGGTGCAGCTCGACACCTACGGCGAACTGGTGCAGACCGCCTGGCTGTACGCCCGGGCCACGGGACGGCTGGACGCGGACGTCGCGCGGCGCCTGGCGGAGCTCGCCGACCTCGTCTGTACGAGGTGGCAGCGACCCGACTCGGGCATCTGGGAGGTCCGCAGCCCACCGCGGCACTTCACCCAGTCCAAGATGATGTGCTGGGTGGCGCTCGACCGCGTCGCCGACCTGGCCCGCCGCGGACTGGTCCCCGACCGGCACGTGCACCGCTGGCACGCCGCGCGCGACGAGATCACCGCGTTCGTCGAGACCCGCTGCTTCTCGTCCGCCCGCGACAGCTACGTCCGCGCCGCCGACGGCGAGGACCTGGACGCCGCCGTCCTGCTGGGACACCTCTACGGATACGGCGATGAGCGGCGCATGCGCTCCACGATCACCACTCTGGCCCGCCACCTGCGGCACGGGCCCTACGTCGACCGCTACTCAGGGGAGGACGGACTCGCCGGCGGCGAAGGCGCCTTCCTCGCGTGTTCCTTCTGGCTCGCCGAATCCCTCGCCCGCACCGGCCGCCTTCCCCAGGCGACCGAGCTGATGGACGAGCTGGTCGGCCTGGCCAACGACGTCGGCCTCTACAGCGAGGAGATCGACCCCGCCACCGGCGACTTCCTGGGGAACCTTCCCCAGGGACTGAGCCATCTGGCGCTGATCAGCGCCGCCTGCGCCATCACCGCGGCAGGCGAGGACGCATCGCGATGAGCGCGTGGGCGACCGCCGCGGGAGCCTTCGTCGGCACACTGGCGCTCACGACGGCGCTGCGCGCCGCCAGCGAGCTGAGCCTGACCCGCATGGACCTGCCCTTCCTGCTCGGCACGGCGGTGACCGTCAACCGCACCCGCGCCAAGGCCATCGGCTACCTGATGCATTTCCTCAACGGACAGATCTTCGCGTTCGTCTACTTCGCCGTCTTCCTCGCCATCGACCGCAGCGGCTGGTGGCTGGGGGCCCTGTTCGGACTCGTCCACGGCCTGTTCGCCGGCACCGCACTGGTCAACATCCTCCTGCCGCTCGTCCACCCGCGGATGGGCAGCCCCCTGACCAGCGCCCCCGACGTGGCACTGCTCGAACCTCCTGGCTTTCTGATGCGCAACTACGGGCCCGGAACCCCAGTGGTCACCGTCTTCGCCCATGTCGGCTTCGGAGCGATCGTCGGAGGCTTCACCGCCCTGCCGGCGTGAGGGCCACGTGGCCGGGCCGCGCGCGGGTGCGGGCCGCATTCCCTGATCCGGATCCCCTCGCGAAGGTGCGGGCTGCCTTGCGGACCCCGGCCCGCAGCTCCGGAGGATCGCGGACGGTCCACCGCCGATGATTTTCCGCGAGCAGCACGGTCAGTACGGCCATGACTGATGTGAACAAGCCGCCGGTCGTCTCCCGCCGGGAGTGGCTGGCCGCGATCGACACCCTGCGCGTCCGGGAGAAGGCGCACACCCGCGAGGGCGACGCCATCGCCGCCGCCCGGCGGCGGCTGCCCATGACCGAGGTGGACCCGTCGGCCCCGCTCGTCGGAGGCAGGGGGCACGTCCCCCTGATCGACGTCTTCGAGGGCCGCACCCAGCTGTTCGTGTCGTACCACATGTGGCACGACGGCCACCCGGCCGCCGAGCAGTGCGAGGGCTGCACCTTCTTCACCGGGCAGGTCCGCGAACTGTCCTATCTGCACCAGCGTGACGTCACCTTCGCCGTCTTCTGCCAGGGCCCCTACGGGGAATCCGACCGCTACCGCCGCTTCATGGGCTGGGACGTGCCCTGGTACTCCGTACCGGCCGAGTCGCACGAGCGGCTGGTCGCCGGCCGGCATTTCGGCATGAAGGCGTGTTACCTCCGCGAGGGGGACCGCGTCTACGAGACGTACTGGACCACCGGCCGCGGCGTCGAACCCATGGCGCCGTCCTACGGCATCCTCGACATGACCGTCTACGGACGGCAGGAGACCTGGGAGGACTCCCCGTCCGGCTGGCCGCGGCCGTACGAGACGCTCGGCCAGCAGTTCCGCGAGGACGGACGGCCCACCGCGCAATGGGCGCGGATCGCCGCCGGCCACGACGACGACCTCCACGGCGGACGGACCGGCACGGGCGCGGGAACAGGCAGTTCGGGCTGCTGCTCGGGCTGAACGACTGCGACGACGGCGGCGACGACGGCGGCGACGGCGGCGCGGCGAGCTGCCGGGGAGGGGGCGCGGGCCTGGCTGCCGGGCGAGTACCACGAGAGGCGCAGGGCGGCGCCCTCCACCGAACAGGTCCGCGACCGTGAACCGGCCCGCCGCCCGTGGGACCGCGGCGCCGAGCTGCTGTCGATCACCACGCGGTGAGACCGGGCCGCCGGGGGATGGGACGTGGGACGAATGCGGCGGGCCTCGCTCCCCCGCGGCTCCGTTGCCGACGTCTCGTCAGGTGCGGGATTCACCGGACGCGCCGCCCCGGTTATCCGATATATGACTAGTAGGCATGTCTTATTTAGTTATGCACACATATACGCGGCGCACCGTGCTCGGTGCCTCGATCCTCGCCGCCGCCGGTTCGGGAGTCCTGCTCGCCTCTGTCGCTTCCGGCTCGCGCTCCGGGACCGACACCCACTCCGGGACCACCCCCCACCCCGGGCCGAGCGCCCGCCCCGGGCCCGGCACCCGCCCATCCGACCCGGCCGTCGGCCGCGGCGGGAGCGGCTTCGTGCCCAGAGGGCCCAAGGGGTATGTCAACCCGTCCGATCCCGAGGTGCTCGCCGCCGAGCGGGCGCGTGGGTCGGGGTCGCTGCGGAAGTTCACGCTGACCGCCACCGAGGCGTCCCTCGATCTGGGCGGGCGGACCGTCAGGTCGTGGACGTACGGTGACACGCTGCCGGGGAAGGAGGTCCGGGTCACGGCGGGTGACGTCCTCGATGTCACGCTCGTCAACCATCTGCCGGAAGCGACGACGCTGCACTCGCACGGGATCCGGCTGCGGTGCGACATGGACGGGGTGCCGGGGCTGACCCAGTCCTCCATCAAGCCGGGAGCGGCCTTCGGCTACCGCTTCGCCGTGGCGCACCCGGGCACGTACTGGCTGCACTCGCACTCGGGGATGCAGCTCGACCGCGGCCTGTACGCCCCGCTGATCGTCGAGGACCCCAGGGAGCCGTTGTCCTACGACAAGGAGTGGGTCGTCGTCCTGGACGACTGGGTGGACGGTGTCGACGGCTCCACGCCGGACGGTGTGCTCGCGCAGTTGCACAAGGGCAAGGGTGTGCCGATCGACATGGGTGAGGACGGCGGACACGGGGGTTCCGGGCACGACATGTCGGCCGGCTCGCACGCGTCGGGCTCCGCCAGGGCCGTCGGCCCCTCCCGTGTGCTGCACGGCTCGCGCAGTCGCCTGCTGCACAGCGAGGGCGGCCACGTCAGGTATCCGTACTACCTGGTCAACGGACGGCTGGCGCACGCCCCCTCCGTCTTCCGGTGCCGTCCCGGGGACCGGGTGCGGCTGCGGATCATCAACGCCGGGGGCGACACGGCCTTCCGGGTGGCGCTGGGCGGGCACCGGATGACGGTGACCCACACGGACGGCTACCCGGTCGAGCACCGGGAGACGGACGCGCTGCTGCTGGGCATGGCCGAGCGCTACGACGTGCTCGTCACCGCCGGGGACGGAGTGTTCCCGCTGGTCGCGCTCGCCGAGGGGAAGCAGGCGCGGGCCCTGGCGGTCCTGCGTACCGGCAGCGGGAGGCCGCCCGGGCCCTCCGTGCATCCCAAGGAGCTGGAGGGGCGGGTGGTGCCGGCCAGACGGCTCGTGCCGGACGAGTCCGTGGCCTTCGGTGACCGCGAACCGGACCGCGAGATGCGCTTCAGGCTGACCGGGAGCATGGGGAACTTCGACTGGAGCTTCGACCACCGGCCCTACTCCGTCGAGCAGCGCCACCCCGTCGAAGAGGGCGAACGGGTCCGCCTCACCCTCATCAACGCCACCGACATGTGGCATCCCATGCACCTGCACGGCCACACCTTCGCCCTCACCGGCATCGACGCGGCCGGAGCCCGGAAGGACACCGCCCTGGTCCTGCCGCACCGCAAACTCGTCGTCGACTTCGACGCCGACAACCCGGGGCTGTGGATGCTCCACTGCCACAACCAGTACCACTCCGAGTCCGGCATGATGACCATCCTCGGCTACCGGAGATGACCGCGGCACCGGCTCCCCCACCGTCCGGCCACCTCACGTCCTTGCGCCCGGCCGTCACCGCCGCCGTGCCGCCAAGCGGACGGTGGCGTCAGGACGGTCGGTGGCGTCAGGACGGTCGGTCCCGGCGGCCGCGGGTGCGTGACGTGCTGTCGCGGACGCGCAGCTCCGCCGGGACGACCGTCAGCGGGGGCGGGGGCGTCGCGGGGGTGTCGATGCGGTGCAGCAGCACGCGCAGGGACCGGGTGCCGATGTCCGAGAAGTCCATGCGGACCGTGGTCAGGGGCGGGAGGAAGTGGGCGGCCTCCGGGATGTCGTCGTAGCCGACCACGCTGACGTCGTCCGGGACGCGGCGCCCCGCCTCGTGCAGGGCGCGCAGGACACCGAGGGCCATCTGGTCGTTCGACACGAAGACGGCGGTGACCTCGGGGTCCTTCGCCAGTTCGCGGCCCAGGTCGTAGCCGGAGTCGGCGCTCCAGTCGCCGACGAGGGGGGCGTGGATCCCGGCGCCGGCCGCCTTGAGGGTCTCCCGCCAGCCTTCCGTGCGGCGGTCGGCCGACGTCCAGCCGGTGGGGCCGGCGACGTGGCGGACCGTGGCGTGGCCGAGGGAGAGGAGGTGCCGGGTCGCCTCGCGGGCCCCCGTGCGGGCGTCCGAGGTGACGACGGGGGTGCCGTCGCCGAGGTCGTTGTCCATGACGACCAGCGGCATGTCCAGGTGGGCCTCGGCCAGGGCCTTCGCCACCCACAGCTGCGGGGCGATCGCGATCACGCCGTCCGCGCCCTCCGCCGACAGGCGGTCGGCCGCCTGGACGACCGTGGCGCGGTCGGCGGTGTCCAACGCGATCGAGCTGACCAGGTAACCGGCCTCCTGGGCCGCCGTGTTGATGGCGGTCAGGGTGGAGGCGGGACCGTAGCGGGCCGCGTCGAACGAGATCACGCCCAGCATCCGCGTCCGGCCGCTGGCCAGCGAGCGGGCGCTGCGGCTCGGGCGGTAGCCGAGCGTGCGCATGGCCGCCCGGACCGCCTCGCGGGTCTCGGCGCGGACGGACGGGTTGTCGTTGAGCACCCGGGAGACCGTCTGCTTGGAGACGCCGGCGAGCTTCGCCACGTCGTCCATGACCGGGCGGGCGCCCGCGAAGTTGCGTCTGCTGCGTCCCCTGGTCGCCGGGCCGTCGGCGGCGCTTCGGGTCATGGTGGGTGCTTCCTTCGGATTCCTCGGACTCCCGCGGAGGCAGTGCCACTGCCCCGCCCGGCGGATCCACAGGATAGGCCGGGCGGGTCGAGGGGCCGAGGTCAGGCCGCGCCGAGCCGCCACGTGCGGCGCGTGACCCACTCGGCGTGCCGGATCTCGGCGTGCCGCATCTCGGCCTGCCGGCTCTCGGCTTGCCCGGTCTGGGCCTGCCCGCTCCCGGCGACTCCGGGTGCGGTCCGCGCCGGCACGTACACGGGCGCGTCGGCGGCGAGCGGCAGCACCTTCAGCACGAGGGTCTCGCCGGCCGGCAGCCGGTCCAGGGCGATGTCCCACGGGCGGCCCGAGAAGAACTGGTCGGCCACGAGCCTCCCGCCGACGTACGCGCGGGCCGCGTCGCCGGTCCAGTGCAGACGCAGGAGGGTGCCGGGCGCGGAGTGCGGGATCCGCACCTCGTACACCGCCGCCGCGGTGTCGTAGTGCTCGTCCGCTGGGGCGCTCGCCCGGTCCAGGACGCCCGTGGCGGGGGCGGGCGGCGGGCCCGCCGGGCGGAGCGGGGTGAGGGCCGGGGGCGCGGGTGCCTCGTCGGGTGCGGCGTCGGGCGCGGCGTCGGGGAGCAGTGTGTAGCGAGTCAGGACGCCGTCCTGACTCTCCTTCACCGTGGCCCCGGATGCCGTCGGCGGGCGCTGCGGCGCGGGCAGGACGGAGAGGGAGACCGACGGGCCGGTCGTGCGGCTGTGGAGACGGACCTCGTTCGCCTCCGCGTCGAACACGACGCCGTCCGGACAGAGGATCAGGCGTCGGGTCCCCCATGCCTCACCCCGGTAGGCGGTGCGGGCCGTGGCCGCGTCCAGGATCAGCAGGGCGACCCGGCCGCCGTCGGTCGTGTCCACCTCGACCCAGGCGTCCGTACCGGGGCGCAGGCCCGTGATCAGGATGCGGTCGCCGGTGGTGGTGCTGACGGTGTCTCCGCGGCCGGTGCGGACGGACCGCACCGTCCGCGCGTCCAACGCCAGTTCGGGCGCGATGCCGTCCGTCGCCGCCAGCACCAGGACCGTACGGCCGTCCCCGCCTCCGTTCCCGTCCCCGCCTCCGTCCCCGTTCCCGTCCCCGCCTCCGTCCCCGATCTCGACCGTGCACACCGGCTGGGCCGTGGCCCAGTCGAGGCGCAGGCCGGCCACGTCCAGGCGCAGGGGCCAGCAGAAGTAGGCGCCGGCGGGAACCGTCACCGGGGTGCTGGGCAGGGTCAGGGCCGATGCCTCGGGGAAGTCGACCGTGAAGCTCGTACCGGGGTGGGCCGGGAGCGGCTCGTGCGGCTGGTGGTTGGTGACGAAGAGGAAACCGGAGGCGACGCCGTCGGTGCGGACGGCCCAGCGCAGGGTCGCCCGGTCGTGCTGGCCGTCCGGACGGTCCTCCGGGAGGACGCAGGACATGGGGGCGACGAGCGGGCCGAAGTCGGCCAGCAGCAGGTGCTGGAGGCGCAGTTCGTCGTACGACGGGTGGTACTGCCCGTACTCGCCGAGCGGGGCCTGGAAGTCGTACGTCAGGACGGGGAGGTCGTTGGGGTAGTGCGTCGCGTGGGACTCCTGGAGGGTGGTCAGCTCCCCGACGGGGTTCGTGCCTCCGTGGAACATGTAGTAGCCCTGCCAGACCGAGCCGCATCCGATCTTGGTGAGGCCCAGGGCGCCGATGTCGGCGGCGTCGACGCGCGGACGGCGGTGGTAGGCGACCGCCATGCCACCGCCCAGCTCGCAGGTCGCCCACGGGAACCGGTCGGCGTGGTCCCGCGGGTCGGTGCCGCGGACGGTCGTCGGTCGCAGGTCGGCGCCGATGCCCTCGTCGTCGCGCTGGTGGGTGAAGAAGTAGTGCTTGCGGCAGGTGTCGGGCCAGCCGCCGTCCGCCTCCGTCCAGAACGCCTCCGGATAGCCGCCGTACAGCGGGAGCAGTTCGTCACCGGGGAGCTGGACTCCGCCCCAGGCCGTCGACGTCCACAGCGGTGCGCTGAGGCCGGCGTCCTCGGCCATGCGCTTCAGGGTGCGGAGGTGGCCGGGCTGGTCGTACAGCTCGTTCTCGATCTGGATGGCGACGATCGGACCGCCGTGCGCGCGGTCCAGGCCCCGGAGTTGGTCGGCGATCGCCTCGAACCACGGGCGTACGGCGGCCAGGTAGGCCGGGTCGTCGGTGCGCGGGGCGGCGGTGCGGGCCAGGACCCAGTCGGGCAGGCCGCCGTTGCGGACCTCCGCGTGGGACCACGGGCCGATGCGGGGGATGAAGTCCAGGCCGTGGCGGGCGCACAGCTCGGCGAAGCGGCGCAGGTCGCGGTCGCCGTCGAAGCGGATGCGGCCCTCTGTCTCCTCGTGGTGGATCCAGATGACGTAGGAGGCGACGGCCGTCACCCCGCCCGCCTTCGTCTTCAGCAGTTCCTCCTCCCACTCCCGGGCCGGGAGGCGGGAGTAGTGGAACTCGCCGGAGACCGGGAACCACGGGCGGCCGCCGCGGGTGAGCCAGCGGCTGGTGACCTCGATGGGGTCGGGGACGCCCGGGGCGTCCGTGAAGGGGAGGTGGCCGGTCAGTGGGGGTGCGGGGGGTGGGGGGACGCGTAGGTGGTGGGGGTGGGGGTGGTTGGGGTGGGGGTGGTTGGGGTGGGGGTGGTTCCGGTCGTGGGTCGGGGGCGGCATCAGGACTCCCGGTGGCCGAGGTCGGGGGTGTCGGTGAGGTGGGCGCGGGGGGTGGTGGTGGCGTGGAGTTCGAGGAGGACCAGGTCGTTGCTGCCGGAGCGCAGGACGGGGGCCGGGACGTAGAGGGTGCGCTGGGGGCCGCGGTTCCAGTAGCGGCCCAGGTGGAAGCCGTTGATCCAGGCCTGGCCCTTGGTCCAGCCGGGGAGCGCGAGGAAGGTGTCGGCGGGGGTGAGGACGTCGAACGTGCCGTGATGGAAGGCCGGTTCGGCGCAGGTGGGGGTGGCGGCCGGGGTGAAGGGGATCTCCTTCTCGTCCGGTACGGCGTCCAGGGGCAGGGGATGGACGTCCCAGCCGCGCAGGGGTGTGCCGTCGAAGGTGACCGGGCCCAGCAGGCCCTTGCGGGCGCCGATGCGGGGGCCGTAGTTGACCCGGCCCATGTTCTCGACGAGGACGTCCAGGACGGCGCCGGGTCGCGGTACGTGGACGGGCAGGGTCTCCTCTTGGCGCTCGCGTTCGAGGACGCCCGCGGGGGCGCCGTCCAGGAACACCTGGGCGCGGTCTCCCACGCCGCCCGTGAAGTGCAGCAGGCCGGTTCCCTCCGTGGGGACGGAAGGGACGGTGGTGCGGTAGAGGACGTATCCGGCGCGCAGGCCCAGGTCGTCGGCGGAGAGAGGGGTGTCGGTCGCCGTCGAGTGGACGGGGCGGCCGGCGAGCGGGAGGAGGGGTGCCCGCCGGGTCAGCTCCACGGTGGTGGGCGGGAGTTTGGGAGCGGGGGCGGGGGCCGGGTCGTCGGGGACCGGTGCGTGGCGGGCGATCACCTCACGGAAGGCGTGGTACTTCGGGCCCGGGTCACCGCTCTCCGTGAGCGGGGCGTCGTAGTCGTAGGAGGTGATGGTGGGGGCGTAGGTGTGGTGGTGGTTGGCGCCGTTGGTGAAGCCGAAGTTGGTGCCGCCGTGGAACATGTAGATGTTGACGGAGGCGCCCGCGGCGAGCAGCCGGTCCAGGTCGGCGGCCGCGTCGGCGGCGTCCCGGCCGTGGTGCGGGCCGCCCCAGTGGTCGAACCAGCCGATCCAGAACTCCGCGCACATCAGCGGGCCCTCGGGCTGGTGCGCGCGCAGGCGCTCCAGGGAGCCGTCGATGCGGCTGCCGAAGGTGGCGGTGGTGAGGACGCCGGGCAGGCTGCCGTTCGCGAGGTGGGTGGGGTCGGCCTGGTCGCAGGTGAAGAGGAGTTCCTCCACCCCTCGGCCGCGCAGGGACTGCTCCAGGTGCTTGAGGTAGGCGGTGTCGTCGCCGTAGGCGCCGTACTCGTTCTCCACCTGTACGGCGATGACGGGGCCGCCGGACGCGGCCATGTGGGGCAGGAGCGGAGGCAGGAGGAGGTCGAGGTAGCGGTCGACCGCGTCGGTGAAGCGGGGGTCGCTGCTGCGGAGGCGGATGTCGGCGTTGGCGGGGTCCGCGGTGAGCCAGTGGGGCAGGCCACCGCCGTCCCACTCGGCGCAGATGAACGGGCCGGGGCGGAGGATGACGTGCAGGCCCTCGGCGGCGGCCAGGCGCAGGAAGCGGGGGAGGTCCAGGAGGCCGTCCAGGACGAGGGTGTCGGGGGTGGGCTGGTGGAGGTTCCAGGGGATGTACGTCTCCACCGTGTTCAGGCCCATCAGGCGGGCCTTGTGGAGGCGGTCGGGCCACTGGTCGGGGTGGACGCGGAAGTAGTGCAGGGCGCCGGAGATGATCCTCAGGGGGGCGCCGTGGAGTTGGAAGCCGTCGGATGTTGTTGTCAGGGCCGGCATGCGGTGTCCCTTCCTGGGGTTGGACTGGTTTGCGGTGTGGTGGCTGGTGTGGGGGGGGCGGCTGGTGCGGGGGCGCCTGCGGGCGGTGGGTGGGTCGGGGTGGGGGGGGGGGGGGGGGGGGGGGGGCGGGGGGGGGGGGGGGGGGGGGGGGGGGGGGGGGGGGGGGGGGGGGGGGGCCCGGGGGGGGGGGGGGGGGGCCGGGGTCGTGGCGGTGCGGCGAGCCCGTCGCCGGTTGGGCGTACGGCTGCCTGCTGCAGAAGTGGAACTTGGCTGTGCAGCGCTAAGCGACGGGCTGCGCCGCACCGCCACGACCCACTCCCGCCGTCTCGCGGGTGCGGGAGCGTTCCAGGGGCGGGAGCGCTTCGGGTGCGGGAGTGCTCCGGGTGCGGGAGCGTTCCGGGGGCGGGAGTGTTCGGCTCCGTGGGCGAGTGCGGGTGTGGGAGTGGTTTGGGTGCTTTCAGGGGGCTGTCGGGTGGGTCCTTCGGGTCAGCCAGAGGGTGGCTGCCAGGCAGGTGGCGGAGAGGGTGGCCAGGAGGAGGGGTACGGCGTGGATGCCGGACCATTCGATGACCTTGCCGAGGGCGGGGCCTGCCGCTACGCCGCCCACCATGGACGCGGCGATGACCAGGGCGCCGGCCCTGCGGGCTCGGGGTGCCGCTCTGTGCAGCCAGGGGAGGCCGGTCGGGAAGATGGGAGCGATGAAGAGGCCGACCCCGGCGTAGGCGTACGGGGCCAGGGCGGGGATGGTGGCCAGCAGGAGGCAGGCGGTCATGCCGGCGCAGGAGACGGTGATGATGGCCGGGGCCGAGAAGCGCAGGGCGAGGGGGGCCACCAGGAAGCGGCCCACCGTCATCATCAGCCAGTAGACGGAGGTGGCGGTGGCGGCGATGCCGGCGCCGTAGCCGACGGTCTCCAGGTGGGTGGGCTCCCAGCCGCCCACGCCCGCCTCGATGCCGACGTGCAGGACGTAGAGGGTGACGAAGACCGTCAGGACGGAGGTCAGGCTGCGGCCCAGCGCCCCGGTGTGCGTTTCGGTCCCCGTCGGCTGTGGGGCCCTGTCGCGTACGCCCCTCAGGCAGAGGAGGAGGGGGAGGTTGGCCAGGGCGAAGGCCAGGAAGACCGCCGGGTAGCGGTCGGCGCCGGCCACGCCGATCAGGGCGGGGCCCAGGATCGCGCCCACGCCGAAGTGGGCGTTGAGGATGTTCAGCAGGGCGGCGGAGCGGTGGCCGAAGCCGACGGCGAAGAGTTGGTTGAGGCCGTAGTCGATGCCGCCGAAGCCGAGTCCGGCGAGGAGGGCGGCGGCCAGCGCGGCGGGCCAGTTCGGTGCGAGCGCGAAGCCTGCGGCGCCGAGTGCCATCAGGAGGTACGACGCGCCGAGGATCCACCGGTTGCCGGTCCGGCCGTACAGCCGGTCGAAGAGGAGGACGCCGGCCACCCCGCCGACGAAGTGGGCGCTCAGGGCGAGTCCGGCCGCCGAGGGTGAGAGCCCGAACTCCTCGCGCAGGGCGGGGATCGCCGGGCCGTACAGGGCCTGGAGTGCGCCGATGAGGACGAAGCCGACGCAGGAGGCCACCACGGCGGTGGGGGTGAAGACGGGGGCGGTGGGCGGGGCGGGGGCGCGACGCGCCGTGGAGGAGTCGGTCACGCGGGCTCCCGGGGACGGCCCACTGCGACGTGGGCGCCAGTACTTCCGACGAGCGTTGATGTTACCGGTAACATAAGCGGCGTCAAGATTGCGCGCCTCGGCTTCGGTGGGAGGGGCACGTTGTTCCTGACGGCCCGTCGGCGTTTCCCTGACACCTCGTCCGCGCCGCCCTACAGTGGCCCCCATGATCGAGGTCACCGTCACACGGCCGACGGTCCGGCATGCGGGGGAGGTGGTGGGAGTGCGCGGCTCACCGTCGTTCTGAGACCGACGTTCCTCACTCCCCCACACGCATCCGCCTGAGCACCCCCCACCGGCGCCCCGCCCCCCGCACGACCGGGCGGCGCACCGTACTCGGCGTCTCCACCGCCCGCCCACGACACCGCACAGGCAGCCGCGCATGCAACCACGCAACTACCGCATGGTCGTCTCGACCGCGCAGGACTTCGTCTCCACCTCGGCCGTGGCCGACCGCCAACTGCTCCACTGGCTCGGCGCGATCAAGCACTACGACACCTCCGCCCTCGACGAGGGCCGCAACGAGATAGCCGAGGGCGTGACCCTCGACCACGACGCCGCCGCGGGCCGGCACGGCTCGTACTCCCGCTGGCGACTGCGCGAGACCCGTCCCGACGCCGCGGGCACATGGCAGTCGACCCTGGTGGTCCGCGCCGGCCACCGCGCCGACGACCACCGCACGTGGCTCCAGGTGGACATCGAACACCACCCCGTCTCCCCGGACATCCGGCCCACCCGGGCCAACACCCCCGGCATCGCCCGACTGCTGCTGGACGCCCTGGAGGCCAGGGACGGCCTCTCGGACGTCAGCACCGTCCCGAAGTTCATCGAGCAGGATGACGTCGAGGAGGTCATCGAGGAACTCTGCGACCAGGACCGCAGACTCCCGATCGTCGTCGCCAGCGTCCCCTACGGGCAGGACGCCGAGTCATGGACCGAGAAGGTCGTGGAGCCGGCGTTCAGGCCCCTCCACGGCCTTGCCGTGATGTACGTCCTGAGGCCTGACGCGCAGGCCCTCTTCAACGCCACCCTCGAATACCACCCCGTCTTCGCCGGAGGCGTCCGCACCTACCTTCCCGGCGTCGACCCGGCCTGGCAGCCCGACGCCCAGCGCCACCTGGTGATGTCCGGCACCACGATCGCGGCGAACCCCAGGCGCGCGGGGGCGATCCTCGCGTCCCTCCCCCAGCAGCTCGCCCTCCGTCTGCCCCTCCCCGCGCCCCTGGACTCCCTCCCCGTACAGCGCACGCGCCCCCGCCCGTCCGCCCACCACTCCGGACTGGACGAGCTGCGCGCGGAGAACAAGACCCTCACCCAGATGCTCGCCGAGGCGGAGCAGCGAGAGGACGCCCACGGGGACGTCCTGCGCGACCTGCGCCAGCAGTTGCAGATCGCGGAAGAGCTGGAGTTCGACCAGGCAGCCGAGAACCAGGACCTGTACGCCAAGCTCAAGGCCGCGGAACGCCAGGTGAGGGCCCTCCAGGTCAGGCTCGAAAAGGCCGGTCAGGACGGCCTCGCCCACCTCCCCGTCGTCGTCCCGGCCGACCAGCCGACCACCTTCGCCCACATCCTCGTCCGGATGGGCGAGTTCCCCCACCTCTCCTTCACCGGCAACCAGAAGATCACGAAGGAACTGGACGCCCAGTCGGTGGGCAACTGGGTCGAGGTGGCGTGGGACGCCCTCCGCGCCCTCGACGAGTACGCCGCCGCCTCGGCCGCGGGCACGGCGGGCGGGGACTTCCGCCACTGGTGCACCCACCTGCCGGACGACTGCGAGAACCCCTTCCCGGCCGGCAAGGTCAAGATGAAGGAGTCCAAGACCGTCGGCAACCGCGACGACTGGCGCCGCGAACGCACGTTCCCCGTGCCGAAGAGCGTCGACCCGAGCGGGAAACTGTTCATGGAGGCCCACCTGCGCATCGGCGGCGGCAACACGGTGGCCCCCCGGCTCTACTTCTACGACGACGGCCCCAACACCGGCCTGGTGTACGTCGGTTACCTGGGCCCGCACCCCACCAACACGAAGACCTGAACGATCACCCCACGCCGGTTCCAGAGGAGAACCGGCCGAACGCGCTCGGTGACGCGAAGTCGGGAATCTCCGCCCCGCGGTGGACGGGCAGGTGTCGTGACGGCCACGGCTTGGTTGCGACAAGGGCTTCGCGGCGTACGGGAGTTGAGGGTGCGGAAGCATGCCGGGCATGAGACGGGACCGGTATGTCGACTTCCTGCGTGCGTGGGCGATCCTGCTGGTGATGCTCGGGCACTGGCTGATCACCGGGCTGGTGCGGCGTCCGGACGGGGAGATCGGCGCGCCGGAGCTGCTGGCGACGGTTCCGTGGACGCAGTGGCTGACGCTCGGCTTTCAGATCATGCCGCTCTTCTTTCTCGCCGGCGGGTATGCGGCGGCAGGGTCCTGGGCGCGGGCACGGGCCGGCGGGGGGACGGCCGCCGGGTGGGTGGGGCAGCGGGCGGTACGGCTGTTGCTGCCGGCCGGTGTCTACAGCGGGCTCGTGCTCACGGCCGTCGGGGTGTGTTCCGCGCTCGGTGTGGATCCGTTCACGCTGGCGCTGGTGGGCTGGGCCATGGCCATGCAGTTCTGGTTCCTGCCGGTCTACCTGCTGCTCAGCGCCCTGACGCCGGCGCTCCACGCCCTGCATCGGCGCCGGGGGCCGCGCGTCCCGGCGGGGATGGCCGCCGCCGCCCTCGTCATCGGCGTCCTGGACGTGGCGGCGGACGTGACGTACGTCGGGGCGCTCAACTACGTGCTCGTGTGGGGCGTTGTCTACCAGCTCGGCTTCTGCTGGCGGGACGGCCTGGTGGGCGGGAGGCGGTCGCTGCTGGTCGTCCTGGCGGTGGGCGGCGGGGCCGGGTTCGCCGCGCTCGTCGGTTTCGGGCCCTTCCCCGTCAGCCTGATCCTGGTGACCGGGCAGGACCCCGGCAACACCAACCCGCCGTCGGCGGCCATGCTGGCGTGGGCGACGGCCCAGGTCGGGTTGTGTCTGCTCGTCGCGCCCGCGGTGCGGCGGTGGCTGGAGCGGGAGCGGGTGTGGCGGGCGGTGCGGATGACGGGGGCCGCGAGCATGACCCTGTACCTGTGGCACATGCTGCCGGTGCTGGTGATCGCCGCCGCCTTCTATCTGACCGGCCTCGCTCCCCAGCCCGCGTTCGGGTCGGCGGCCTGGTGGGGGTGGCGGGTGCCGTGGCTGTTGGTGCTCGGGGTCGTCCTGGTGGGGGTCGTACGGATGCTGTGGCCGCTGGAGCGGGCGCTGGCCCTGCTCGACGTCGGGGCCCGGCCGGACGCCTCAGGCCTGCGGCGAACCTGGGCGCTGTGGGCCGGACTCGGTCTGAGTGTCGGGGCGCTGACGTACTTCGCCGGGCACGGTTTCGCACCTGACGGGCGCTTCCCGGTGTGGCCGGCGGTGGCGTCGGGGGTGGGTTTGGTGCTCGTGGTCTGGCGGCGGGGGCCGGCCGGGCACATGGGGGACGAGGACGGGGCGGGCGCCCGGGACGAGGGGTCCCTGGAGGAGGCAGCCTGAGGGGGACGGTCGTCCTTCGGGCTGTCCAGGCGTGGGCCGGGGGCCGTCGGTCGGGGGTTCCCCTTGCGGACCGCCCGGCCCTCGATCACCCCGATCAAGCCGACCGTTTCCGGGCCGCCGTCTTCTTCGCCGAGCCCGTCGGCTTGCCCGCCGTCGTCTTCTTCGCGGACGTCTTCTTCGCCGTGCTCTTCGCCGCCGCCCCCGTCTTCTTCGTGCTCTGCGCGGACTTCGCCGTCGATTTGGTCGTGGTCTTCTTCGCGGCCGTCTTCTTCGCCGCCGTCGACTTCTTCCCGCCCGTCTCCTTCGGCGCCGCGCGGGCCGACGTGCTCTGGGGGAGGGATCTGACCTCCGCCTTCTCCGGTTCCGCCGCCGGCTCCTCGCCGCGCGACTCCTTCGCCGCCCGCACGCTCTTCTCCAGGGCGGCCATCAGGTCCAGCACCTTGCCGCTGGACACGGGGGCGGGGGCCTCGGGGGGCGCCTCGCCGGCCGCCTTCGCGGCGACGACCTCCTCGACTGCCTCCCGGTACTCGTCGTGGAGGTCGTCCAGGTCGACCTCGCCGAGGGTGTCCATCAGGGCGTCCGCGAGGTCGAGCTCCTTGTCGCGGACGGTGACGGAGGTGTCGGGGGCGACGCCCTCGGGGGCGCGGACCTCGTCCGGCCACAGCAGGCCGTGCATGGCGATCGCGTCGCCGACCACGCGGAGCATGCCCAGCCGCTCCCGCCCCCGCAGCGCGTACTTCGCGATCGCGACCTTGTTGCTGCGCTTCAACGCCTCCCGCAGCAGGGTGTACGGCTTGGCGGCCGGGGCGCCGCCCGCCTGGAGGTAGTACGCGGCGTCCATCTGGAGCGGGTCGATGCGATCGGCCGGCACGAAGGCGACGATCTCGATCGTCTTCGTGGTGGGGATCGGCAGATGGGCCAGGTCCTCGTCGGTGATCGGGATGATCGTGCCGTCCGCGTCCTCGTACCCCTTGCCGATCTCCGCCTGGCTCACCTCGCGGTCCTCCAGCTCGCAGACCTTGCGGTAGCGGATGCGACCGCCGTCCTCGGTGTGGATCTGGCGGAAGGAGATCGAGTGGCTCTCGGTGGCGTTCACCAGCTTGATCGGGATGCTGACGAGGCCGAAGGAGATGGCTCCGTTCCAGATGGATCGCACGTGCGGCACCTTTCCGGGCATTCACCTACAAAGGTGAGCGAAGAGACAGAAAGTGATGCAACAGCCCAATTCATGTGATTCATGTGATTCTCATCGTATGACGCCGATTACAGAGGTGGAGGGGCGACGGCTCGCGCTCAGCAATCTGGAGAAGGTGCTGTATCCGGCGACCGGCTTCACCAAGGCCGAGGTGCTGCACTACTACGCGACGGTCGCCGACGCCCTGCTGCCCCATCTGCGGGACCGCCCGCTGTCCTTCCTGCGCTACCCGGACGGGCCCGGCGGGCAGCTCTTCTTCGCCAAGAACGTGCCGCCGGGCACCCCCGAGTGGGTCACGACCGCCGAGGTGCCGCGGTCGGAGGGCCCGGCCCGGATGGTGCTCGTGCAGGATCTGGCGAGCCTGATGTGGGCGGCGAACCTGGTCACCGAGTTCCATACGCCCCAGTGGGTGATCCAGGACCCCGAGCGGGCCGACCGGCTCGTCTTCGACCTCGACCCCGGCGCCCCCGCGACCGTCGTCGAGTGCTGCGAGGTCGCGCTGTGGCTGCGGGAACGGCTGGCGGCGGACGGGATCGAGGCGTACGCCAAGACGTCCGGGGCGAAGGGGCTGCACCTGCTGGCGGCGGTGCGCGGGTCGTCCTCCGAACGGGTCACGGACTACGCCAAGCGGCTGGCGGTGGAGGCGGAGCGGGCCATGCCCCGGCGGGTCGTCCACCGGATGACCCGCAGCCTGCGCCCCGGCAAGGTCTTCGTCGACTGGAGCCAGAACGCGGCGCGCAAGACCACGGCCGCGCCCTACACCCTGCGGGCCCGGCCCGAGCCCACCGTGTCGGCGCCGGTGACCTGGGAAGAGGTCGAGGAGTGCGGGGCGCCGGAGCTGCTGGTGTTCCGGGCGCAGGACATCGCGCCGCGCGTGCAGGACTACGGCGATCTGCTCGCCCCGCTGTTCGACTCGGAGGTGGCCGGGGTGCTGCCCTGATCATTCGGGGCAGGACCCCGGCCGCCCCGCGGCCCGGCTCGCCCGCCGCCTCACGGCCCACCGGCCGGCGGCGTCCAGCCCGTCCGGCCCCTGCGGACCAGGCGCGTTCAGGGCCGGACGGGGGCCCGGCGGCGGCAGCCCCGAGGACGGCCACCTCGGCCGACCCGCACCCCGGCCGACCCGCACCCGCCGGACCTCAACCGCCGAACCCCCACGTCCCGCGGTCCCGCGCCATCGCGTGCAGCCCCTCCACGTCCGCCGGTTTCAGCAGCCCGCCCGTCCTGGCCAGCGCGGCCAGCTCCGTGTCGCGCAGGACGCGGACCTCGCGCGGGGGCGTGGTGATCCGTACCTCCGCCGGGCCCACCAGGGCGAGCACCGGACGGACCTCGGCGGTCAGGGCGTAGGCGGCCCGGTCGGCGTCGGCGCGGACGCGGCGCAGGAGGGGGTACGCGTCACGGCGGCCGAGGGTGACCGTCGGGTCGGCGACGAGGACCCGCTGCTTGCGGGCGTACAGGGCGTGCACGGCGAAGAGGCCGCCGGGGCCGATGACCAGGTGGTGGATGCGGTCGCCGCCGGGCAGGGGGACGGAGTGCAGGGTGTGCCAGCCGGCGCCGTCGAGCCGGTCCAGGGCCTCGCCGACCGTCTGCTCGGCCTCGAGCGCGCGGCGGCGCGGGTCGGGGCGCAGCCGGTACACGGGGCCGGGGTCGCGGTCCAGGGCGATCAGCAGGGCCTCGCCGGGGCGGTTGGGGGCCAGGTCGTCGTCCGGGTGGAGGGCGAGGCGGGCCAGCTCGGCGGGGGTGGGGACCGGGGGCGGGCCCACCGTGACCGAGCCGGTCAGGAAGGGGCCGAGCGCCTCCAGGACGTCCTCCCTGCGGTCGTCGGCGAGCACGTTGACCCGGCCGGCCTCACGGTCGTACCAGGCGATGTTCCGGCCGTCGGTCAGGCAGACGTAGAGCCGCTCCTGGCCGTGGCGCCAGGTCGGTATGACGCGCAGTCCGCTCATGCACCATCACCCCAGACCATGGGAACAGGTGGGGTGCTCCAGGGGCAAGAAGGAGGCTATTTTGGGTGGAGGTTGGGCAGCCCTGGCGAGCACGGTTTTGGGGAGGCGCCGTTGCGGACCCGTGGGAAGCGACCCGACGTACCGGCTCCGGACGCTGCGTGGAACGAGATCGTGCCCGGCCTGTGGATGGGCGGGCACGAGTTCCGGGGGCGCTCCGGGCAGCGGGAGTTCGCCGTCGTGCGCGGCGAGTTCGATCTCGTCCAGACCCTGTTGCGGCTGCCCGGACACGGGCCCGACCGGGGTGTCCGGCACCATGTGTGGCCGATCCCCGACGGGCCGCTGGACGGCACCCAGCTCGCGGGGGTGATGCGTCTGGCGCAGGCGGCGGGCGAGGCGCTGGACGAGGGGCGCACGGTGCTGGTCCGCTGCTGGCACGGCTACAACCGCTCGGGGCTGGTCATCGCGCACACGCTGGTGCGCCGGGGCCACCCGGTGGAGGACGCGATCCGGCTGATACGGTCGCGGCGCTCGCCCTGGGCCCTGCACAACGAGCTGTTCGTGGAGTACCTGAGGGCGGGACTGTCGACGGCCCGACTGCTGGAGGAGCTGGCCGAGTAATCGTTCCCCCACCCCGGCCCCGCCCCTTCCCGGGACGTCAGCCCCGCCCCTTGCCGGCACGTCAGCCCCACGCCTCCCCGGTGCGTCCCACTGCGCAAATAGGATTTCCCCACGAATAAGGTGTACGGGGCCGACCGCCGCCTTGATCACAGGAGCCCCGTGTCCCGCAGCCGCCTCGCCCTCGCCGTCGCGTCCGCCGCCCTGCTGGTGTCGGCCACCGCGGCCTGCGGTGACGCCGGCGGGCTGCGCGGCGCGGGCCCCACCCCGACCGCGGTCAGCCCGGCCCGGCTCTGGCCGCAGCTGCCGCCGGCCTCCAGCCCTGCCTGGGACCTCGACGAGGCGGACACCGAGACGATCAAGGGCGTCACCGTGCCCGGCGACGACATCCGCGCGGTCGACCCGACGGCGATCGTCCGCGCCGAGATCGCCGCGAGCCCCGGCGACTACGACGGCGACAAGGCGCCCTACCGCGACACCGCCCGCGGCATGGCCGACTGCGCCGAGCACGGCACCGGCGGCACGGGCGCCGCCGCGAGCCGCTGCCCCGTCCTCCAGCCGTACTACCGGGACCTGACCGGCGACGGGCGCCCCGACCTGACCCTGGGCTTCCGGCTGCTGCCCGGCGACCTCACCGCCGTACGCGTCTACACCGTCGACAGGCACCGGCTGCTGCGGGTGATGTCCTGGGAGGACGCCGTGAGCGCGGTCGAACTGGCCGGGCGGTCGGTGATCATCCGTTCGCCGTCCGACCTCGCCGGGTACGAGTACCGGCTCCAGTGGACCTGGGACGCCGAGCAGAAGGCGATGCTGCTCACCCACGACGAGATGCTGCGCTCGGACGGCCGCGGGCCCGTGCCCGGGAAGCCCGCACCGTCCCCGTCGGCGAGCGGACGATGAGACCCGCCCTCCCCCGGTGGGCCGGCACGCTGGCGGTGAAGGCGGCCGTCTTCATCACCGTCATGTGCTGCGCGCTCGCCGCCCTGCTCGGCGTGCTGGTGCACGTCCAGGTCACCGACCAGACCGTCGGCCAGGCCCGTGAACTGGCGCTGTCCCGGCTGACGGACGCGACGGAGGCGTACGAGGCCGGGGATTCGCTGCTGCCCGGGGCCGGGGTGGACCCCGAGGGGCTGCCCCCGGCGCTGCGGGAGCTGGCGGCGGCCGGGGAGCGCGGCACCATGGTCGCCGACCACCGCGGGCGGCCCACGATGTGGGCGGCGGGCCCGGCCGACGGCGGGCGGGCGCTGGCCGTGGCCGTCGACTACGGGCAGCAGGCGCGCACCATCGAGGGCCTGGACAGCGCGATCCTGTGGTCCTCGGCGCTGGCGATCGGGGCGACCCTGGTGGTCGGGGCGATCGCGGTGACCCGGGTGACCCGGCGGCTGCACACCACCGCGCGGGTCGCCCGGCGGATCAGCGCCGGGGACCTGGACGCGCGCGTGGACGACCCCCGCACGAAGGATCCGACGCGGCCGCAGGACGAGGTGGCCGCGGTCGCCGTCGCGCTGGACTCGATGGCGTCCTCGTTGCAGGGCAAGCTGCTGAGCGAGCAGCGCTTCACCGCCGACGTGGCGCACGAGCTGCGCACCCCGCTGACCGGGCTGCACGCGGCGGCCGAGCTGCTGCCGCCGGGCCGGCCGACGGAGCTGGTGCGCGACCGGGTGGCGGCACTGCGCACCCTCACCGAGGACCTGCTGGAGATCTCCCGCCTGGAAACCGGGCGGGAGCGGCTGGAGCTGGACACCGAGGAGCTGGGCGCGCTGGCCGGGCGGGTGGTGCGGGCGTCGGGGGCGGACACGGAGGTCCGGATCGTGCGGGACGCGCGCGTGGAGACGGACCGGCGGCGGCTGGAGCGGGTGCTGGGCAACCTCGTCGCCAACGCGCACCGGCACGGGCGGGCGCCGGTGGTGCTGACGGTGGACGGGCCGGTGGTGACCGTACGGGACCACGGGGACGGGTATCCGCAGTACCTGGTGGCGCACGGGCCGCAGCGGTTCCGTACCGAGGGCGGGGCGAAGGGGCACGGGCTGGGGCTGACGATCGCGGCCGGCCAGGCGGAGGTGCTGGGTGCCCGGCTGACGTTCGCGAACGCGCCGGGCGGCGGGGCGGTGGCCACGCTGACGCTGCCCGGGACGCCTCCGGCCGGGGACGCCCTCCCCGATGGCGCAGTGTGACGGGCGGCCGGCGCGGACCGCTCCTAAGGTGGCGATCAGTCAGCTTCGCCGCCTGCATGGAGGTAGCCGTGCCCCTGCGCCGTACCCTCACCCGCCTCGCCATAGCCGGCGGCGCGGGCGCCCGTGCCTCCGCGGTCGCCGTCACACCCGCCGGCGCGAGCGTCGACGGGGTGGGCGGCAGCGGGAGCGGCAGCCGCGCTCCGCGTCCGTACGAGGGCGTCGTCGCCGCGAAGACACCGCTGCCGCGGGACGCGGCGAACCGGGGCCGCAAGGCGATCGGGTCCGCCGGGCGCGGCGATGTCGTCACGGTCCTCTGCGAGGCCACCGGCCGGGCGATCCCGGGCGGCTTCCAGCGGTACCGCCTCACGAGCGGCGGCTGGAACGGGGCCTCGGCGCGCCCCGTCCGCGACCTCGGGCCGTCCCCCCGGCGATGCTGACCCGAAAATCCGTCCAAGGCTCACAAGGAGCCCCCTTTGGGTAAGTTCCGGACATGACGTCAGCCGGAGCCGAAGCCATCACCCGGGCGACCGACGCACCGGCACCCGAGGTACGCCTCCCCCGGCGCCGCGGCATCGAACTCTCCCTCATCCTCCTGGCCGTCCTGCTGTCCGTGTACGGCTACTGCGCCGCCGGGTTCGCCAGGACCGGCGCGATCCCGCCCGGCGCGGCCGGCTACGGCGCCGGGCTCGGTGTGCTCGCGCTGCTGGCGCATGTGACGGTACGGCTGCGCGCCCCCTACGCCGACCCGCTGCTGCTGCCCATCGCCGTGCTGCTCAACGGGATCGGCCTGGTGCTGATCCACCGGCTGGACCTGGAGACCCCCGGCGACCGGGCGGCACCCACGCAGCTGGTGTGGTCGACGCTCGGGGTGGCCCTGTTCATCTTCGTGGTGGCCGCGCTGCGCGACCACCGGGTGCTCCAGCGGTACGCGTACGTGAGCGTGGTCGCCGCCCTCGCCCTGCTGACGCTGCCGATCTTCTTCCCGGCGGTCAACGGCGCCCGCATCTGGATCCGGATCGCCGGATTCTCCATCCAGCCGGGCGAGTTCGCGAAGGTGCTGCTCGCGGTGTTCTTCGCCGCGTACCTGGCGGCCAACCGCACGGCGCTGGCGTACGCGGGCCGGAGGATCTGGTGGATGCAGCTGCCCACCGGGCGGGTCCTCGGCCCGATCGTCGCGATCTGGCTGCTGAGCGTCGGCGTCCTGGTCCTCGAACGCGACCTCGGCACCTCGCTGCTGTTCTTCGGCCTGTTCGTCGTCATGCTCTACGTCGCCACCGGCCGCACCGGCTGGATCACGGTCGGCCTGCTGCTGGCCTCCCTCGGCGCGGTCGCCGTCGGCTGGCTGGAACCGCACGTGCACAGCCGGGTCGAGGACTGGCTGCACCCGTTCGCGTCGATCGAGGCGGGCCAGGGGCCCAACCAGCTCGCCCAGTCGCTGTTCTCCTTCGCGGCCGGCGGCATGCTCGGCACCGGCCTGGGCCTCGGCCACTCCGTCCTGATCGGCTTCGCCGTGAAGTCCGACTTCATCCTGGCGACGGCCGGCGAGGAACTGGGCCTGGCCGGCCTCTCCGCCCTCTTCCTGCTGTACGGGCTGCTGGTGGAACGCGGCTACCGGGCGGGCCTCGCCCTGCGCGACCCCTTCGGCCGCCTCCTCGCGATCGGCCTCGCCTCGATCGTGGCGCTCCAGGTCTTCGTGATCGCGGGCGGGGTGACCGGGCTGATCCCGCTGACCGGTATGGCGATGCCGTTCCTGGCCCAGGGCGGCTCGTCGGTCGTCACCAACTGGGCGATCGTGGCGCTGCTGATCCGGGTGAGCAACTCGGCGCGGCGCCAGTACGACGGGAAGGCGGCACCGTGAGAGACGAGGTGGTCCGGTGAGAGGCGGGGCGGAGCCGTCCGGACGCGAGGTGGTCCGGTGAGACGCGAGGTGGGCCGGTGATGAGCCGTCACATCCGGCACGCCGCCGTCTTCTGTGCCCTGCTCCTGGTGGCCCTCCTGGTCAACGCCGCCCGCGTCCAGGTCGTCCGGTCCGCCTCCTACGACGACAACCCGGCCAACCGGCGTCCCGCCATCGCCCGTTACGGCCAGCCCCGGGGCGACATCCTGGTCGGCGGCGAACCGGTCACCGGCTCGCGGGACAGCGGGGAGCAGCTGCGCTACGAACGCGCCTACCGGGACGGGCCGTTGTACGCGCCGGTGACCGGCTTCTCCTCGCAGAAGTACGGGACGACGCTCCTGGAGCACGCCGAGGACGGCATCCTCTCCGGCACGGACCCGCTGCTCTCGCCGTTCCCGCTGTGGAACGACGTCACCCGCTCCCGGCCCGCCGGCGGGAACGTGGTGACGACCCTCGACCCACGGGCCCAGCGGGCGGCGTACCAGGGGCTCGCCGGACGCAAGGGCGCGGTGGCGGCGGTGGAGCCGGTGACGGGACGGATCCTGGCGCTGTTCTCGGCACCGTCGTACGACCCCTCCCTGCTGTCCGGCAACGGCCCGACGGCCCAGGAGGCGTGGGCGCGGCTGACCTCCGACCCGGACCGGCCGATGCTGAACCGGGCGGTGCGGCAGACGTATCCGCCGGGGTCGACCTTCAAGGTGGTGACCGCGGCGGCGGCGCTGGACGCGGGCGTGATCAGGGGTCTGGACGAGCCGACCGACTCGCCCGACCCCTACACCCTGCCCGGGACGACGACGAGCCTGACGAACGCGTCCGAGGGGTGTGAGGACGCCTCACTGCGGGAGGCGTTCATGTGGTCGTGCAACACGGTGTTCGCGAAGCTCGGCGTGGACGTGGGTTTGACGGACATGAGGGCCACGGCGGAGGCGTTCGGCTTCAACGCGGCGGACGTGCGCATCCCCTTCTCCGTGGCGCGGAGCACCTTCGACACCTCGCTGGACAGGGCGCAGCTGGCGCTCTCCTCGATCGGGCAGTACAACACGCGGGCCACTCCCCTCCAGATGGCGATGGTGGCGGCGGCCGTCGCGGGCGGCGGGCAGGTACGCGTGCCGTACCTGGTGGAGCGCACGACCCGGCGGGGCGGCGCGACGGTCGCCACGGCCGGCTCGCGTCCGGCGCGGCAGGTGATGTACCCGTCGACCGCGCGGCGGCTGCGGGAGCTGATGACGGACGTGGTGCGGGACGGCACCGGCAGGAACGCGGCGATCCGCGGCGCGACCGTCGGCGGCAAGACCGGCACCGCCCAGCACGGCATCGGCAACGCCGGGACGCCGTACGCCTGGTTCGTCTCCTGGGCGCAGGGGAACCGGGACCCGGAGCCGAAGGTCGCGGTCGCGGTGGTGGTGGAGGACTCGGCGGCGAACCGGCGGAACATCACCGGGGGCGGGCTGGCGGCGCCGATCGCACGGGCGGTGATGGAGGCGGTGCTCACCCCGTGAGACGGGGGGTTCCGGACGGGTCAGGTCCGTCATACCTTCTCGCTCATGACTGACGCCGCCGCTCCTTTCGAACTCGCCCAGGTCAACATCTCCCGCCTCAGGTTCCCGCTGGACTCACCGGAGTTGAAGGACTTCGTCGACGCCCTCGACCCCGTCAACGCGGACGCGGAGGCCGCGGACGGTTACGTGTGGCGGCTCCAGTCGGAGGGCGGCGACGCGACGGACATCCGCGTCTTCGGCGACGACTGGCTGATCGTCAACATGACGGTGTGGCGGGACGCCGACGCCCTGACCGCGTACATGTACCAGGGCCGCCACCGCGAGATGCTCGCCCGCCGGCGGGAGTGGTTCGAGCGGGTCCGGGAGGCGATGACGGCCCTGTGGTGGGTCCCGGCCGGCCACCGCCCGACGGTCGCGGAGGCCGAGGCCCGGCTGCTGCACCTGCGCGCCCACGGCCCGACGCCGTACGCCTTCACGCTGCGGACGTCGTTCCCGGCGCAGGGCGCGGAACCGGTCAGCTTCGAGCTGCCCGAGGACCTCGGGTGTTCGGCCTAGCGAGGTCCAGCCAGTAGGGCCGGGCCCACTGCGGCCGGTTGTGGCCGCAGTCGATCTCGTTGCCGTCCGCGTCCCCGACGTAGGCGGACGCGGCGGCGATCACCGTCACCGTGCCCGGCTCGTGCTCCACCTCGAAGAGACCGTCGTCCCGCGGGCCGGTCGCCCACACCACGAAGGTCTCGCCGGGCATGAGCCAGTGGTCGCTGCCGTACGGTTCGAGGACGAGCTCCAGCAGTTCCTTGCCGGTGTTGCGCACGCGCAGCACCGGCACCGGCGCGTCATGCGTGGCCGTCATCGGTGTTCCCCTCCCCCGGGCAGTGGTTCCCGCCGCCGCAGCCAGTCGGCCGGTACGGCGTCGACGCCCGTGCGGGCGGCCACGATACCGCCGGTGATCGCGCAGGTGGTGTCCACGTCACCGAAGCCCTCGGCCGTGGCCCACAGGGCGGAGACGAGGTCGTCGGGGTGGCGGGCGGCGGTCCAGACGGCGAAGGGGACGGTGTCGTCGGCGCGGATGCGCTGACCGTTGCCCAGGACGTCGGAGGCCTTCCAGGGCTCGGTGGTGACGGGGAGTCCGGCGGCGCGGGCGAGTCCGTCGCGGGTGGCGCTGTCCGGGGTCAGGGACACGACCTCGGCGACGCTCAGCCGGCCCCGGGCCGACAGCGCGGCCGCCACCGCCACGGCGACCGCGCCGGCGATGCCCTCGGGGTGGGCGTGGGTGACCTCGGCGGACCGGGTGGCCTGCTCGACGACCCGCCGCAGGTCGGCGTGGAACCAGGCGCCCAGGGGCGCCACCCGCATGGCGGCGCCGTTGCCGAGGCTGCCTTCTCCGCCGAACAGCTCGCGTGCCAACTCCGGCCAGCGGTCCGGCTCCCGGCACAGGCGGGGCAGCAGGTCGTGCATGCCGTGGCCGTAGCCGCGGGCCGGGTCGGCGGCGTGACCGAGCGCGAAGGCGTGGGCCAGCTCCCGCTGCCGTACCTCGCCGTACCGGTCGAGCACCCGGAACAGGCCGAGGGCCATCGCGGTGTCGTCGGTCCAGTGCCAGTCGGGCTCCTCGGGGGTACGGCGGGCGCGGATCTCCTCGTACGCCTGCCGCCGTTCACGGAAGAGCGGGAACCAGCGTTCGCCGAAGGCGTCCCCGAGGGCCAGTCCCTCCAGGCTGCGGCGCGCGGCGGCACGGTGCGGGCCGGTCGCTGCTGCGGTGCTCACTCGGTCTCCCCCCGACGGCTCACAGACCGGCAAGTCTCCCACGGCGCACCCCGTGGACGCTCGGTCAACAAGTCGTGCGCGAGGGATTGACGGGCTTGCTGACAAGCAGTCTCATAAGAGCCATGACGACCCTCACGGAAGCCGACGCGCTCGACGGACTGCGCGACGCGCTCGGCGCGCTCAAGGACCGGGAGCAGGTGGCCGAGCGGCTCCTCGCCTCCTCCGCCAAGCACTCCTTCGACCCGGACGAGGAGCTGGACTGGGACGCGCCCTTCGAGGAGGGCAAGTGGTTCTGGCCGCCGGAGCTGGTGTCGCTGTACGACACGCCGCTGTGGAAGCGGATGAGCGAGGAGCAGCGGATCCTGCTGTCCCGGCACGAGGCGGCGGCGCTGGCCTCGCTCGGCATCTGGTTCGAGATCATCCTGATGCAGCTCCTCGTCCGGCACATCTACGACAAGGCGGCGACGAGCGCGCACGTGCGGTACGCGCTGACCGAGATCGAGGACGAGTGCCGGCACTCGAAGATGTTCGCCCGGCTGATCGCCCACGGGGACACGCCCTGGTACCCGGTGAGCCGCGTCCACCAGAACCTCGGCCGCCTCTTCAAGACGATCTCCACCACGCCCGGGTCGTTCACCGCGACCCTGCTCGGCGAGGAGGTCCTCGACTGGATGCAGCGGCTGACCTTCCCCGACGAGCGGGTCCAGCCCCTGATCCGGGGCGTCACCCGCATCCACGTGGTGGAGGAGGCACGGCACGTGCGGTACGCCCGCGAGGAGCTGCGCCGCCAGATGGTGACCGCGCCGAGGTGGTCCCAGGAGTTCACCCGCGTGACCTCCGGGGAGTTCGCCCGCGTGTTCTCCGTCGCCTTCGTCAACCCCGAGGTCTACACGAACGTCGGCCTGGACAAGCGCGAGGCCATGGCCCAGGTGAAGGCCAGCGGCCACCGCCGGGAGGTCATGCAGAACGGCGCCAGGCGACTGACCGACTTCCTGGACGACATCGGGGTGCTGCGGGGCGTGGGACGACGACTGTGGAAGTCGTCGGGACTGCTGGCCTGACCTCGTCGTCCGGGCCGCCGGGACGGCGCGCGGAGGGGGGCGGGCGATTACGCTGCACGTCATGACGCCCGCCGCCCCCGCCTACCGTCGCCTCAGCGTCGAGGAGCGTCGCAGTCAGCTGCTCGACGCGGCGCTGTCCCTCTTCGCGCACCGCGTCCCCGAGGACGTCTCGCTCGACGACGTGGCGGAGGCGGCCGGAGTCTCCCGGCCGCTGGTCTACCGCTACTTCCCCGGCGGCAAGCAGCAGCTGTACGAGGCCGCGCTGCACTCCGCCGCCGAAGAGCTGCGGCACTGCTTCGACGAGCCCCACGACGGCCCCCTCCTCCCCCGTCTCGCCCGCGCCCTGGACCGCTACATCGCCTTCGTCGACCAGCACGACGCCGGCTTCAGCGCCCTGCTCCAGGGCGGCAGCGTCGTCGAGACCTCCCGCACGACCGCCATCGTGGACGGCGTACGGCGGGCCGCGGCCGAGCACATCTACAGCCACCTCGGCGTGGCCGCCCCCGGCCCCCGGCTGCGGATGACCGTCCGGATGTGGATCACGGCCGTGGAGGCGGCCTCGCTCATCTGGCTCGACGAGGACAAGCAGCCGCCCGCGGAGGAGCTGCGGGACTGGCTGGTGGAGCAGTTCGTCGCCGTCCTCACGGTGACCGCGGCGCGCGACCGGCAGACCGCCGACGTGGTGCACGGTGCGCTCGCCGCGGCGACCTGATCGACACTGGTGCCGTGAAGAGCGAAGACACCCCCTTCGAGGGCGGCCCCATGGACGGCCGTAGCCTCCCGGTTCTGCTGGGCCCGACCGGCCGGCCGCCGAAGACATACCGCATCCCCGTCCCCGACGCGGCCGGCGGTCCGCCGACCGTGCTGGTCTACCGGCGCGTGCCCCGGGGGCACGGCGGGAGGCTCGGGCTCTCGCAGGGCTGGAAGTACGCCTACGACCCGGAGGGGCGGGCCGGTGGCCGGCTGAAGTGGCCCTGGTCGAAGCCCGACGCCACGCCGGGCGGCACACGGGATGACGCCGACGGGTGATCCTGTTGCGCCGAACCGCGCAGGCCTGACGCACGCCCCGGCACCCACCCCTGATGCTCGCCCTGCGGGGTGGAGGGGCCGCCCCGCACCGGAGGTGATGACGTGTCAGGAAGGCTGCTGCGTCTGGTCTGCACGGTCTGCACGACGGCGCTGGCCACCCAGGCCCTGCTGACGCCGGGGACCGCCGTGGCCGTACCGGAACCCCCGGAGCCCGGCGAGCGGTCGGTGGCGGCGCTGCTGACGGACCTTCAGCGGCTGTACCGGAAGGCCGAACAGGCCACCGAGGCCTACAACGCCACCGAGGAGAAGCTGAAACGGCGACGGGCCGAGGCGGACCGGCTCAACGCCGCCCTGGCGAGGACCCGCCTGTCGCTCGAGGAGAGCCGGGGCGCCGCCGGGCGCCTGGCCCGGCAGCAGTACCAGAACAGCACCGACATCTCCCCCTACGTACGGCTGCTGCTGGCCCGCGATCCGCAGCACGCCCTCGACCAGGGGCACGTGATCGGCCAGTTGGCGCGGGAGCGGGCCGAGACGGTGGGGCGGCTGGAGGGCGGCGAGCGCAGGGCGGACGGGCTGGCCCGCCGGGCGCGCGCCGCACTGGACGCACAGCTCACCCTCACCGAACGCCGGAAGAAGGAACGCGACGCCGTGCGCAGCCGCCTCGACGCCGTGCAGAAACTCCTCGCCTCCCTCACCGCCGGCCAGCTCACCGCCCTCGCCGCGCTCGAACGCGACGGCGTCGCCAAGGCCCAGAGGACACTCACGGCCTCGGGCGCGCTGAGCGCCGACCGCACCCCCTCCCGGCAGGGCGACCGGGCGGTGCGCTACGCCGTACGACAGCTCGGCAAGCCGTACCAGTGGGGCGCGGAGGGCCCCGCGTCGTACGACTGCTCGGGCCTGACGTCGGAGGCATGGCGTGCCGCCGGGTCACCGATTCCCCGCACCAGCCAGGAGCAGTGGGCGCGGCTGCCGAGGATCCCGCTGGACGAGCTGAGACCCGGCGACCTGGTGATCTACTTCCCCGACGCCACGCACGTGGCGATGTACGTCGGCGGGGGAAGGGTGGTCCAGGCCCCGCGCACCGGAGAGAAGATCAAGATCTCACCTGTCGCGTCCCACCCGATCCTGGGAGCCGTACGCCCGGACCGGCCCGCCGCGGGGGCGCGGGACTGAGACACCGTGCGGCTCCGCCACGCGGGCGCGAGCGGCCACGGACGAGCCGCGGCCGCCGGACACCGCACACCCCCGCGGCGATCAGGTTCCGGTGACCGAGGCCAGATAAGCCGCCGTCTTCTCCGGCTCGTAGAAGAAGTTCTCGAAGTCCGCCGGGTCGTTGAACGCGTTGGCGACACGATCAGCCACCGGCTGGAGCTGCCCCGCGGCGCCCAGCAGGTTGATGATGTGCTCCGGCGGCGGGGCCAGCATCGCGTTGGTCCACTTGGTGACGTGCCGGGCGGTGTCCCAGTACCGGTCGAACGTGGCCCGCATCCACTCCTCGTCGAACTCCTTCTCCCCGTGCTCGAGGATGGAGGCGAGGTACGCGGCCGCGCACTTGGACGCCGAGTTGGACCCCTGGCCGGTGATCGGGTCGTTGGCGACGACCACGTCGGCGACGCCGAGGACCAGGCCTCCGCCGGGGAGGCGGCCGATCGGGTTGCGGACGGTGGGCGCGTAGCGCCCGGACAGGGTGCCGCCGGCGTCGGTCAGTTCGACCTTGGTGGCCCGCGCGTACTCCCAGGGCGTGAACTTCTCCATGAGCTCCAGGGTCAGGGAGAGGTGCTCCGCCGGGTCCTTGACCCCGTTGAAGACGTCGAGCGGGCCGCCGGGTATGCCCTCCCAGAAGAGGATGTCGGCGCGGCCGGAGGTGGTCAGCGTCGGCATGACGAACAGCTCGCCGACCCCGGGGACCAGGTTGCAGCGGACCGCCTCCATGTCCGGGTGCTCCGGGCGCGGGCCCATCCCGTGGACGTACGCCACGGCCAGGGCGCGCTGCGGCTCGCTGTAGGGGGACCGCTCCGGGTCCCGGGCGAACATCTGCACGAGCTCGCCCTTGCCGGCCGAGACCAGGACGAGGTCGTAGGCGCGGGAGAAGTAGTCGAGGTCGGAGACGGCCGCGCCGTGGATCACCAGCTGGCCGCCGCGCTGCGCGAAGGTCTCCATCCAGCCGGCCATCTTCACCCGCTGGTCGACCGACTGGGCGAATCCGTCGAGCCGGCCCACCCAGTCGATCGCGCGCTGTGTCGGGCCCGGGTCGTGCGAGCCGGGGGCCGCCACCGAGACGCCGAGTCCTTCGATCTTCGGGGCCTGGGACTCCCAGAAGTTGAGCTGGAGGTCGCGCTCGTGCTGGAGGGCCGTGTGGAACATGCACTGCGTCGACATCACCCGGCCGGAGCGGATCTCGTCCGCGGTCCGGTTGGACATCAGGGTGACCTCGTACCCGTGCGACTGGAGTCCGAGGGCGAGCTGGAGACCGGACTGACCGGCTCCGACGACGAGTATCTTCCGCATGCGGGTGGTTCTCCTACTCGGGGGTTTCGTCGAGCGCGTGGCCCACCAGGGCCAGGAGGGTCTCGATCACGGAGATCCGGCGGCGCGCATCCATGATCATTACAGGTATGTGCGGGGGGATCGTCAATGCCTCCCGCACGTCCTCCGGCTCGAACAGCTCACTGCCGTCGAAGTGGTTGACCGCGACGACGTACGGCAGTCCGCAGCTCTCGAAGTAGTCGAGTGCCGGGAAGCAGTCCTTCAGGCGGCGGGTGTCGGCGAGGACGACGGCGCCGATCGCGCCGCGCACCAGGTCGTCCCACATGAACCAGAACCGCTGCTGGCCCGGCGTGCCGAACAGGTAGAGCACGAGGTCGTCGTCGAGCGTGATGCGGCCGTAGTCCATGGCCACCGTGGTGCTGACCTTCTCCGGGGTGCCGGTGAGGTCGTCGGTCTCCTCGCTGGCCTCGGTCATCAGCGCCTCCGTCTGGAGGGGCGTGATCTCCGAGACGGTGCCGACCAGGGTGGTCTTGCCCACGCCGAAGCCACCGGCCACCACGATCTTCGTGGCGACGGGGGCCCGGGTGCGGTCCGTCTGCCAGGGCCGCAGGTGTTCCTCGTCCTCGGGGACGACGTCGAGGAACGGGGACACGCCGAAGGAGGGGTCGGCGTCAGAGACGACGGAGTCCACTCAGCACCCTTTCCAGCAGAGCGCGGTCGGGACGGCCCGTACCGTGACCGGTCCCGGTGCCGTACACACGGATCTTTCCCTGGTCCGCGAGGTCGCTGAGGAGCACCCGGACCACGCCGAGCGGCATCTTCAGCAGCGCGGCGATCTCCGCCACCGTACGCATGCGGCGGCACAGTTCGACGATGGCCCGCAGCTCCGGCATCACCCGGGAGCTGAGGGAACCGTTCGTCAGTTCCTTGCGCTCCTCGGGCGCCTCGAGTTCGGCTGTGGTCGCCACGAACGTCTCGACGAGGAGGACGTGACCGAAGCGGGTACGGCCGCCGGTCAGCGAGTAGGGACGCACGCGGGCGGGCTTGCGGTCGCCGCCGCGGACGGGGAGCTGCCCGTGGTTCCCGGGCCGCGTACTCATCGCATGCTCCCCGTCGTCTCGGTCTCCAGGGACTTCCGTAGCTCGCTGCGGAGTTCGGGGGTCAGGACGTGGCCGGCGCGGCCCACGAACAGCGCCATGTGGTACGCCACCACGCTCATGTCGCAGTCGGCGGAGCCGTGGACGCCGAGCAGGGAGCCGTCGCTGATCGACATCACGAAGAGGCTGCCCTCGTCCATGGCGACCATCGTGTGTTTGACGCCGCCGAACTCCATGAGCTTGGCGGCGCCGATGGTGAGGCTGCCGATGCCGGAGACGATGGTGGCCAGGTCGGCGGAGGATCCGCGCGGGCCGGTGGGTTTGGCTCCCCTGGCCTGCCGGGCCGCGTCGTTGCGGCCGGCGTCCGAGGAGAGCAGGAGCAGGCCGTCGGAGGAGACGACCGCGACGGACTGGATACCCGGTACTTCCTCCACGAGGTTCGTCAACAGCCAGTGCAGGTTACGGGCTTCACTGCTCAGTCCGAAGGTACTGGGCGCGGTCAACTGCTTGCCTCCTCGACTGTGCCCCCCGTGTCTTCTTCGGCGTGTGCGTGTGCTTCTCGAGCGGACGGTGCCTTGTTCTGGCCCGTCCGCTCGGCGATCTCGACTTCTACGTCGTGGTACCCGGCCTCCGCCCCCCGGCGGAAGCCGCCCAGGCGGCGGCGGAGGGCTTCGGCGTCGACGGAGCTGGTCCGCTGGCGCGGGGCGTGGGCGGGTGCGGTGATCTTGGGTGTGCGTTTCGGGAGGCCCTTGTCGGTGACGATGTCTTCCTGTTCGTCGGGGACGCGGGCGTGTTCCGCCTCGGCTTCGTCTTCGGCGGGTTCGTCTTCCCCCGCACCGTCCGTGGTGTCCTCGCCGCCGACGGCCGCGGGTGGGTGGTCGTGGTCGTTCGCGTCGTCGTCTTCGTGGTCGTCTGCCTGCGGCCGGTGGTCGGCGGGCGCCGGGCCGTCCGAGGGCGACCGGTCCTCGTTCTCCGGTACCCCGTCCGCTTCCTCCTGCGGGATCAGGAGTTCCATCGTCGTCTCGGCCGGTGCCTCCGACGCCGCCTCGTCCACGGCCTTCTCGGCCAGGGCGACCAACGGGTCGCCGGTGCCCTTCGGACGCCCCGGCAGGACGTTGGAGTTGGCCTCCGCGTCCGCGCCGGGGAGGGAGAAGCCGTGGGCGGTGGAGGAGGCGGGCGCGGCCGTCGGGATCGCGGCGGCCGGGGCGGTGGCGAGCAACGAGGTGGGGACGACGACGACCGCGGCTATCCCGCCCTGCTTCTGCTCGCGCAGCTGCACCCGCACCCCGTGCCGGTGGGCGAGGCGGGCGACGACGTACAGGCCGAGCCCGAGTCCCTCTTCGCCCTCCTGGTCGTAGGGGGTGTCCGGATCGAATTCGGTGAGCCGGGTGTTGAGGCTGGTCAGCCGCTCCTCGGTCATGCCGATGCCCTCGTCCTGGACGGAGAGCATGACCTCGCCGTTCTCCAGGAGCCAGCCGGAGACCTCGACGGGCAGGTCCGGCGGGGAGAACGACGTGGCGTTCTCCATGAGTTCGGCCAGGAGGTGGCTCAGGTCGTCGGCGGCGAAGCCGGCCACGTGCGCGTGCGGGGGGAGCGCGGAGATGCGGACCCGCTCGTAGCGTTCGATCTCGCTGACCGCCGCCCGGACCACGTCCACCAGCGGGACCGGGCCCGGGTGCTGCTGGACGTGCTCCGTGCCCGCCAGCACCAGCAGGTTCTCGCTGTGCCGGCGCATGACCGTGGCGAAGTGGTCGAGCTTGAAGAGGGTGGACAGGCGGTCGGGGTCCTGCTCGCGCTCCTCCAGGCCCTCGATGACGGCGAGTTGGCGTTCGACGAGGCCGAGGGTGCGCAGCGAGAGGTTGACGAAGGTGCCGCTGATGCTGGAACGCAGCCGCTCCAGACGGGCGGCGGCGTCGGCGAGTTCGGCGCGCAGCTCCTCGCGGGCGTCGGCCATCTTCTGGCGCTGTCCGACGAGGTGCTTGCGGTCGGACTCCAGGGTGGTGACGCGCTCGTGCAGGGCGACGGCGTGCTCGTGCAGGGCGTTGACGGAGCGGACGACCTGGGCGAACTCGTCGTTGCGGCCGGTGAACGCGACCGGCTCCTCGGCGGCCGGGTTCTCGGCGCCGGCCAGCCGGGCGGAGCCGAGGCGCAGGACGGCCAGCGGGCGGGTGAGGCTGCGCGCCATGGCGGTGGCGACGCCGACGGCGACCAGCATCAGGGCGCCGAGGAGGGCGATGCGGATCTCCAGCGCGGTGACGTCGTCGTCGCGCAGCTGGGCGAGGTCCTTGGTGCGGCGGTCGTAGAGGGAGGCCTCGATGCCGCGCATCAGGTCGACGCGGGCGGAGAGCGCGGCGTCCAGCTTCTTGGTGCTGGTGTCGAGCTCGCCGTTGCTCAGTTTCGGCTGGTCGGTGAGGGTCGCCAGGTACTTCTCGGCGGTCTCGACATCGCCGCCGGTGAGCGTGGAGTCGTAGGAGTCGACGACCGGCCGGGGGGCGCTCTCCCGGAAGGCGGTGAGGGCCGCGTCGGAGCGCAGCCGGGCCTGCTGGGCGGCGGCGGTGAGGGCGTCGCGCTGCTTGGTGTCGGCCGCGGAGGAGACGGTCTCGGTGGACGACAGGCCGGTGACGGGGTCGTAGACGCTCTCGGTGGACGTCGGCACGTTCAGCGCGGCCAGCAGCAGTCCGCGGGCCGCGGCGGCCTGCTGGACGGCGGTGTCGAGGTCGGCGAGGGCGTGCGCGCCGGAGCCCGCGCGGGGCGGCATCTGCTCGGCGAGCCGCTCGGCGAGCCCGTGCAGCGCGGTGATGGCGGCCGAGTACGCCTGGTGCGCCTCGAGCGGCGTGCTCTTGCCGGTGAGGGCGGCCTGGCGGACCGACGCTATGCCGTCGAGGTCCTCGCGGAGCGCGGCGGGCGTGTCGGTGTCGGCGGTCAGCTCCCGCACCTGCCGGTCCACGCGGGCGCTGCTCTCCCCGGAGGGCGCCTCGGCCTTGGTCCGGCCGGCCGCGACGTAGGTGGTGACCTCGTCGCGCTCGTCGGCTATCGACTGGGCGAGGACGAGGGCGTCCTGGGTCTGTTCGGCCAGGGTGACCAGGTCCTGCGCGTCCTTCAACTGCCCGGAGGCGCCGAGGATCGAGGGTGCCCCGGCTCCGGCGATGGCGGCGGCCACCACGGCGACCGCGACGATGAGCCGGTTGCGTACGTGGGTGGGACGGCCCTTGCCGACAGAGGTGCGCTCCGCGCCCCCCTCGGAGGCCGTCTTCCTGCCTGTGCGCCGAGGCCGCGTCTTCTGCACCGGTGCTCGCATTCCTGTACTCGTGTACCCATGGGCCGGATGACGCTCCGTCAACTGGTGCGTACGTCCGGTACGGCTCCCGACCCTCCCAGTGCCGGTGGGCGGGGTTCGCGCATCGCCTGCCCCGCCACCCGAAGGAGTGAACATCGGAGGGGAGTTGACGAGCAAGTTCCTCTGGCGTGTGCGACGGCCTTGCGCGGGCGGCCGGTTGGACGTGGGCGGCGGGCTTTGGCAGTATTCGCCGCCACGCCTTCCCGGAGTGCTTCATTCCCACCCAAAACAGGCGTCTGACCTGCGACGGTGCGCCGACCCGGGGAGCGTTGCCAGCCTTTTGCGGAGTGTGTGAAGGGGTCGTGCAGACTGGCTGGATGCGTACGGAACTTGTGTCGGAGCCCAGTGATGGGGCCCACCCCAACGAGGACTTCGCGAGCGTCGGACTTCCCGCGTCCGGACAGGGCGGTTCGGTCGTCCTGCTGGACGGGGTGACGCCGCCGCGGGGCGGCACGGGCTGTCTGCATTCGGTCCCCTGGTATACCGCGCGCCTGGGTGGCGCCCTGACCGAACTGACCGTTTCACTCCCGGATGTTCCCCTGGCCGAGGCACTGGCCCGCGCCATCGCTCGTACCTCGGACGCCCACGCGGGAACCTGTGACCTTTCTCACCCGCGCACCCCACAGGCGACCGTGGTCGTCGTGCGCTGGTCCCCGGAGACGGTCGAGTACCTGGTGCTGTCCGACTCGGCCCTCCTCCTGGCCGCTCCCGACGGCACGGTCACCCCCGTCCTCGACGACCGCATCGCCCTGCTCCCGCCCGCCCTGCTGGCGAGCGAGGAGATCTGCGACGCGCGGGCCCGCAACAAGGAGGGCGGCTTCTTCACGGCCGCCGCGGACCCGGCGGTGGCCGCCCGCGCGGTCACCGGCACCGTCCCGCGCGACGAGGTGGCCGCCCTGGCCGCGCTCACCGACGGGGCGACGCGCTGGGTGGAGAAGTTCCGCGAGGGCGACTGGGCGGACCTGTTCACCTACGTCCGCAAGGAGGGCCCGCGAGCGCTGGTGGAGCGCGTGCGGGAGCTGGAACGGGCGGACACCGGGCGGGCGTTCCTGGGCCGCGGCAAGAGGCACGACGACGCGTCGGCGGTGTTCGTGGAGCTGTGAACCCCGGTGCGGACCGCTACTTGGCCATGCCCTGGTTCAGCTGGTGGAGCAGCCGTGCCAGTTCCGCCACCTCCCCGCGGTCCCAGTGCGCGAGCTGGCTGACGTACCGCGCGCGGCGGGCCTCGCGGACCCGGCCGACCCGGGTGCGGCCCTCCTCGGTCAGGTCGACCAGCCAGGCGCGTCCGTCCGCCGGGTCCGGCTCGCGGGCGATCAGGCCGAGCTGCTCCAGGGCGCGCAGCTGGCGGGACATGGTGGCCTTGCCGACGCCGATGTAGCCGGCGAGCTCGGTGGCGCGCTGGCGGCCGCACTCCTCCAGCCGGACGAGCAGGCCGTACGCCGCGGGCTCCAGGTCCGGGTGGACCTCGCGGGCCATCTCCCCCTGGTTGGCGCGGGCACGGCGCAGCAGCACCGTCAGCTCCCGCTCCAGGGACAGGAACTCCCGGTCCACACCTGTCGTCGACGTCTCGGGTGCGCTCCCGCGTCCGTCGCCGTTTCCGTCCTCGTGCACGTCAGCGCTCCTGATCCGGTTCCCCTGGTGATTCTACGTGCGTAGCTGTTCACCCGACGGAGAACGGTGGCATGCCCATGCCGAGGTTGCGAGTCGGTTCGCTGCCCGGCGCGCCTCGGATCGCCGCCCGGCCGCGCGCCGGATCGTCACTCGTCCGTCCGGTGGAGGCCCGCGCCCCTCACGGGACCCGGGCCTCCCTCATCCGGTCGCGTCCGTCACGCCGCCACCGGAACCTCCGGCGCCGCGCCGTTCGTGGCCGGCGCGAGGGCCAGCTCCAGGACCTGGCGGACGTCGGTGACGGTGTGGACGTCGAGCTTGTCCAGCACCTCCGCCGGGACGTCGTCCAGGTCGGGTTCGTTGCGCTTCGGGATGATCACGGTCGTGACCCCGGCCCGGTGTGCGGCGAGCAGCTTCTGCTTCACGCCGCCGATCGGGAGGACCCGCCCGGTCAGGGAGACCTCGCCGGTCATCGCCACGTCCGTACGGACCAGACGTCCGGACAGCAGGGACGCGAGGGCCGTCGTCATCGTGATGCCGGCGCTCGGGCCGTCCTTGGGGACCGAGCCCGCCGGGAAGTGGATGTGCACGCCCCGGTCCTTCAGATCGCCGACCGGCAGTTCCAGCTCGGCACCGTGCGAGCGCAGGAAGCTCAGCGCGATCTGCGCCGACTCCTTCATCACGTCGCCCAGCTGGCCCGTCAGGGTCAGGCCCGCCGCGCCCGTCTCCGGGTCGGCCAGCGACGCCTCGACGTACAGGACGTCACCGCCGGCCCCCGTGACCGCGAGGCCCGTCGCCACGCCCGGCACCGCGGTGCGCCGCTCGGCCGGGTCCTGGGCGGACTCGGGCACGTGGTGCGGCCGGCCGATCAGGCCGCGCAGATCGCCGTCGCCGACGGTGAACGGCAGCTCCCGCTGGCCCAGTTCGTGCTGGGCGGCGATCTTGCGCAGCAGCCGGGCGATGGACCGCTCCAGGTTGCGCACGCCGGCCTCGCGCGTGTACTCGCCGGCCAGCTTGCGCAGCGCGCCCTCGTCGAGCGTCACCTCGTCCCGGTCCAGGCCCGCCCGCTCCAGCTGGCGCGGGAGCAGGTGGTCGCGGGCGATGACGATCTTCTCGTCCTCGGTGTAGCCGTCGAGCCGGACCAGCTCCATGCGGTCGAGCAGCGCCTCGGGGATGGCCTCCAGGACGTTGGCGGTGGCGAGGAAGACGACGTCCGACAGGTCGAGTTCGACCTCCAGGTAGTGGTCGCGGAAGGTGTGGTTCTGCGCCGGGTCCAGCACCTCCAGCAGGGCCGCCGCCGGGTCGCCCCGGAAGTCGGAGCCCACCTTGTCGATCTCGTCGAGGAGCACCACCGGGTTCATCGACCCGGCCTCCTTGACGGCCCGGACGATCCGGCCGGGCAGCGCGCCGACGTACGTGCGCCGGTGACCGCGGATCTCCGCCTCGTCGCGGACGCCGCCGAGGGCGACGCGGACGAACTTGCGGCCCATGGCGTGCGCGACGCTCTCGCCCAGGCTGGTCTTTCCGACGCCGGGCGGCCCGACCAGGGCCAGTACGGCACCGCCGCGCCGTCCGCCGACGACACCCAGGCCCCGCTCGCCGCGGCGCTTGCGCACCGCCAGGTACTCGGTGATCCGCTCCTTGACGTCCTCCAGGCCCGCGTGCTCGGCGTCGAGGACCGCCTTCGCGCCCTGGATGTCGTAGGCGTCCTCGGTCCGCTCGTTCCACGGCAGTTCGAGGACGGTGTCCAGCCAGGTCCGGATCCAGGAGCCCTCGGGCGACTGGTCGCTCGCCCGCTCCAGCTTGTCGACCTCCTTGAGGGCGGCCTCGCGGACCTTCTCGGGCAGGTCGGCGGCCTCGACGCGGGCGCGGTAGTCGTCGGACTCCTCGCCCTCCTTCTCGCCGTTGAGCTCGCGCAGTTCCTTGCGGACGGCTTCCAGCTGACGGCGCAGCAGGAACTCGCGCTGCTGCTTGTCGACGCCCTCCTGGACGTCCTTGGCGATGGTCTCGGCGACGTCCTGCTCGGCGAGGTGGTCGCGCAGTTGCTGGGTGGCGAGCTTCAGACGGGCGACCGGGTCGGCGGTCTCCAGCAGCTCCACCTTCTGCTCGGTGGACAGGAAGGGCGAGTAGCCGGAGTTGTCGGCGAGGGCGGAGACGTCGTCGATGGCCTGGACGCGGTCGACGACCTGCCAGGCGCCGCGCTTGCGCAACCAGGCGGTGGCGAGCGCCTTGTACTCCTTGACCAGTTCGGTGACGTGGCCGGGGAGCGGCTCGGGCACCTTCTCGTCGAGCCTCGTGCCCTCGACCCACAGCGCGGCCCCCGGGCCGGTGGTGCCGGCGCCGATCCGCACCCGGCCGCGGCCGCGGATCAGGGCGCCCGGGTCACCGTCGGCCAGCCGGCCGACCTGCTCGACCGTGCCGAGCACGCCGGTGGACGCGTACGTGCCGTCGATGCGTGGCACCAGGAGGACCCTGGGCTTTCCGGGCTCCGACCGGGCGGCGGCCTGGGCGGCCTCCACCGCGGCGCGCACATCGGCGTCGTTGAGGTCGAGCGGAACCACCATCCCGGGCAGCACGACCTCGTCGTCGAGCGGCAGCACAGGCAGGGTGAGCGGTGTGAACGCTGTGGACTCAGCAGCCATGATCTCCCCTTAGGCAGTCAAGTTGAGTTATGCCGACTCAATGCGCGAGGGCCTGTCGGATGTTCCCGGAAAGGCCGTCCGTTCGCTGTGGGCGATCACAGGGCCGGGACGGAAGGCTTGCCCCTACCGTCAGCCAGTAATGAATGCAGACCGCTTGCAGCCATTACATGGAGGACTATATGGACCGTTTCGTACAGGCGTGGGTGGACGGGTGGGTCGTGTCGCGCGGGGCCGCGCCGCCCGTGGACGAGCCGTGGGGCTGCACGATCGACGTGGGAACGGGAGCCCAGCACGTCACCCGGCACGTCCTCGGGGCGACGAACGACGCCGTCGAGGAGGCGACCGTCCGGACCGTGGCGGGCGCGGTGACCGGGGCGGGCGTGTGGCTGAAGGTGTTCGCCGATCCGTCCGTCGTCCGGGGCTGGCTGGGGCCGGGCTGGTGGGTCGACCCCGAACCCGGCCACCTCATGTCGGCGCCGCTGACGGACGCCCCGCCCGGCCGCGTCCCCGACGGCTACCGGCTGCGCACCTGGTCGCGCGGCGGCGTGACCCGCACGATGATCGCCGCCCCGGACGGCTCCCTGGCCGCGCGCGGGCAGATCGCCCCGACCGGCGCGACGGCGGTCGTCGACCAGATCGAGACGTCCCCCGCACACCGCCGTCGCGGACTCGGCACCCTCGTCATGCGGACGCTTCAGCGCGCGGCGGTCGGACAGGGCGCCCGCACCGGCGTCCTGGGCGGGACACCGCAGGGGCGGGCGCTGTACGAGTCCCTGGGCTGGCGCGTCGAGTCGCCGTTGACCAGCGCGAGGTTCACGGGAACGGACGCCTGAGGGGCGCACCGCCCGGCGCCGCCACGCCCCCTCACCTCCCCGCCCCCGCGCCCTTCCCCGCACCCCACCCGCTTCAGGCAGGGCCGTCACCACGGCACCTCCCTCACGGCGCCCTGGCCACCGGCACCGGCGAACCCGCCCCGGACACCCCGGAGGCTACGCAGCCGCCGCCCTCCCCCACCGCCGCACCCACGGCCACGTCCCCACCCCGATCGCCAGCGCGATCAGGTGACCCCAGTTGGTCATCGGGTCCGTGAAGGCGATCAGGTCCTGGACGAGCATCCCGCCGAACACCGCGAGCAACGGCCACCGCAGCCACGGTGTCAGCAGCCCCGCCAACGCCCCGGTGCTCGCGGCGACGCCGAAGCTGATGCCGTAGTCGAGGCGGTGCAGGGAGCTGTCGGGGAGGTGGCCCACGAGGACGGCGAGGCCGATGGGGACCTCGGTCGCGAGGGTGGCCAAGGCGTGCCCGAGCAGGAAGACGCCGGCCGTGCGGACACCGCCGACGCGCCGCTCCAGCGCGGTCAGGACGAGGAGGAAGCCGACGACGAACGGCGAGGCGATCCCGCCCGCGACCCACAACGCGCTGGCGACCAGCACCCTCACCGGCTCGCGCAGCAGATGGGCGACGTCCGTGCTGGACGCCTGTTGCAGGGACCGTACGAGCGTGGAGTCGGCGTGGGCGGCGACGTAGGAGGTGGTGGCGAGGACGGCCGCGTAGGCGAAGGTGAAGGGCGTGCCGGTGGGGGTGGGCAGCAGGCGTTGGGGGCGCGGGCGGGCCTTCGCCGGTGGTGGCGGAGGCCGGCGGCTGCCCTGGCGCGGCACGCCGTTCAGCAGGCCGGACACGTCCGGAACGTCGGCAGGGGGTGGGCCCGGGGGCGGCGTCGGGGCGCTCGCGTCGGCCGTCGTGGGGCGTGCCGTGCGTTCCACGGTGAGGCGCTCCTTCCGTTCCTCTCCACCTTTCGTGCCGCACGACCCCGCTGTCTGTGACCGGCACCACGCGACAGCCGGATTCACAGCGAGCCCCCAGCGCGCGACAGCCGATCGACAGCGAGCCGGACGGGGTGCGGCGGCCGCCCGGCGTCAACCACTCCCGCCCCCTCACCCCCGCTTCACCCCGGTTCACCCCCATGTGCGGCCCCGCAGGAAGGGGCCTCCGCGAAATCGCTCAACAATCCGTCAGCGCCGGTGCCACGATGGACGGATGTCCGTTTCCTTCGACTCCTCCGGCTCCTCCGTCTCCTCCGGCTCCTCCGTATCCTCCGGCTCCTCCCGCTCCTTCGACTCCTTCGACATCCCCGAAGTCCTGGACCGTCGTGAGGGCCCGTACGGCGAGGTCGTGCTGCGTCGGCACGGGGAATCGCTCCAGATCATCGCCAACGGCTGCTTCCTGATGGACACCTCCGACGGCCGCTCGGAGCGGCTGCTGGTCGACGCCGCCCTGACCGCGCTGGACGGCCGCCCCGCACCGGACGTGCTGATCGGCGGGCTGGGCGTCGGGTTCTCGCTCGCACACGCCGCCGCCGATCCCCGCTGGGGACGCATCACGGTCGTCGAGCGCGAACGCGCCGTCATCGACTGGCACCTCGACGGCCCGCTGGCCGCCCTCTCCGGGCCCGCTCTCGCCGATCCGCGGACGGAAATCCTGGAAGCGGATCTGCTCGACTTCGTCAATGAGACATCCGACACGTTCGACGCGCTCTGTCTCGACATCGACAACGGCCCCGACTGGACCGTCACGGAGGGCAACGGCGGGCTCTACTCACAGGCCGGACTCACGGGCTGCGCAAGGGTGTTGAGGCCGGGCGGGGTGCTGGCCGTGTGGTCCGCGCAACCGTCGCCAAAATTCGAGGGAACCTTGGGGAATGCCGGGTTCCAACGGGTGCGTACCGAAGAGATCCCGGTTGCCCGAGGCGTGCCCGACGTCGTACACCTTGCCGTCCGACCTGGATAGCAAAGCCACGGTGACTCCCCGTACGCTGCTGCCCTGACGCCGATCATTTACGCGTCAACCGCAGTCATGCGCAGACAAGGGATCACCCCACTGATTCCGGAAAGCACACTCAGGGGCGGGCGATGGACCAGACACACACCTCGCACAACGGCACGACGACGGCGACCCCGGGCGCGCAGCGCCGTGTCCTGGTGGTCGAGGACGACCCGACGATCGTCGACGCCATCGCGGCCCGCCTGCGCGCCGAGGGATTCCTCGTGCAAACAGCGGGTGACGGCCCGGCGGCCGTCGACACCGCGGAGGCCTGGCAGCCCGATCTGCTGATCCTCGACATCATGCTGCCCGGCTTCGACGGTCTGGAGGTCTGCCGTCGTGTGCAGGCCGCCCGCCCGGTGCCGGTGCTGATGCTCACCGCGCGCGACGACGAGACCGACATGCTGGTCGGGCTCGGCGTGGGCGCCGACGACTACATGACCAAGCCGTTCTCCATGCGGGAGCTGGCGGCACGCGTGCACGTGCTGCTGCGGCGCGTGGAGCGGGCCGCCCTGGCCGCGGCCACTCCCCGCTCCGGCATCCTGCGCCTCGGCGAGCTGGAGATCGACCACGCGCAGCGCCGGGTACGGGTGCGCAGCGAGGACGTGCACCTCACCCCCACCGAGTTCGATCTGCTGGTCTGCCTGGCGAACACCCCGCGCGCGGTGCTCTCCCGTGAGCAGCTGCTCGCCGAGGTGTGGGACTGGGCGGACGCCTCCGGCACCCGGACCGTCGACAGCCACATCAAGGCGCTGCGCCGCAAGATCGGCGCCGAGCGGATCCGCACGGTGCACGGCGTGGGATACGCGCTGGAGACCCCGACGCCATGAGCGGGGGGCCGGACGCACCGAGAGGCCCCGGGGAGCCCTGGGGCGGCGTACGCCCGTTCTCGATCAAGACGAAGCTGGGGGCGCTGGTCGTCATCTCGGTGCTGATCACCACCGGGCTGATGATGATCGCCATGCGCACCGAGACCGAGCTGCGCTTCATCACGGTCTTCTCGATGATCGCCACACTGCTGATTACGCAGTTCGTGGCCCATTCACTCACCGCGCCGCTGGACGAGATGAACACGGTGGCCCGGTCCATCTCGCACGGCGACTACACGCGCCGGGTCCGCGAGAGCCGCCGTGACGAGCTGGGCGACCTCGCCCAGACGATCAATGTCATGGCGGACGAGCTGGAGGCCCAGGACCGCCAGCGCAAGGAGCTGGTGGCCAACGTCTCCCACGAGCTGCGCACGCCGATCGCGGGTCTGCGCGCGGTCCTGGAGAACGTGGTCGACGGCATCGCCGAGGCCGACCCCGAGACCATGCGCACGGCCCTGAAGCAGACGGAGCGACTGGGACGTCTCGTGGAGACGCTCCTCGACCTGTCCCGCCTGGACAACGGCGTCGTGCCGCTGCGCAAGCGCCGGTTCGAGGTGTGGCCGTACCTGTCCGGGGTGCTGAAGGAGGCCAACATGGTGGCCTCCGCGCGCGCGACCATGGGCTCGGGCGGCAGTCACACCCGCACGGACGTCCATCTGCACCTGGACGTCTCCCCGCCGGAGCTGACCGCGCACGCGGACCCGGAGCGCATCCACCAGGTCGTCGCCAACCTCATCGACAACGCCGTCAAGCACAGTCCGCCGCACGGGCGGGTGACGGTGAAGGCCCGCCGCGGGACGCTGCCGGAGTCGCTGGAACTGGAGGTCCTGGACGAGGGACCCGGCATTCCGCGCTCCGAGTGGCATCGCGTCTTCGAGCGGTTCAACCGGGGAGCCGTCCGCCGGCCGCACGGGCCGGGCAGCGACGGCGGCACCGGACTGGGACTCGCGATCGCCCGCTGGGCGGTCGACCTGCACGGGGGCCGGATCGGAGTGGCCGAATCCGAGCGAGGTTGCCGGATTCTCATCACTCTCCCGGGAGAGCCATCCGTGCCAAGTTGACGTAAAGTTCGAACCGGAGTCGCAAGATCCACGAGCGTCCGTGCTGACGAACAGCTGATGGACACGTGTGATCAGGCAGGGACCGGCGCAGGTCGGCCCGGGTCCGCACGCTCGGCGTGCGCGACCTGCGTCAACGCACCCATTTCCGAGGGCAACCGCGCTTGTTTCCCGCCATTTACACCCCCGAAACACGCTGTTTGATGTGACATACGCGACGATGCAGCGGCCCGGCCTGACCTTCCCGCTCTGGGAGGCGTAGCCTTTATTCCCGCTGTCCATCACCTTGTGAAGCGGAAGAGGGCGGTTGCCGCCGTGTCGCCACAGTCCCCCAGTAACGCATCGAGCATCTCGACCGACGACCAAGCGGGCAAGAACCCCGCTGCCGCGTTCGGTCCGAACGAGTGGCTCGTCGACGAGATCTATCAGCAGTACCTCCAGGACCCGAATTCGGTAGACCGTGCCTGGTGGGACTTCTTCGCCGACTACAAGCCGGGGGCCGCCAGCGCTCCGGCTCCGGCGGGTACTGCGGCCGCGGGGGCCGCAGGGACCACCACCACGCCCGCGGCGCCCGCCGCGCCGGCCCAGGCCGCGCCCGCTCAGGCCGCGCCCGCCGCCCCGGCTCCCGCGCCGGCCGCCGCCGCGAAGCCCGCGGCCGCCGCTCCGGCTCCCGCGAAGCCCGCCCCGGCCGCCAAGCCGGCCGCCAAGGCCGAGCCCGCCACCGCGTCCCCCGAGGGCCCGGAGTTCGTGACGCTGCGCGGTCCGTCCGCCGCGGTCGCCAAGAACATGAACGCGTCCCTGGAGCTGCCGACCGCCACCTCGGTCCGCGCGGTCCCGGTGAAGCTGCTGTTCGACAACCGCATCGTCATCAACAACCACCTCAAGCGGGCCCGGGGCGGGAAGATCTCCTTCACGCACCTGATCGGCTTCGCGATGGTGCAGGCCATCAAGGCCATGCCGTCGATGAACTGGTCGTTCGGCGAGAAGGACGGCAAGCCGACCCTCGTCAAGCCGCCGCACGTCAACCTCGGCCTGGCCATCGACCTGGTGAAGCCCAACGGCGACCGCCAGCTCGTCGTGGCCGCCATCAAGAAGGCCGAGACGCTGAACTTCTTCGAGTTCTGGCAGGCCTACGAGGACATCGTCCGTCGCGCCCGCGACAACAAGCTGACGATGGACGACTTCACCGGCGTCACGGTCTCGCTGACCAACCCCGGCGGCCTCGGCACCGTCCACTCGGTCCCGCGCCTGATGCCCGGCCAGTCGGTGATCATGGGCGTCGGCTCCATGGACTACCCGGCGGAGTTCCAGGGCACCTCCCAGGACACCCTGAACAAGCTCGGCATCTCGAAGGTCATGACGCTCACGTCGACCTACGACCACCGGGTCATCCAGGGCGCCGCCTCCGGCGAGTTCCTGCGCGCCGTCGCCAACCTGCTCCTCGGCGAGAACGGCTTCTACGACGACATCTTCGAGGCCCTGCGCATCCCCTACGAGCCGGTCCGCTGGCTCAAGGACATCGACGCCAGCCACGACGACGACGTCACCAAGGCCGCCCGCGTCTTCGAGCTGATCCACTCCTACCGGGTCCGCGGCCACGTCATGGCCGACACCGACCCGCTGGAGTACCAGCAGCGCAAGCACCCCGACCTGGACATCACCGAGCACGGGCTCACGCTGTGGGACCTGGAGCGCGAGTTCGCCGTCGGCGGTTTCGCCGGCAAGTCGATGATGAAGCTGCGTGACATCCTCGGCGTGCTGCGCGACTCGTACTGCCGCACCACCGGCATCGAGTTCATGCACATCCAGGACCCCAAGCAGCGCAAGTGGATCCAGGACCGGGTGGAGCGCCCGCACTCCAAGCCCGAGCGCGAGGAGCAGCTGCGCATCCTGCGCCGGCTGAACGCGGCGGAGGCCTTCGAGACCTTCCTGCAGACCAAGTACGTCGGCCAGAAGCGCTTCTCCCTGGAGGGCGGCGAGTCCGTCATCCCGCTGCTGGACGCGGTGCTGGACTCGGCGGCCGAGTCGCGCCTGGACGAGGTCGTGATCGGCATGGCCCACCGCGGCCGCCTGAACGTCCTGGCGAACATCGTCGGCAAGTCGTACGCGCAGATCTTCCGCGAGTTCGAGGGCAACCTCGACCCGAAGTCGATGCACGGCTCCGGTGACGTGAAGTACCACCTGGGCGCCGAGGGCACCTTCACGGGCCTGGACGGCGAGCAGATCAAGGTCAGCCTGGTCGCGAACCCCTCGCACCTGGAGGCGGTGGACCCGGTCCTGGAGGGCGTCGCGCGCGCCAAGCAGGACATCATCAACAAGGGCGGCACGGACTTCACGGTCCTGCCGGTGGCGATCCACGGCGACGCGGCCTTCGCGGGCCAGGGCGTGGTGGCCGAGACCCTGAACATGTCGCAGCTGCGCGGCTACCGCACCGGCGGCACGGTCCACATCGTCATCAACAACCAGGTCGGCTTCACCGCGGCCCCGGAGTCCTCGCGTTCGTCGATGTACGCGACGGACGTGGCCCGCATGATCGAGGCCCCGATCTTCCACGTGAACGGCGACGACCCCGAGGCCGTGGTCCGGGTCGCGCGTCTGGCCTTCGAGTTCCGCCAGGCGTTCAACAAGGACGTGGTGATCGACCTCATCTGCTACCGCCGCCGCGGTCACAACGAGTCGGACAACCCGGCCTTCACCCAGCCGCTGATGTACGACCTGATCGACAAGAAGCGCTCGGTGCGCAAGCTGTACACCGAGTCCCTGATCGGTCGCGGCGACATCACCCTGGAAGAGGCCGAGCAGGCGCTGCAGGACTACCAGGGCCAGCTGGAGAAGGTCTTCACGGAGGTCCGCGAGGCCACCGCGCAGCCGGCTCCGGACAGCACCTACGACCCGCAGGACGGCTTCCCGGTCGCGGTCCCGACCGCGGTCTCCACGGAGGTCGTCAAGCGGATCGCCGAGTCCCAGGTCAACATCCCCGACCACATCACCGTCCACCCGCGTCTGCTGCCGCAGTTGCAGCGCCGGGCGGCGATGGTCGAGGACGGCACCATCGACTGGGGCATGGGCGAGACCCTCGCGGTCGGTTCCCTGCTCCTGGAGGGCGTCCCGGTCCGTCTGGCGGGCCAGGACTCCCAGCGCGGCACGTTCGGCCAGCGGCACGCGGTGATCATCGACCGTGAGACGGGCGAGGACTTCACCCCGCTGCTGTACCTGTCCGAGGACCAGGCCCGCCTGAACGTCTACAACTCCCTGCTGTCCGAGTACGCGGCGATGGGCTTCGAGTACGGCTACTCGCTGGCCCGCCCCGACGCGCTCGTGATGTGGGAGGCGCAGTTCGGCGACTTCGTCAACGGCGCGCAGACGGTCGTGGACGAGTTCATCTCGTCGGCGGAGCAGAAGTGGGGCCAGACGTCCGGCGTCACGCTCCTCCTCCCGCACGGCTACGAGGGCCAGGGCCCGGACCACTCCTCCGCGCGTCCCGAGCGCTTCCTCCAGCTGTGCGCGCAGAACAACATGACGGTCGCGATGCCGACGCTGCCGTCGAACTACTTCCACCTCCTGCGGTGGCAGGTGCACAACCCGCACCACAAGCCGCTGGTCGTCTTCACCCCGAAGTCGATGCTGCGCCTGAAGGCCGCCGCGTCGAAGGCGGAGGAGTTCACCACCGGCCAGTTCCGCCCGGTCATCGGCGACGCCTCGGCCGACCCGGCCGCGGTCCGCAAGGTCGTCTTCTGCGCCGGCAAGGTCTACTACGACCTCGAGGCCGAGCGTCAGAAGCGCGGCGCGACGGACGTCGCGATCATCCGTATCGAGCGCCTGTACCCGCTGCCGGGTGCCGAGCTCCAGGCGGAGATCGCCAAGTACCCGAACGCCGAGAAGTACCTGTGGGCCCAGGAGGAGCCGGCCAACCAGGGCGCCTGGCCGTTCATCGCCCTGAACCTGATCGACCACCTGGACCTGGCCGTCGGCGCCGACGTCCCGCACGGCGAGCGCCTGCGCCGCATCTCGCGGCCGCACGGCTCGTCCCCGGCGGTCGGCTCGGCGAAGCGGCACCAGGCCGAGCAGGAGCAGCTGGTGCGTGAGGTGTTCGAGGCCTAGGCCTCGCCCCCACGCCGGAAGGCCCGGCCCCGGACGACCGGGGCCGGGCCTTCCCGTATGCGCTCACGGGCCCCCTGCCCTGCGCCGCTCCGCCGCGGCGGTGCGCCGGGGCGGGGAGCGGGAGAGCGCACGGACGCGGGTCTTCACCGCTACGTAGGCTTGGTCCTGGCACGACCGTCCCGTAGGAGCCCAGGAGAGCACCCCGCATGTACTTCACCGACCGTGGCATCGAAGAGCTGGAGAAGCGGCGCGGCGAGGAGGAGGTCACCTTCGAGTGGCTCGCCGAGCAGCTGCGGACCTTCGTCGACCTCAACCCCGACTTCGAGGTCCCGGTGGAGCGGCTGGCGACGTGGCTGGCCCGGCTGGACGACGAGGACGACGAGTAGGCCTGCCGCCCGTCCCGGTCCGGCCGTCCCCGATCCGTTCCGTCCGCTCCGTTCCGTTCGCTCCGTTCTGTTCGCTTGAGGGCGCCCTTGTGGGCGCCCTTCGGCATGTCTACGGCCGTTGCAGCGAGGGCCGTTCTCACCCGAACGGGTGCCTTGACTTTCCGTGACCGCGATATATCGTGATTCACGGGACACGCGATATGGCGCGTCGTGTCGTCGAGGAGGTCAGCACCATGTCCGAGTGGTCCGTCGCCGAGCCGGGCAAGCTCTCTTTCGAGGAGCCGGTGAGCGAACTGCACGTGCGCATCGTCGCCGGCACGGTGAACGTGGTGGGGACCGAGGAGGGTTCCGCCCGCCTGGAGGTCTCCGACATAGAGGGACCACCCCTGGTGGTGAGTCATCGCGACGGGACGTTGACGGTGGCGTACGAGGACCTGCCCTGGAAGGGGTTCCTCAAGTGGCTCGACCGCAAGGGGTGGCGCCGTAGCGCCGTCGTCTCTCTGGCCGTGCCGGCGGACACGCGCGTGGAGGTGGGCGTGGTGAGCGCCGGGGCGGTCGTCTCCGGCATCGACGGGCGCGCCGAGGTGAAGGGCGTCTCCGGGGACACGACCCTGGTGAGGCTCACCGGATCGGTGCGCGCGGACACCGTCTCCGGGAGTGTGGAGGCCCAGGCCCTCACCGGCGACCTGCGCTTCAACTCGGTCTCCGGGGACCTGACGGTGGTCGAGGCGGGCTCCTCCGTGAAGGCCGACTCGGTGAGCGGGTCGGTGATCGTCGACCTCGACCCGGCGAGCCGCCCCACCGACATCAGGCTGACCAGCGTCTCCGGTGAGATCGCCATCCGGTTGCCCCATCCGGCGGACGCGGAGGTGGAGGCCAACACCGCGAGCGGCTCCGTCTCCAACGCCTTCGAGGACCTCCGGGTCAGCGGCCAGTGGGGCGCCAAGCGCATCACCGGCCGGCTCGGCGCGGGCAACGGCAGCCTGAAGGCGACCACGGTCTCCGGCTCGATCGCCCTGCTGCGGCGTCCGCGGACGGAGGACGAGCCGTGGGAGCCGGAAGCGAGGACTCCGGCCGACGGTTCCCCCGGCGCCACAGGAGACAATTCCTCTCCCGGCCCGGCCGAAGCGACCTCCTCCGACGGCCCGGCCGACAGCACGACCGACAAGAAGGTGCTCTGACATGCCCCCCGTCTTCGCCCACGGCCGCCTCCGCCTCTACCTGCTGAAGCTCCTGGACGAGGCCCCGCGCCACGGCTACGAGGTGATCCGCCTCCTGGAAGAACGCTTCCAGGGGCTGTACGCACCGTCGGCGGGCACGGTCTACCCCCGCCTGGCCAAGCTGGAGGCCGAGGGCCTGGTCACCCACACCACCGAGGGCGGCCGCAAGGTGTACGCCATCACCGACGCCGGACGGGCCGAGCTGGCCGACCGCAGCGGCGAACTGGCCGACCTCGAGCTGGAGATCCGCGAATCGGTCGCGGAACTGGCCGCGGAGATCCGGGCCGACGTGCGGGGCGCCGCGGGCGACCTGCGGCGCGAGATGCGGGCAGCCGCCTCGCAGGCCCGTCAGGGCACCCCGGCGGGCCCCGGTGAGGCCGGTCCGGCCGGGGAGTACGGGGAGTTCGGGGAGTACGGCGACAAGGAGGCGTGGCGCGTCGCCAAGGAGGAGATGCGCCGCGTCAAGCAGGAGTGGAAGGAGCAGGCGCGCCGGGCCAAGGACGAGAGCCGGCGGGCCCGTGAGGAGGCCCAGCGGGCCCGCCGCCAGGCGAAGGAGGCCCAGGACCGGGCCCGAGCGCAGGCCCAGGAGGAGGTGCAGCGCATAGCGCGACGCGTCCAGGAGCAGGTCCAGGACCACTTCGCCCGCGGTGACTGGCCGACGGGCGTGCGGGAGGGCCTGACCGAACTGGCCAAGGAGTTCGGCGAGTTCGGCAAGGACGTGGGAAAGGAGTTCGGCAAGGACTTCGGGTTCGGACGCGGCGGCGGTGCGCAGAGCACGGCGGGCAAGGGGCCGGTGTACTCCGAGACCCCGGAGGACTTCCCCGCCGACTACGAGCCGGCCTGGGCCCACGAGGACTCCAGCGGCGACCCGGCCCGTGACCTGGACCGTCTGCTGGACCGCTTCCGCGACGACATCCGCGACGCGGCCCGCGACCACGGGGTCACGACGGACCAGCTCCGCGACGCCCGCCGGCATCTGTCGGCCGCGGCGGCGCACATCGGGGCGATGCTGCGGGCGCCCAGGGCGTGAGCGGAGCCGGGGTGGCGCCGCCGGCGCGCACGGCCCCGGCGCAGCCCCCGTCGGCTCAGCCCGCCTGCGCCTCTCCCCGGCCGTACAGCACCCGGGTCAGGGATGCGTGGGTGACGCCGTGGTCCGCGAGGGTCTCGGCGGGCGGGCCGGGGCGGGCGGTCAGGGCGAGGAGGATGTGCTCGTCGCCGATGTGCCGGTCCCGGTGGGCCAGGGCGATCCGCAGCGACTTCTCGAGGACGTCCTTGGCGTCCCGCCCGAAGCCGGGACGGCCCGTCCAGCCGCCCCCGCCCCGCCGGTCGCCGGACATCGCCCCGACGCCGTGCACCTCCTCGACCCGGGAGACGATCTCGGACACGTCGATACCGAGTCCGGCGAGGGCCTCGGCGTCGGCCCGGGACAGCCCGGCCCGCCGGCGCGCCTCGTCCAGTTCCCGCCGTACCGACTCCCTACGGTCCGCCGCGAGTCCGAGGGCGGTCAGCGCGAAGGATCCGCGGCTCGCCTCACGGTCCAGCAGGGCGAGCAACAGGTGCTCGGGCCCCACGGTCCGCGCTCCCGAGCTCTCGCACCGCTCGACGGCACCTCGCACCACGGCGCGGGCGTCCTTCGTGAACCGCTCGAACATCACTGCCTCCCGTACTTCTTGTGCACGGCCTGCCTGCTGACTCCGAGTTCCGCGGCGATCTCCTGCCACGACCAGCCCTGATGGCGCGCGCTGCGCACCTGCACCGCCTCCAACTGCTCCAACACTCGGCGCAGGGCGGCGACGGCGCGCAGTCCGACCCGTGGATCGCGGTCGCCGGCGCGTTCGGCGAGATCCGTTGCTTCGGTCATGATGTCAACTTACGTTGACACACCGCGACTGTCAACCACAGTTGACATCACGGGCACGCAAAAGGCGGGCCCGTGGATCCGGACCCGCCGAGGGGGGCGACGGCAACCGCGCCGGACGCCCGTCAGGAATGCGTGAGGACGATCTTGCCGAACTGGTCGCCGGACGCGAGCCGTTCGAAGCCCTCGCGGGCCCGGTCGAGGGGCAGCACCTCGTCGATGACGGGGCGGACACCGGTGGCGGCGCAGAAGGAGAGCAGGTCCTCCAGCTCGTCCTTGGTGCCCATCGTCGAGCCGACGACCTTGAGTTCCAGGAAGAAGATGCGCGTCAGTTCGGCATGGGAGGGACGGTCACCGCTCGTCGCACCGGAGATGACGAGCGTGCCGCCGGGCCGCAGGGACTTCACGGAGTGGGACCAGGTGGCGGCGCCGACGGTCTCGATCACGGCGTCGACCCGCTGCGGCAGCCGCGCCCCCGGCTCCACCGCCTCGACGGCACCGAGCTCCAGGGCCCGCTTCCGCTTGGCCTCGTCCCGGCTGGTCGCGAAGACCCGCAGCCCGGCGGCCCTGCCGAGCACGATGGCGGCCGTGGCGACCCCGCCACCGGCCCCCTGGACCAGCACCGAGTCACCCGGCCGCACCCCGGCGTTGGTGAAGAGCATGCGGTACGCGGTCAGCCAGGCGGTGGGGAGGCAGGCGGCCTCCTCGAAGGAGAGCTCCTTGGGCTTGGGCAGGATGTTCCAGGTCGGTACGGCGACCTGCTCGGCGAAGGTGCCCTGGTAGCGCTCGGTGAGGATGGAACGGGGTTCGTCGGGCCCGACCCCGTGCCCGGTCTGACCGATCACGGAGTGCAGGACGACCTCGTTGCCGTCCTCGTCGACGCCGGCGGCGTCGCAGCCGAGGATCATCGGCAGCTTGTCCTCTGCGAGGCCCACGCCCCGCAGCGACCAGAGGTCATGGTGATTGAGGGAGGCGGCGCGAACGCTGACGGTACTCCAGCCGGGACGTGCCTCAGGGACCGGACGCTCCCCCAATTCCAGTCCGGACAGCGGCTGATCACGGTCGATTCGAGCGGCGTAGACGGCGAACATGCAGCCGACGATAGGTTCCCCGAGCAGCGGGCGAAACCGGAAGGCACTGTGAGCAATGCCCTCTTGCGGGACGGGACCCCTGATGCGGAGCGCTCCCCCCGCCCCGGACAGCGACCTACGGTGGTCGCTTCCGCCGGCCGGTGGCGCGCACCCGCGAGACGGCGGGAGTGGGTCGTGGCGGTGCGGCGCGGCCCGTCGCTCAGCGCTGCACAGCCAAGTGGCCACTGTGACCAACAGGCAGCCGTACGCCCAACCGGCGACGGGCTCGCCGCACCGCCACGCCCCCGACCCACCCACGACGGAACCGCGCCCCCACACCAGGCCCCGTACCGACCACCGCCCCGCACCAACCACCTCCCCACACCGGCCAACGGAGCCCCACACCCCACCCCGGGGCCCCCGCCGCCGAGGCCGGCTACCGCCGACGCCCCTCCCCCAGACCACCCGAACGGGCGGGGCCGTTGGGCAGAGAAATGGCCCCGCCCAAACGGACGGGGCCACTCATCGGCGCACGTCAGCGACGCGCAACGCCCTCAGCCCGAGCCGCCGCGGCGACAGCCGCCGTGACCGCCGGGGCCACCCGCTCGTCGAAGGGCGACGGGATGACGTAGTCCGCGGCGAGGTCGTCACCGACGACCCCGGCCAGCGCCTCGGCCGCCGCGATCTTCATGCCCTCGGTGATCCGGGACGCCCGCACCTGCAGCGCACCCGCGAAGATGCCCGGGAACGCCAGCACGTTGTTGATCTGGTTCGGGAAGTCCGACCGCCCGGTCGCGACGACCGCCGCGTACTTGTGGGCGACCTCGGGGTGCACCTCGGGGTTCGGGTTGGCCATGGCGAAGACGAACGCGCCCTCCGCCATCGAGGCCACCGCCGCCTCCGGGACCGTACCGCCGGAGACGCCGATGAAGACGTCCGCGCCGGACAGCGCGTCCTCCAGCGACCCGGTCAGCCCGGCCTTGTTGGTGAACCCGGCCAGCTCGCGCTTGACGTCGGTCAGGTCCTCGCGGTCCGCCGAGACGATGCCCTTGCGGTCGCTGACCGCGACGTCCCCGATGCCGGCCTCGACCAGCATCCTGGCGATGGCGACACCGGCCGCGCCGGCGCCCGAGATGACGGCCCGCAGGTCCGCGATCGTCCGCCCGCTCAGCCGCGCCGCGTTCCGCAGCGCCGCCAGCGTCACGACCGCCGTACCGTGCTGGTCGTCGTGGAAGACCGGGATGTCGAGCCGCTCCTGGAGCCGGCGCTCGACCTCGAAGCACCGCGGCGCCGAGATGTCCTCCAGGTTCACGCCGCCGAACGAGGGCGCGAGGCGCACCACCGTCTCGACGATCTCGTCCACGTCCGTGCAGGCCAGCGCGATCGGAACCGCGTCCACGCCGCCGAACTGCTTGAAGAGGATCGCTTTGCCTTCCATCACCGGAAGGGACGCCTCGGGGCCGATGTCCCCGAGGCCGAGGACCGCGGTGCCGTCGGTGACGACGGCCACGACGGACGACTTCCACGTGTAGTCGTTCACCAGATCCGGCTGTTCCGCGATCGCGGTGCACACGCGCGCGACGCCGGGTGTGTAGGCGAGGGACAGGTCGTCCTTGTCGCGGACCGGGACGGTGGCCTGCACGGCCATCTTTCCGCCACGGTGCAACGCGAACGCCGGGTCGAACGAGTCGAGGGGCTCCGCACCGCCCTCCTGGCCCGTATGGTCCGTTTCGCCTTCGCTGCGAGGATTGACGATCTCCGCTGCCACTGTGTCTTACCCCTTAGGTCTTCATGGTTTGAGGGTGGCCACTCCTGGTGAGAAGTGGGCGGGCATCGCGCAGGGCCCTGTGGTGATACGTACGGACCGCTGCGCGTCGGGCGCGCCGCACACGCGCCCTGAGCCCCGGATGAGGGGTGTAAAGAACCTTCTTACCGGACGGACGCCACCGACGACGAGTCCATTCCGTGCAAGGTCACATACCTCGTCTTGCAGGACTCCCACAGCCCGCTCACCCGACCGACGGGTCAGTCATATGCCAGTGACATGACTCATGCGCGAAGAACCGGTGAATGTCGGCCAGATCCTTGACACGGACTCAAGTGGGCGTACGGACCGCATTCCGAACGACCACATCGTGAGATGAGCCGAAGATCTTCCGGCCGGAAGGGAGGATTCCCGGAGATGGTGCGGCCCGGTCCGGCCGTGATGTACCGGACTGTGCGGTTCGGGGGTCGCCCGTTATCCGATTTTGACATGCCGGGCCCCCTGAATGGCGTAGTCCGAATGGCAAGATGCCCGTAATCACACGAGGTCGCGACACCCGAAGGTGTGTGTTCTCGTCGACCCATCGGCATCTCCATCCATCCGCCGGAGGCACTCACCATGACCGCACGCTCCATCCGCCGTACCACCGCCGCGCGCACCCGGCTAGCCGCGGTCGGTTCCCTCGCGGTCGCGGGCGCCCTGCTGCTCACCGCCTGTGGTGACCAGACCGAGAGCGGCAAGGACAACGGCTCCTCCCAGGCGTCGGGCAAGGCCAGCACCGCGCCTCTCTTCTCCAAGCTGCCGAAGGAGATCCAGGACAAGGGCGTCATCGAGGTCGGCACGAACGCCGAGTACGCCCCCATGGAGTCCGTCGAGAACGGCAAGATCGTGGGCGTCGACCCCGACATCGCCGCGGAGCTGGGCAAGAAGCTCGGCGTCGAGTTCAAGTTCACCTCCGGCTCCTTCGACACCCTGATCACCGCCGTCAACACCGGCCGCTACGACATCGCGATGTCGTCGATCACGGACAACAAGCAGCGCCAGGAGGGCCTGGACGACAGTGGCAAGAAGCTCGGCGAGGGCGTCGACTTCGTCGACTACTTCACCGCCGGCACGGCCATCTACGTCAAGAAGGGCAACCCCAAGGGCGTCGATTCCATCGACGACCTGTGCGGCCAGACCGCCGCGGTCCAGCGGGGCACGACGTATGAGAAGGCCCTTCAGGACCAGTCCAAGAAGTGCACGGACGGTGGCAAGAAGGCCATCAAGATCGAGTCGTTCGAGAACGACACCGAGGCCCAGACCCGCGTGAAGTCCGGTGGCGCCGTGGCCGGCGTCAACGACTACCCGGTCGCCGTGGACCTGGCCCGCAAGGCCGACGGCGGCAACGCCTTCGAGGTCATCGGCGAGCAGTACGACGCCGGCCCCTTCGGCATCGCCGTCGACAAGAAGAACACCCAGCTGCGTGACGCCCTGAAGGAGGCCGTCGACGCGATCATCAAGGACGGCTCCTACAAGAAGGTGCTGGAGAAGTGGGGCGCCCAGAGCGGCGCGATCGAGGCCGCACAGATCAACGGCGGCAAGTGATCACCCCAGCACCACTGAAGGGCAGTCCCCATGACTGACAAGTTCGACAAGTCCCCCGCGGGCGCGCCACCGGCCGACCGGCCGCCGGTGGCGGAGGACTCGGCGTTCTCCGGCCCGCCGGAGGCCATCAAGGCCATCCCGGTGCGCCACTACGGCCGCTGGGTCAGCGGTGTCGTCGTCCTGGCGCTTCTCGTGCTGCTCGGCCTCGCGTTCGCGCAGGGCGACATCCAGTGGCAGGCGGTGTCGGACAAGCTGTTCGACTCGACCGTGGTCGCGGGTGCCGGCCGCACGCTGCTGATCAGCATCCTGGCGATGGTGCTCGGCGTGGTGCTGGGCATCGTCCTGGCCGTGATGCGGCTGTCGAAGAACCCGGTGACCAGCAGCGTGGCCTGGCTGTACATCTGGTTCTTCCGCGGCACCCCGGTCTACGTGCAGCTGCTGCTGTGGTTCAACCTGGCGCTGATCTTCCCCGTCCTGAACCTCGGTCCGATCTACAAGGACGAGATGACGGACGTCATGACGCCGTTCATGTGCGCCCTGCTCGGTCTCGGTCTGAACGAGGCCGCGTACATGGCCGAGATCTGCCGGGCCGGCCTGCTGGCCGTGGACGAGGGGCAGACGGAGGCGGCCCACGCGCTGGGCATGAGCCACACCAAGACGCTGCGCCGCATCGTCATCCCGCAGGCGATGCGGGTGATCGTGCCGCCGACCGGCAACGAGTTCATCAACATGCTGAAGACCTCGTCGCTGGTGTACGCGGTGACGTACAACGAGCTGCTGCGCTCGACCTCGGTGATCGGTTCCACCTCGTACGCCGTGATGGAGATGCTCTTCGTCGCGTCGATCTGGTACCTGGTGATGACCAGCGTGTTCAGCGTCTTCCAGTACTACCTGGAGCGGTACTACGCGCGTGGCTCCAGCCGGAGTCTGCCGCCGACCGTCTTCCAGAAGATCAAGGCGAACATGCTTTCGCTGGGCAGTGAGAGGGGCAGGCCGTGACCGCGATGGTGAAGGCCGAGGGCGTCCACAAGTCCTTCGGCGCGGTCGAGGTCCTCAAGGGCATCGACCTGGAGGTGAACTCCGGTGAGGTGTTCTGCCTCATCGGCCCGTCCGGCTCCGGCAAGTCGACCTTCCTGCGGTGCATCAACCACCTGGAGAAGATCAACTCCGGCCGCCTGTACGTCGACGGGGAGCTGGTCGGCTACCGCCAGAAGGGCGACAAGCTGTACGAGCTGAAGGACAGCGAGGTCGCGCTGAAGCGCCGGGACATCGGCATGGTGTTCCAGCGGTTCAACCTCTTCCCGCACATGACGGCGGTGGAGAACATCATCGAGGCTCCGGTGCAGGTCAAGGGCGCGAACAGGGCCGAGGCCAAGGAGCTCGCCCTGCAGCTCCTGGAGCGGGTGGGCCTGGCCGACAAGGCCGGGAACTACCCCTCGCAGCTCTCCGGCGGCCAGCAGCAGCGCGTCGCGATCGCCCGGGCGCTGGCCATGGAGCCGAAGCTGATGCTGTTCGACGAGCCGACCTCGGCCCTCGACCCGGAGCTGGTCGGCGACGTCCTCGACGTCATGCGCGACCTGGCCGAGTCGGGCATGACGATGGTCGTCGTCACCCACGAGATGGGCTTCGCCCGGGAGGTCGGCGACAGCCTGGTCTTCATGGACGGTGGCGTGGTCGTCGAGTCCGGCAACCCGCGCGACGTCCTGACCGACCCGCAGCACGAGCGGACGCAGGCGTTCCTGTCCAAGGTGCTGTAGGGCAAGGCCAGCAGGCCGGCAGTACGGCGAGGAGGGGCGGTACGGGTCTCGTACCGCCCCTTCCGTCTGCCCGCACCCGGCCCACGCCGTGGCCCCGTGGCGCTACTTGAGCGCGAGCATCAGCGTGTCCGACGGCGAGGCCCACACGGGGCGGGCCTCGGAGAAGCCCTGCTCGCGCAGTACGCGCGCGTGCCAGGCGGGCGAGGGCATGTCACCGTCGGCGTGCTCGCCGTAGATCTCGAAGCGGCGGGCGGTGGGCCCGGCGAGGACGGGGTCGGCGGCGGCCAGCCGCCACCACTCGGTCCAGCCGACGGCGCCGACCGCCTTGGCCTGATCCATGCGGGCGTGGCGCTGTGCGCGCTCGGCCGCGTTGATCCGGGGCGTGCTCTCGTCGATCATGTGGTCCGCGTTCATGAAGACACCGCCGTCGCGGACGAGTCCCGCGACCCGACCGTAGAGGGCCGCGAGGGGTTCACTGTGCAGCCAGTGCAGGGCCGTGGCGGTCAGGACGGCGTCGTAGGAGTCGTACGGCAGCCGCGCCGGCCAGTCCGGGTCCTTGAGGTCGGCGGTCACCAGGGTGACGCGGTCGTCGCCCGCGAAGGTGCCCCCGGCGATGGCGAGGAGCGCCGGATCGAGGTCGACGCCGGTGCTGGTGGCCTCGGGGAACCTGCGCAGCAGCCGGGCGGTGATGCTGCCGGTGCCGCAGGCGAGGTCGAGGACGCGCGGCGCGGTGCCGACGAGGGCCTCGACCATGTCGAGCATGATCCGGAAGCGTTCCTCCCGGTCGGGCAGGTACCACTCCTGCTGCCGGTCCCAGCTCTCCTGCCAGGCCTGCCAGTCGGTGCCGGTGTCGGTGCCCGTACCGGTGGTCATGGGACCCCCCTCTTCCGTCGCCCGTTCTTCAACCGTCTGCGTAATACCCTGGAAGTGCGACCGTCTGTTACCCGACCGCCCTCACGACCATAGAGCTCCTCCGTAAGGACTACAAGTGGAACTGGCCTATTACTCGGACTACGCCGTACGCCTCGTCAACAGCGAGGAACCGGCCCGGGGCAAGGACGCGCTGACCTCGGTCGAGGCCGTCCGGGACCTGTTCGGCGTGAACCAGTCGGCGGCCCGGCGCGCCACCGACGCGGACGTCACCCGGTTCCGCTCCGTACGGGCCCGCCTGCGCGCGGTCTTCGAGGCGGCCGACAGCGGCGACGAGACCCTCGCCGTGGACCTGCTGAACTCCCTGCTGCTGGAGTTCCCGGTCAGCCCGCAGATCTCCGGCCACGACTTCCGCGACGACGACGGCCGCCCGCTGTGGCACATGCACCTGGCCGACCACCCGTCGAACGCGACCGCGGGCTACGCGGCCATCGCCGCGATGGGCCTGGCCTTCCACCTGACCGAGTACGGCGTGGACCGCCTGGGTCTGTGCGAGGCCGCCCCGTGCCGCAACGCCTACCTGGACACCTCCACCAACCGCTCCCGGCGCTACTGCTCCGACCGCTGCGCCACCCGCGCCAACGTGGCCGCCTACCGCGCCCGCAAGCGCCTGGAGGCCGACCGGTCGGCCAGCACCGGCCTGGCCGCCGACAGTGCCCAGCGCAGCACCGCCAGCGGCGAGCGCTGATCGCGCCCGAGCGGCCGGTAGCGGAACCGCACCGTGCCGAGGATCAGTTCGTCGGGCACGGCCCCGTAGTCGGTGCTGTCGCCGCCCGCGTACGCGTTGTCCCCGAGCACCCACCAGCCGCCCTCGCGGCGCTCGGCGGCCCGCTTGACGACGAGCAGGTCCTGCTGGAAGGGATGCCGCAGCACGACGACGTCACCGGGCCTGACCCGGCCGCCGTACCGCACCACCAGCTGGTCCCCGTGGTGCAGCGTGGGCACCATGGACGGTCCGGTCACCTCGGCCAGTCCGAAGGGCGCGGACGCCCTCCCTCGCTCGGTCTCCCGCGACAGCTCCGGCATCCCCGGCACCTCCCCTGGTCCGTTCCTCCACCAGTCCCAGTCTGACCCCGGACTTTTGTCCTAAGCCCATGGGGGCACTCGCGAAAACCCGTATGGCAGGGAGTAATGTCCCACCTGAGAAGACGATCACGAGGAAGGAACGCTCCATGCTTTCCCGCCTGTTTGCCCCCAAGGTCAAGGTCAGCGCGCACTGCGACCTGCCCTGCGGTGTGTACGACCCGGCCCAGGCCCGCATCGAGGCGGAGTCGGTGAAGGCCGTGCAGGAGAAGATGGCCGCCAACGACGACCCGCACTTCCAGACGCGCGCCACCGTCATCAAGGAGCAGCGCGCCGAGCTCGCGAAGCACCACGTCTCCGTGCTGTGGAGCGACTACTTCAAGCCCCCGCACTTCGAGAAGTACCCGCAGCTGCACCAGCTGGTCAACGACACCCTGAAGGCCCTGTCGGCCGCCAAGGCGTCGACCGACCCGCAGACCGGCGAAAAGGCCCTGCAGCTGATCGCCGAGATCGACAAGATCTTCTGGGAGACCAAGAAGGCCTGACACCACCCAGGCCGTTCCCGCGACCGGCGGTCGGTGCACCACCGCGGGGAGAGGGACCACGCTGAAGGGCCCGGTCGACACCACGACCGGGCCCTTCGGCGTTCCCGGGGCGTCGGCGGACGTTCCCGGCCGCCGGGGTGCCGATCGCCGGCAGACCAGCAGCGCCGCCCGGCAGGTCACCCTCGAAGGCCCCCTCGCGGGCGAGGTGACCGGCGGCGAGGCACCGAGGCTGTCCACCCGGCTTGTCCCGGGTGCCCCCCGGCGCGGGTGCGCGCGGCTCGGCCCCCTCTACGATCGCCCCCATGAGCATCCGCATCCGCTGGACGTACGCCTTCGTCGACCGGCCCGCCGAACACTTCGAGCGGGCCGGCGCGTTCTGGACCGCCGTCACGGACACGTGTCTGTCCGCGCCGCGGGGCGGGAAGAGCGAGTTCGTCACGCTGCTGCCGGAGGGCGCCGACCCCTGTGTGAAGGCCCAGGCGATCACCGAGGGCGAGGGAGGGGCGCATCTCGACTTCTGTGTCGACGACGTGCCCGGGTTCGTACGGGCCGCGCTGGGCCTCGGAGCGGAGACGGCCGCGCAGCACGACGGCTGGACCGTCCTGCGCTCCCCCGCCGGGCAGTTGTTCTGCGCGGTCCCCTGGCAGGGTGAGTCGGTACGCCCGCCCGTGGTGTCCGGCAGCCGTCTGGACCAGGTCTGTGTGGACATCCCGCCGTCCGCGTACGACACCGAAGTCGCCTTCTGGAGCGGTCTGTTGCCGGACTGGACGTCCCGGCCGGGCTCCCTGCCCGAGTTCCACTCGGTGGCGCCGCCGCCCGGGCTGCCGATCCGCGTCCTCCTCCAGCGGCTGGACGACGAGCGTCCCCCCTCGGCCCACCTCGACCTGGCCTGCGGCCCGGACATCGACGCCGTGCGCGCCCGGCACGAGCGGCTCGGCGCGGCGCTGATCGCCGCCCACTCCCACTGGTCGGTGCTGCGCGACCCGGCGGGCGGCCTGTACTGCCTCACCGCACGGGACCCCGAGACCGGAGGGCTGCCCCGGCCCACGGCCGCCCCGTAGGGCCTGCACGCCAGGGTCGGGTCCGCCGGGTGCCGACACCGCTCGTGATCACTACACCTGCCGGCTCTCCGCGTACGCGCGGAGGACCCGCGTGCCGTCCGGGATCTCGTCCGGCGGGCACGGGTTACTCGTCGTCCGCCTCCACCCCCACAAGCGGCGCGGGCGGGTCGCTCCCCTGCCGGCCACGCGGCTCGGGAGGCCTCGCGGCAACCAGCAGCCACAGGGCGGCACCGCCGCCGCCTGTACGGCAGCCGCCACCAGCCGGCCGACCACAACCCACCGTCACCCGCGGCGGCGGTGCCCGCCCGCCTCGGTCATGTCCACCCCTCCCCGTTCGGCCATCGGGGCCACGCCGGCCCCCGGCCGTGGGTCACGAGGTCGGGGTGGCAGGGGTTCCGGCCTCTTCTTCCGCCGGCCCGGGACGGTCGTGCTGCTCGGGGGCGGCGTGCTGCTCCGCGTGGCCGTGCCGCTCGGAGCCGGGCTCGGCGTACGCCTCGCAATCGGGGTTGTGGCACGGGCCCGCGACCCAGCGCGGAACCCAGGCGCCCAGGGTCTTGTGGCGTCGGACGACGGTATCTACGGGCTGCCCGCAGGCGGGACAGACGTGGTGTTCCCTGTCCATGTCACCAGGGTAGGCCCGTCACCGCTTGCGTGCGTAGACGCGTACCAGCACTCCGTTGGAGAACGTGCGCACCGACTCCAGCTCGAAGTCGGACACGGAGAACCCGGTGCCGCCGAACATCGGCATGCCGGAGCCGTAGACCTGCGGGTACGTCTTGATGACGAGTTCGTCGATCTCGTCGAGCAGCTCACCCGCGATCCGTGAGCCGCCGCACAGCCAGATGCCGAGCCCGCCGTCCTCGGCCTTCAGCTCGCGGACCCGGGCGACGAGGTCGCCGTCGATCACCTCGACGTTCGGGTCGGGTGAGGCGCCGAGGGTGCGGGAGGCGACGAACTCGCGCAGATGGGAGTACGGGCTGGCGATGCCGGCGTCGAGGCCCAGCTGGTAGCTGCCGCGGCCCTGGATCACGGTGTCGAAGCGCAGGTTCTCCGCGTCCTCGATGCCCAGCTGCTCGCGGCCGGGGACGGCGATGGTCTCGGGATACGTCGAGGCGAGGTAGCCGACGTACTCCTCGTCCAGGAAGGCGAACATCGAGGAGGCGTCGCCGTCGGGGTCGCCGATGAAGCCGTCGATGGAGCAGGCGACGAAGTAGGTGAGCTTTCGCAAGCCGGTCTCTTTCCCTAGGCTGATCTCTGAACCACTCCAGTTGTAGTACTTCACTTGTAGTGGTTGCAAGGTGTTTTCCGGAATCCCCCGGAAGCGGAGGCAGAGGGAAGAGAGGAGTCCGCATGGCCGGCAACCCGGAACGGCGCGCGGCCCTGGTGGACGCCGGGGTCGAGGTGCTCGCGCGGGAGGGGGCTCGGGGGCTGACCTTCCGCGCGGTGGACGCGGCGGCGAAGGTGCCGGTGGGCACCGCGTCGAACTACTTCACCGGGCGCGACGACCTGCTCCGCCAGATCGACGCCCGCCTGCACACGCGCCTCGCCCCCGACCCGCAGGCGCTCGCCGAACTGATGCAACGGCCGAAGGACCGCTCGCTCGTCACGGCCCTCATGCGGGACCTGATGGCCCGCGCGGTCCGCGACCGCACCGGACACCTCGCCCTGCTGGAGATGCGCCTGGAGGCCACCCGCCGCCCCGGCCTGCGCGCCTCCTACACCCGGTCGGTGCGTGCGGAGCTGGAGTACGGCATGCGGTTCCACCGCGAGGCCGGTCTGCCCGGCGGCGACGAGACCGTCGTCGTCCTCTACCTCGCCATGCTGGGTCTGATCCTGGAACACCTGACCCTGCCCGGCGTCCTGGACGGCGCCCTGCCGGACGCGACCGTGCCGGAGGGGCTGGTGGAACGGATCGTGGCGACGGTGGTGCCGCGGGAGTGAGCCCGCGGACACGCCGACGCGGGTCCCGCACACCGTGGGGCTGTGCGGGACCCGCCGGGCCGGGGCCCCCGGTGACCGTGCGGAGTCAGGAGCCGCACGGTCCCGGGGACCCCGGGGTCTTCAGAGCACCGTCACGTGGTGCGCCGGGTCACGAACTCCGCCAGGGACAGCAGGGCGCCCGCCGACGCGGGGTCCGGGATCGCCCGGGCCAGTTCGGACATCGCCCGGGCCATGTGGTCGGCCGCCTGCTCCTGCGCCCACGCGCGCCCGCCGGCCCGCTCGACGGCGAGCGTCGTGCGCTCCAGGTCCGCCCGGTCGTACGGGACGGCGTACAGCTCGGCCAGCTCCGCGGCGGCCGGGGTGCCGGAGGCGAGCGCGGCGACCACCGGCAGGGACTTCTTGCGGGCGGCCAGGTCCGCGCCGGCCGGTTTGCCGGTGTGCCGCGGGTCGCCCCATATGCCGATCACGTCGTCGATGAGCTGGAAGGCGAGCCCGGCCTCCCGGCCGAACGCGTCCAGCGCCTCGACGTCCTCCTCCGGCGCCCCGGCGTACAGCGCGCCGACGGCGCAGGCGCAGCCGAGCAGCGCGCCCGTCTTGGCCTCGGCCATGGCGAGCACCTCGTCGAGCGCGACGTCGGCGGGCCCGCGCTTCTCCAGGGCCGTGTCCGCCTGCTGCCCGGCGCACAGCTCGACCACGCAGGCCGCGAGGCGGGCGGCGGCCGCCGCGGACGCCGGGTGCGGGTCCTCGGCCAGCAGTCCGAGGGCCAGCGCCTGGAGGGCGTCCCCGGTGAGGATGGCGTCGGCGTCGCCGAACACGGTCCAGGCGGTGGGGCGGTGCCGTCGGGTGGTGTCCCGGTCCATCACGTCGTCGTGCAGCAGCGTGAAGTTGTGGACCAGTTCCACCGCCGCGGCGGCCCGCACGGCCGCCGTGCGGGCCGTCTGCCCGCCGAGGGCGGCGGCCGCGGCGAGCACCAGCGCCGGACGGATCGCCTTGCCGCCACTGCCCGCGGCCCTGGTGCCGTCGGCCTGCTCCCAGCCGAAGTGGTGGAGCGCGATCCGGCGCAGCGAGCCGGGCAGCGAACCGAGGGCCGCCCCCAGGACGGGGTCGACCGACACCCGGGCAGCCTCCAGGATCGCTGCCGCCTCCGGCCCGTCGGACGCTCCCGTCCCGCCGTCGCCCTGGCGTGCGACGGGCCCCCGCCCGCGCGAGTGCGGCCTGGTCTCCGTCACGAAGTCGGTCATCGAGACTCCCTCGCAGGGTCCGCGGACGGTGACGGACGCGCTGTCACCCGGCGGGTACGCCCTGGGTGTACCCGCCCCGGCGAGCGGGGACACGGCGTCCGCACGGGCGAGGTCACTGCCAGCGGCCGATCTCGACGTTCTCCAGGACGCCCAGCGCGTCCGGGACCAGCACGGCAGCCGAGTAGTAGGCCGTGACCAGGTACTTGATGATGGCCTGTTCGTTGATGCCCATGAACCGCACGGACAGGCTCGGCTCGATCTCGTCCGGGATGCCGGACTGGCGCAGGCCGATGACGCCCTGGTCCTGCTCGCCGAGACGCATCGCGATGATCGAGCTGGTCCGGGCCTCGGTGACCGGGATCTTGTTGCACGGGTAGATCGGCACCCCGCGCCAGGTGGGGATCCGGTTGCCGCCGACGTCGATCGTCTCCGGGACGAGCCCCCGCTTGTTCAGCTCACGGCCGAACGCGGCGATCGCGCGCGGGTGGGCGAGGAAGAGCTTGGTGCCGCGGCGCCTGCTGAGCAGTTCGTCCATGTCGTCCGGGCTGGGCACACCGTCGTGCGGCTGGATCCGCTGGTCGTACTCGCAGTTGTGGAGGAGTCCGAAGTCGCGGTTGTTGACCAGCTCGTGCTCCTGGCGCTCCTTCAGCGCCTCGACCGTGAGCCGCAGCTGCTGCTCGGTCTGGTTCATCGGCTGGTTGTACAGGTCGGCCACGCGCGTGTGGATGCGCAGCACGGTCTGGGCGATGCTCAGTTCGTACTCGCGCGGCCGGGCGTCGTAGTCCACGAACGTGTGCGGGATGTCCGGCTCGCCGGAGTGACCCGCGGCGAGGTCGACGGCCTTCTCGCCGTACTTGTTGGTGCGCTGCCGGGGGATCGCGCGCTGCTGGCGGACATGCTCGCGCAGGGAGTCGGTGCGCTCCGCGACCTGCTCGAAGTCCTGGCGGGACAGGATCAGTACCGTGCTGGCCGTGTGGGCGCGCGCGGTGTACTCCCAGATGGCGTCGCCGTCGAGCAGCGCCTGGTCGCCGAAGTAGGCGCCGTCGGCGAGGACCCCGAGGACCTGGTCGTCCCCGTAGGGGCCGGTGCCGACCTTCTCGACCCTGCCGTGCGCCAGCAGGTAGACCTCGTCGTTGCGGCCGCCGAAGGAGGCGATGACCTGGCCCGGGACGTACTCCTGCTGCCGGCAGCGGGAAGCCAGCTCCGAGAGCACCTCTTCGTCCTCGTACGAGCGCAGCGCCGGCAGTTCGCCGAGTTCGCCGGGGATGACCTCGACGCGGTCACCGGTCTTGACGAATGTGATCCGGCCGTCGCCGACCGCGTACGTCAGGCGCCGGTTCACCCGGTACGTGCCGCCCTGCACGTCCACCCAGGGCAGCGTCCGCAGCAGCCAGCGGGAGCTGATCTCCTGCATCTGCGGTACGGACTTGGTCGTGGTGGCCAGGTTCCGCGCGGCCACGGTGCCGAGGCTCTGCTGCGGCTTGCCCTGCTCGGCGCGGACCTCTTCGCCTAACGACATAGAGAAATGCCCTCCCAGTCATGCACGGACGCCGTGGTGCGCCGATGCACTGTTCTCGCCGGGAAGCCTTCCATCACGCAGAGTGCTCGTGCTATTACCCGAAAGAGCGGGAATGGATCATGCACGCGCGGGGCAGAGCGAGTTTTCGCAACGACCGGTGTTCGACAATGGCCTGGTGACCCACCCCGCCGCCCTGCGTCCCCGGCTCCCCTCCCCGCTCCGGGAGGTGGCCGACGACCGGTTCGCCCGGCACGGCGTACGGCTGCTGCTCAAGCGGGACGACCTGATCCACCCGGAGCTGATCGGCAACAAGTGGCGCAAGCTCGTGCCGAACCTGGAGGCGGCGGCCGGCCGGCCGATCGTCACGTTCGGCGGCGCCTACTCCAACCACCTGCGGGCCACGGCCGCCGCCGGCCGTCTGCTGGGCCTGACCACGGTCGGGGTGGTGCGCGGCGACGAGCTCGCGGACCGGCCGCTGAACCCGTCCCTGGCCCGCTGCGCGGCCGACGGCATGCGGCTGCGCTTCGTCGACCGGTCCACCTACCGCCGCAAGTCCGACCCCGCCACCCTCACCGCCGTCCTGCGCGCGGCCGGCGCCGAGGACGCGTACGTCGTCCCCGAGGGCGGCAGCAACGCGGCGGCCGTCCGTGGCTGCCGGGCACTCGGCGAGGAGCTGCGCGGCCACGCCGAAGTCGCCGCCGTCGCCTGCGGCACGGGCGGCACCCTCGCGGGCCTCGCCGCCGGCCTGGGCCCCGGCGAGCGGGCCCTGGGCATACCCGTGCTGAAGGGCGGCTTCCTCGCCGCCGGGATACGGTCCCTCCAGCAGACCGCGTTCGGCGGTCCTCGCGGCGACTGGTCGCTCGACGACCGTTTTCACTTCGGCGGCTACGCCCGCACCACCCCCGCCCTCGACGCCTTCGCGGAGGACTTCGAGCAGCGCCACGGCCTGCCGGTCGAACGTCTCTATGTCGCCAAGTTGCTGTACGGACTTGTCGCCCTGGTCGAGGAGGGGACCTTCACGCCCGGGAGTGCCGTGGCCGCCGTGATCACGGGAGCTCCGTTCGGCGGATGACGGGCGCCGTGCCGTCGGGTGGAGGGGCTGGGCGGCCGGCGCCGGTCGCGTGCCTCTGCCGGACGGCCTGGAGGACGTCGGTGCCCCGGAACGTCTGGGCGAACGCGCCCCTGCGCGGTGGGCCCCGCAGGGCCACCTGCGGAGGAGGCAGGAACCCGCGGAGTGGGCCGCCCCGGAGAAGAGCCCGCCGTCCGGGCGGGCGTCCCCTGAATCAGCCGGGACACGGTTCGACGCGCGGCGGAAACCGCCTTCCCGCCGCGCATCGCGGCCCGGCGGCCGGCGGCCGCACCGCTCACCCCGCCTCCCGATAGGCCGCCGCCTCCTCCAGGTCCAGCCTGCGCAGGAGGGTGCGGAGCATCTCGTCGTCGATGTGGCGGCCGTCCCGGAGGCGGACGAAGACCTCGCGTTCGGCGCTGATCATCTCGCGGGACAGGCGGCGGTAGGTGTCGTCGACGGTCTCCCCGGTGACCGGATTGACCTGGCCGAGGCGCTCCCAGACGGCGTTGCGGCGACGCTCCAGGACGGTGCGCAGACGGTCGGCGAGGGGCGGCGGCAGGGCGTTGCGCTCGTCGGCGAGGAGGGCGTCCAGGCGCTCCTCGGCCACCCGGGAGGCCTGCGCCTGCGCGTTGGCCTCGGCGAGCGTGGCGGCCTGCGGGTCGGGGTCGGGGAACTTCAGCAGACGGATCAGCGGGGGCAGGCTCACGCCCTGCACGACCAGGGTGCCGATGACCGTGGTGAAGGTCAGGAAGAGGACGAGGTTGCGGTGCGGGAAGGGCGCCTCGCCGTGGTCGACGGTGAGCGGGATGGAGAAGGCGATGGCGAGCGAGACCACGCCCCGCATGCCGGCCCAGGCGATGACGATCGGCCCCCGCCAGGTCGGGTTCTCCTCGCGCTCACGGATGCGTCTCGACAGCAGCCGGGGCAGGAAGGTCGCCGGGTACACCCACAGGAAGCGCACGGCGACGACCACGAGGAAGAGGGCGACGGCGTACCGGACGGCGTCCACACCCTCGTAGGCGCCGAGGCCCCTCACCACGACCGGCAGTTGCAGGCCGATCAGGGCGAAGACCGCCGACTCCAGGACGAAGGCGACCATCTTCCACACGGCCTCCTCCTGGAGGCGGGTGGCGAAGTCGACCTCCCACGCGCGGTGGCCGAGGTAGAGGGCGACGACGACCACGGCGATGACACCGGAGGCGTGGAACTGCTCGGCGGCCGCGTAGGCGACGAACGGGATCAGCAGGGAGAGCGTGTTCTGGAGCAGGGGCTCCTTGATGTGGGTGCGCAGCCAGTGCAGCGGGGCCATCAGGATCAGGCCGACCGCGGTGCCGCCGACCGCCGCCACCAGGAACTCCTCGATCCCGCCGGCCCAGGACGCGCCCTCTCCGACGACGACCGCGAGGGCCACCTTGAAGGCGGTGATCGCGGTGGCGTCGTTCAGGAGGGACTCGCCCTGGAGGATCGTGGTGATCTTCGACGGCAGGCCGACCCGGCGGGCCACCGCCGTCGCCGCGACCGCGTCCGGCGGCGCCACGACCGCGCCCAGCACCAGCGCCGCCGTCAGCGGCAGGCCGGGGACGAGCAGGTAGGCGGCCCAGCCGACGACGACCGTCGCGAAGAGCACGTACCCGACCGACAGCAGCGCCACGGGCCGCAGCTGGGCGCGCAGGTCGAGGTAGGAGCTGTCGGTGGCCGAGGTGTACAGCAGCGGGGGCAGCAGGAGCGGGAGGACGACGTCGGGGTCGAGGGTGTAGTCGGGGACCCCGGGGACGTACGACACGGCCAGGCCGGCGGCGACCAGGAGCAGCGGGGCGGGCACCGGGGTGCGCCGGGCCGCCGCGGCGATCCCCGCGCTGCCCGCGACCAGCAACAGCAGTGGCATCACGTCCATGTCCCGCCCACCCTCGTTTTTCCACGCGGACGTCCGCACGCCCGTCGTAATCTGGCAATCATGAAACAGTGCACGCACGCCGACGCGCTGCCGCACCCCGAACCGGCTCCCCTCGGCGAGACCTGTCCGGAGTGTCTGCGGGACGGCACCCACCCGGTGCAGCTGCGGCTGTGTCTGACGTGCGGCCACGTCGGCTGCTGCGACTCCTCGCCGGGCCGCCACGCCACAGAGCACCACAAGGACTCCGGCCATCCGGTCATGCGGACCTTCGAACCCGGCGAGAACTGGCGCTGGTGCTTCGTCGACCACGTCCTCGTATGAGCCGGCCCCAGGACGGCCGGCCCGTCCAGCGGGTACGGTTCGAGCATCTGACGCCTGGGTACGTCAACCCGGCGCGCCCTCTTCCCTTTTGGGTCCGCAGACCCCTAGACACGGAGCGTGTTCACAGCTTTACTGTGAGTGACGCCAGGGGGTTGGGGTCCCGGGGACAGGACACTTGAGAGCGCGATAGCGTCACCGCTGCACCACACACGCGTTACCCCGGGGGGCGACCCTCGGCCCCGAAAAGCTTGTACCACCTTGGAGGTGAGGGTGTCCCAGATCGCAGGCGAGCCCGCGACCCAGGACTTCGTGGAAGTCCGGCTGCCGGCTGCGGGTGCCTACCTGTCGGTGCTGCGGACGGCCACGGCCGGCCTCGCGGCCCGTTTGGACTTCACCCTGGACGAGATCGAGGACCTGCGCATCGCGGTGGACGAGGCCTGCGCGATCCTGCTCCAGCAGGCCGTGCCCGGCTCGGTGCTCAGCTGCGTCTTCCGCCTGGTCGACGACTCGCTGGAGGTCACCGTCTCGGCGCCCACCACGGACGGCCACGCGCCCTCGCGCGACACCTTCGCCTGGACCGTGCTGTCCGCCCTCGCGGGCAAGGTCTCCTCCGCCGTGGACGAGGACAAAACCGTTTCGATCAGCCTCTACAAACAGCGCGGCGCGGGACCCGGGCCGGCGTGAGGAACGGGGACGGGCCGGTGCGGGACGAAGAGCGCGGCACACGGGAACTGCCGGCCGAGAGCGCCGACACTCCCGCCACTCCGGGCGGTTCCCGACGCACGGCGGACGGCATCGACGGCATTCCCGAGCAGGCCCGGCCGCATCCGGAGGACGACTCGACCTCCGCGCGGGACGGCTTCCCGGACGGTGCCGTGCAGGACTCGCCTCGGGAGGGGCGGATCGGGGGAACCCCCGGCCGGGCGGAGGCGAGGGCTCGACAGAGGGCGACGGGCGGGACGATGAGCGAGCACGAGCGAGACGACGAACAGGGCGTGCCGGGCACGCGGCACGAGCCTCGGAACAACGCGCCTCGGAACAGTGAGCCGCAGGACCGCGCGCCCCAGGACCGCAGTGGGGCGCGGGCGATGTTCGTCCAGCTGCGCGCGCTGAGCGAGGGCAGCCCGGAGTACGCGGAGCTGCGCAACCAGCTGGTCCGGATGCACCTGCCGCTCGTCGAGCACCTCGCGCGCCGCTTCCGCAACCGCGGTGAGCCGCTGGACGACCTCACCCAGGTCGCCACCATCGGGCTGATCAAGTCGGTGGACCGTTTCGACCCCAACCGCGGGGTGGAGTTCTCCACGTACGCGACCCCGACGGTCGTCGGCGAGATCAAGCGGCACTTCCGCGACAAGGGCTGGGCGGTGCGGGTACCGCGCAGGCTCCAGGAGCTGCGGCTGTCACTGACGACGGCGACGGCCGAGCTGTCGCAGCTGCACGGCCGCTCCCCCACCGTCCACGAGCTCGCCGAGAAGCTGGCGATCTCGGAGGAGGAGGTCCTGGAGGGCCTGGAGTCCGCCAACGCGTACTCCACGCTGTCCCTGGACGTCCCCGACACCGACGACGAGTCCCCGGCCGTGGCGGACACGCTGGGCGCGGAGGACGAGGCGCTGGAGGGCGTCGAGTACCGGGAGTCGCTCAAGCCACTGCTGGAGGACCTCCCGCCCCGGGAGAAGCGGATCCTGCTGCTGCGGTTCTTCGGCAACATGACGCAGTCGCAGATCGCGCAGGAGGTCGGCATCTCGCAGATGCACGTCTCGCGCCTGCTGGCGCGGACACTGGCGCAGCTGCGGGAGAAGCTGCTCGTCGAGGAGTGACGGTCGCGTTCGGGCAGTGACCGCTTCCGGAGAAGCGGCCTCTACTTCCGCGCGCCGGTGTCGGCGTTGCCGGGCCCCCGGATCCCGAGGGCCCGGGTCGTCTCACCGTTGACGAGCAGGACGAGCGCGGCGACGGCGACGACCGCGAGCGCGATACCGGCCGGGATCGCCATGCTGTCGGCCTGCAGCAGGTTGTAGGCGACGGGCAGCGCCAGGATCTGCGTGATGACGGCCGGCCCGCGGCTCCAGCTGCGGCGGCCCAGCAGCCCGCGGGCGGCCAGCAGCGGCAGCAGCGCGAGCACCATCAGCGTCACCCCGCCGGTGACGGCCTGCTGCCGGTCGTCGGGGTCGCCGGTGATCCCCAGGACGAGGATCCACACCCCGCCGACGAGCAGCGCCAGCCCTTCCAGGGCGGTGAGCCCGGCGGCGTACGTCAGTCGGCGCGGGCGGGGGCCTGCGGTTTCCGGGGCGGCGGGGGTCTGCTCACTGCTCACCCCTGAAGGGTAGCCCTCGCACCGGGCGCGCCTTCTGGCGCCCGCAAGGGCGTGTGCGCCCGCCGGCGCAGGTCGTGTCGAGGCTCACGGCTCGATCTCTTACCTGATCCCTACTCGGCCTGTGCCCTGGTACCACCCAGTAGGTACGCTGCCCTGCATGCGTGCACTTCTTGTGGTCAATCCGGCAGCAACCACTACGAGTGCACGGACGCGTGACGTCCTCATCCACGCGCTCGCGAGCGAGATGAAGCTCGAGGCGGTCACCACCGAGTACCGCGGGCACGCGCGTGACCTGGGCCGACAGGCGGCGCAGAGCGAGGACATAGACATGGTCGTCGCCCTGGGCGGCGACGGCACGATCAACGAGGTGGTCAACGGCCTCCTGCACGCCGGGCCCGCCCCCGAGCGCCTCCCCGGTCTCGCCGTGGTCCCCGGCGGCTCCACCAACGTCTTCGCCCGCGCCCTGGGCCTGCCCAACGATCCCGTGGAGGCCACCGGCGCCCTCCTGGACGCGCTGCGCGAGGGCAGGGAGCGCACGGTCGGGCTGGGGCTGACCTCGGGTACGCCCGGAACCGAGGACGAGGCGGTGCCGTCCCGCTGGTTCACCTTCAACGCCGGGCTCGGTTTCGACGCGGGCGTGGTGGGCCGGGTCGAGCAGCACCGCGAACGCGGGAAGAAATCCACCCACGCTCTCTACATCCGCCAGGCGGTGCGCCAGCTCCTCGGTGAGCCGCAGCGCCGGCACGGCTCGATCACCCTGGAGCGTCCGGGCGCGGAACCGGTGACCGATTTGGTGCTGTCCATCGTCTGCAACACGGCTCCGTGGACCTATCTGGGCAATCGCCCGGTGTACGCGTCGCCTAAGGCCTCGTTCGATAGCGGGCTCGACGTATTCGGTCTCAGCCGTCTGTCCACCGCCGCGGTTGTCCGGTATGGAACCCAGTTGCTCACTTCGTCCCCCGAGCGGGGCCCCCACGGCAGGCACGCCGTCTCACTGCACGACCTGGACCAGTTCACCTTGCATTCGAAGGTCCCGCTACCCCTCCAGATGGACGGTGACCACCTGGGGCTGCGTACCAGCGTGACGTTCACAGGCGTACGCCATGCACTGCGTGTGATTGTGTGAGCAGAAGGGGCGAAAGTCCTTTCACTCGAACGTTTAGGCCAGGATCCACCCCATGGAAGTACGGCTGTGACCTAGTCGACACCGAGGAATCAAAAAAAACTTTCCGGAAGGGGTTGTATCCGCCGCTGAGGTTTGCGAGTCTCTACGTGGCGATCGGGACGGCCCGCAACACCGGCCTCCACTGATCACCAGAACCCCTCTTCAATCCACAGGACCCACGCCGGGGAACTGGCGCTCGGCCCTTCACTTGTTGAGGGATTCGTGAAAGCGTTCACATTCACAAGCAACCTGCAGTAATACCAAGGAGAGGTAGCAGCCATGGACTGGCGTCACAACGCCGTTTGCCGCGAGGAAGACCCCGAGCTCTTCTTCCCCATCGGCAACACCGGTCCTGCGCTGCTGCAGATCGAGGAAGCCAAGGCCGTCTGCCGTCGCTGCCCCGTTATGGATCAGTGCCTGCAGTGGGCGCTCGAGTCCGGCCAGGACTCCGGCGTCTGGGGTGGTCTCAGCGAGGACGAGCGCCGCGCCATGAAGCGCCGCGCCGCCCGCAACCGGGCCCGTCAGGCCTCCGCCTGACAACACCCGCCCCGCACACAGCCTGAGCTTGGCGGCGCGTACAGCGAGTACGCATCTCCCGCCCCCGAGCCGCAGCGCGCAGTACCCCCGATGCGCAGCAATTGCTGGCAACGAGCATGCCGGAGCCCCGGACCCCTGAACGGTCCGGGGCTTCTTGCTGTCCCCGACAACTCGTGCGCCGCCCCCGAGGCCCGCGCCGCCGCGACAGCAGGCCCACCGCTCTCCCCCCACCACCGCAGACGACAGACCTACTTCTGCGCCCGCACCGGGATGTCCAGGATCACCTGTGTGCCCCGCTCCGGCGCCGGGACCATGTCGAAGGTGCCCCCCAACTCCCCCTCCACCAACGTCCGTACGATCTGCAGGCCGAGGTTGCCCGAGGTGTGCGGGTCGAAGCCGGCGGGCAGGCCGACGCCGTCGTCCTGGACGGTGACCAGCAGGCGGGCCTCCTTGGTGGTGCCGCCGCGGACGGCGGAGACCTCGACCGTGCCGGTCTCGCCCTCGCGGAAGCCGTGTTCCAGGGCGTTCTGGAGGATCTCGGTGAGCACCATGGACAGCGGGGTGGCGACCTCCGCGTCCAGGATGCCGAAGCGTCCGGTGCGCCGGCCGGTGACCTTGCCCGGGGAGATCTCCGCGACCATCGCGAGGACCCGGTCGGCGATCTCGTCGAACTCCACCCGCTCGTCCAGGTTCTGGGACAGCGTCTCATGGACGATGGCGATGGAGCCGACGCGGCGGACCGCCTCCTCCAGGGCCTCCCGTCCCCGCTCGGACTCGATGCGGCGGGCCTGGAGGCGGAGCAGGGCGGCGACCGTCTGAAGGTTGTTCTTCACCCGGTGGTGGATCTCCCGGATGGTCGCGTCCTTGGTGATCAATTCGCGCTCGCGGCGCCGTAGTTCGGTGACGTCCCGGAGCAGGACGAGCGAACCGATGCGGGTGCCCTTGGGTTTGAGCGGGATCGCGCGGAACTGGATGACCCCGTCGTTGGCCTCGATCTCGAACTCGCGGGGCGCCCAGCCGCTGGCCACCTTGGCGAGCGCCTCGTCGACCGGGCCCCGGGTCGGGGCGAGTTCGGCGGTGGTCTGCCCGAGGTGGTGGCCGACCAGGTCGGAGGCGAGGCCCATGCGGTGGTAGGCGGAGAGCGCGTTCGGGGAGGCGTACTGGACGATGCCGTCCGCGTCGAGGCGGATCAGTCCGTCGCCGACGCGGGGGGCCGCGTCCATGTCCATCTGCTGGTCGGGGAACGGGAAGGAACCGGCCGCGATCATCTGCGCGAGGTCGGAGGCGCTCTGGAGATAGGTCAGCTCCAGGCGGCTCGGGGTGCGCACGGTGAGCAGGTTGGTGTTGCGGGCGATCACACCGAGGACGCGGCCCTCGCGGCGTACGGGGATCGACTCGACCCGGACGGGAACCTCTTCGCGCCACTCCGGGTCGCCCTCGCGCACGATCCGACCCTCGTCCAGGGCGGCGTCCAGCAGGGGGCGGCGGCCGCGGGGGACGAGGTGGCCGACCATGTCGTCCTGGTAGGAGGTGGGGCCGGTGTTGGGGCGCATCTGGGCGACGGAGACGTAGCGGGTGCCGTCACGGGTGGGGACCCACAGGACCAGGTCGGCGAAGGAGAGGTCGGAGAGCAGCTGCCACTCCGAGACCAGCAGGTGGAGCCACTCGAGGTCGGAGTCACCGAGCGCGGTGTGCTGGCGTACGAGTTCGTTCATGGAGGGCACGTCTGCGAGCGTACCCGGGGGTTCGGACCTGCTCGAAAAACACCCGCGGGCCGCGGCGCCTGGGAGGGACCCTCAACCCTCCCGGCACCGCAGCCCGGAGCAATATCGGCCGCGGGGTGTGCGGTCCCGGTCGGCCGAAGGTGAGGAGCCGGGGCAGTCAGGGCAGAGAGCTCCGGATCCTCGGTCCGCCTTCCTGTGCGGGGAAGACGGAAGTGTGGCGGTGCTCCTTCGCACGGCTTGCTTGACGATTGTGGACTAGACCACTTCGCCGTGTCCATGCGTCGGAGGTTGTTCGTTGCTGTCCGTTCGCGATCCGGTCACCCGTCGCGGGGAGACTGGTCGGACGTCCTCGTATCCACAACGCAGCCTAGCCTGTGTGGGTTCCTGTGCGGGGCCCGTTGGTGGGGCAATTTGTGCGGCGGGGCGATTTCCCGGGGGGCGGGGCCGGGCCGCGAGGACCCCCTTCTGTTAGATTGGTCTAAACCACATCGCCCCGACTCTCCCTCCCCCTCCCTCCCAGAACGGCAGGCCAGCGTGGAAGTTGTCATCGTTGCGGACGCCAGGTCGGGCGGCGAGCTCATCGCCGAGGCCATGGCGCGGCTCCTGGGGCGCAAGCCCGACGCCCTGCTCGGCGTGGCCACCGGTTCCACCCCGCTGCCCGTCTACCAGGCGCTGGCGGCCAAGGTGCGCTCCGGTGCCGTGGACACCTCACGGGCGCGGATCGCCCAGCTCGACGAGTACGTGGGGCTGCCCGCCGAGCATCCGGAGTCCTACCGTTCGGTGCTGCGGCGCGAGGTGCTGGAGCCGCTCGGGATCGGGATGGACGCGTTCCTCGGCCCGGACGGCACCGCCGGGGACGTGCAGGCGGCGTGCGAGGCCTACGACCGGGCGCTGGCCGAGGCCGGCGGGGTCGATCTGCAACTGCTCGGGATCGGGACCGACGGGCACATCGGATTCAACGAGCCGTGCTCCTCGCTGGCCTCGCGGACCCGGATCAAGACGCTGACGCAGCAGACCCGGATCGACAACGCGCGCTTCTTCGACGGCGACATCGACCAGGTCCCGCACCACGTCATCACGCAGGGCATCGGCACCATCCTGGAGGCGCGGCACCTGGTGCTGCTCGCCACGGGCGAGGGCAAGGCGGACGCGGTCGCGGCGACCGTGGAGGGCCCGGTCGCGGCGGTGTGCCCCGCCTCCGCGCTCCAGTTGCACCCGCATGCGACGGTCGTCGTCGACGAGGCCGCCGCGTCCAAGCTGAAGCTCGCGGACTACTTCCGCCACACGTACGCCAACAAGCCGCGGTGGCAGGGGATCTGAGGCCCCGGGCGGCATCCGTACCGGCACGCGAAGGCGCCGGGTTCCTGGTGGGAACCCGGCGCCTTCGGCGTCGTACGGACTACCGCGTGCCCGCGATGATCTCCGCCGCCGCTCGGCCGCAGACGCGGGCCGCACCGTGGGTGGCGAGGTGGAGCGCGCCGCGCGGGGCGGCCTGGGGGACGCCCATCTCGACGACGAGCGTGTCGGGGCGGGCGGCGAGGAGGGTGTCGAGGGCCGTCGCCATCCAGGGGTGACGGTGCTCGTCGCGGACCACGGCCACGATGCGCCGCTTCCCCGCCGCCGCCAGCGCCGCCGTGCCGGCGTCCGCACCGGCGAAGCTGCCCGTCGCGGTGCCGGGCAGCAGCCGGGCGAGTTCGGCGGCCACGCCCCACGGGGTCTCGTCGCCGACGGCGATGCTGGCGACCGGGGTGAGGGCGGCGACGAACGGGGCGTCGGTGAGCGGGGTGAAGCGGTCCTGGCCGGTGAGGCGGAGGGCCCGGCGGGCGGCGAGGAGGCCGACGTCGGCGCGTGCCGCGCGCCCCTCGGCGGACGGTGCGGCCGAGGCCGACCAGCGGGCGAGCGACCGTACCCGCTGCGCCGCGTCCGCCAGGCGTTCCTCGGGCAGTTCGCCCGTGCGGACGGCCGCGACGAGGGCGTCGCGCAGACGGCGTACCGTCTCGTCGTCCGCGAGGCCGCCGCCGACGCAGATCGCGTCCGCGCCGGCCGCGATCGCGAGGACGCTTCCCCGCTCCATGCCGTACGCCGCGGCGACGGCCCGCATCTCCATGCCGTCGGTGACGATCAGCCCGTCGTAGCCGAGGTCGCCGCGCAGGAGGTCCGTCAGGATGCGACGGGACAGCGTTGCCGGGCGGTCGGGGTCCAGGGCGGAGACGAGGATGTGCGCGCTCATCACCGCGCGGGTGCCGGCGGCGATCGCGGCGCGGAAGGGGGTCAGTTCCCGCTCGGCGAGGACCGCGGGGTCGGCGTCGATGCGGGGCAGGGCGAGGTGGGAGTCGACGGCCGTGTCGCCGTGCCCGGGGAAGTGCTTGGTGCAGGCGGCGACGCCCGCCGACTGCAGGCCGGCGACGTAGGCGGCGGTGTGGCGGGCCACCAGGCCGGGGTCGGCGCCGAAGGAGCGGACCCCGATGATCGGGTTGGCGGGGTTGGAGTTCACGTCCGCCGACGGGGCCCAGTTGAAGTTCACCCCGCAGGCGGCCAGGCGGCGGCCCAGCTCCGCGGCGACGTCCCGGGTCAGCTCGGTGTCGTCCACCGCGCCGAGCGCGTGGTTGCCGGGGAAGGACGAGCCCGTCCTGACCTCCAGGCGGGTCACGTCCCCGCCCTCCTCGTCGATGGCGACGAGCACGTCGTCACGTTCGGCGCGCAACTGGGCGGTCAGGGAGGCGAGTTGCTCGGGGGAGGCGATGTTGCGGCCGAACAGGCCGACCGAGGCGAGGCCCTCGCCGAGGCGGCGCAGCAGCCAGTCGGGGGCGGTGGTGCCGGGGAAGCCGGGCTGGAGGACCGTCAGGGCGTCGCGCGTCAGAGTGTCGGTGGCGCTGGCGAGTGTCGTCATCGGGGGCGTTATCCCTTCACGGCGCCCGCGGTCAGACCCGCGGCCATCTTGCGCTGGACGAGGAGGAAGAGGACGACGATCGGTACGGCCATCATGGTGGCGCCGGCCATCATGGGCGCGTACTCGGTGCCGTGCTTGGTGGTGAAGTTGCCGAGCCAGACGGTCGCCGTCTGGTTCTTCTGGCTGAGCAGCATCAGGGCGTAGAGGTACTCGTTCCAGGCCTGGATGAAGCCGTAGACCGAGGTGGCGACCATGCCGGGGGCGAGGAGCGGGAAGACGACGCGCAGGAAGGCGCCGGTGCGGGAGCAGCCGTCGACCATCGCGGCCTCCTCCAGCTCCTTCGGGATGTTGACGATGAAGCCGCGCAGGGTCCACACCGTGAAGGGGAGGATGAAGGTCAGGTAGGTGATGATCAGGCCGGTCAGCCGGTCGTACTGGCCCAGGTCGTTCAGCAGCAGGAAGACCGGGATGATCATCGCGACCAGCGGGACCATCTGGACGGCCAGGATGCCGACGATCACGATCTTGCGGCCGCGGAAGGCGAACCGGGAGATGGCGAGGGCGGCCAGCATGCCGACGACGACGCCGATCGCCACGACCGCCAGGGAGACGACCAGGCTGCGGCCGACCGGGCCCCAGAAGTCGGCGATGTCGAGCGCCCGGCCGAAGTTGGCGAGGGTGAGGCCGGTGGGCAGCAGGCTGGGGTCCGGGTCGATGGCGTCCTTCGCCGGCTTGAAGGCCGTGTTGAGCATCCAGTAGACGGGGAAGCCGGCGGTGACGAAGACGAGGAGGCCGAGGAGGTTCCAGCCGAGCCCGGACCTTCGGCGCGGCGCCCGGGTGGGTGCGCTCGTGCTGGTCATTCGACGTCTCCGATCTTCAGCATCTGGCGCATGTAGACGGCGACCACGCCGAGCAGGAGCAGCACGGTGATCAGGGCGATCGCCGAGCCCTGCGCGTAGTCGTTGACGACGAAGGCGCGGTCGTAGGAGTACGTCGTCAGGAGCTGGAACTCGGCCTCGGGGTGGCCGTTGCGCATCACGAAGACCTGCGGGAAGACGCCCATGTCCCAGATGACCGACAGGGTCGTGAGCATCACGATGACCGGCTTGAGGATGGGCAGGGTGACGTACCGGAAGACGCCCCAGGCGCCGGCGCCGTCGAGGCGGGCGGCCTCCTCCAGTTCCGCGGGGACCTGGGTGAGGCCGGCGCCGAGCGTGATGACCACGAAGGGCACGGCTCCCCAGACCACCAGGAGCATGATCACGGCGAGGCCCTGCGGTCCGCTCGCGAACCAGTTGTGGCCGATCAGCTCGACGCCGGGCAGCTTGCTCAGGACCGCGTTGAGGATGCCGTAGTCGGCGTCGAACAGCCATTTGAAGACGGTGGTGGCGACGATGACGGGCATCCCCCAGCTGGCCACCAGGGCGATGTTGACCAGCGTTTTCACCCAGCCGGAGACCCGCTGGAGCAGCAGCGCGATGAGCATGCCGATGACCATCGTGAAGATCACGCAGCCGGCCGCGAAGACGATGGTGCGCAGGACGACCGCCCAGAACTCGCCGTCGCCCAGCACCTTGGCGAAGTTGTCGAACCCGACCGACTCGGCCGGCTGGAAGCCCCACAGCTGGGACTGCCCGAACTTCTGGAAGGACAGGGTGACCAGGCGGACCAGCGGATAGCCCATCACCAGCAGGAGGACCAGCAGGCAGGGCGCGAGCAGCAGCCAGGGGGTGCCTGCGGTACCGGAGGGACCGGAGGTCCGCTTCCCGTGGGGCGGCCGCGGTGCGGACGGTGGGGGTGCCGACCGCGGCGGCGGCACCTTGGCAGGGGTGGTCGTGTCTGCGGCACTCATCGCGCGCTCCTCAGCGGTCCCTCAGGTCGTACGAAGGCGGCGCCCCGTAGGGCGGACGAAGGCAGCGACCCGTAGGTCGTACGGACGGCGGGGCTCCGCCGCAGCGGAGCCCCGTCTCACGTCACTTGGTGTTGATGACCTTGTCGATGGCGGCGTCCGCTTCCTTCGCGGCTTCCTCGACCGTCTTCTTGCCGGTGCCGATGTTCTGGAGCATGGTCTGGAGGATCTGGGCCTTCTCGACCTGGCCCCAGCCGGGGGCCATCGGGACGAACCAGTTGGACTCGGCCGCGGTGGCCGGTACGGCCGTCTTGGGGTCGCTCTTCAGGGTCGCGAGGTCGGTCTTGTTGTTGGGCAGGTTGCCCTTGGCCATCAGGCCCTTCTGACCGGAGGGGCCGGTGAACGCGTTGATCCACTCGGCGGCGAGGTCCTGAGCGTCCGACTTCACCGGCACGGCGAGGTCGGAACCGCCCAGGAAGACGGGGAGGTTCCTGCCGGACGGTCCGGGCATCACGAAGTTCTCGAGGTTGCCCTTGAGCTTGCCGGTCTTGTCGTTCTCGGGGGCCTCGGCGGTCGCGCCCTCCCAGGCGGCGCCGAAGATCATGCCGGACTTGCCCTGGCCGTAGACGATGTAGCGGTCGGACTCGTCCTTGGTCTTGTCGCCGTGCATGTACCGGTCGACGACGTCCTTGTACGCGGTGAGGCCCTTGACGGACTCGGGCGAGGAGAGGTTTCCCTTCCACTCGCCGCCCGACTCGACCGCGATGGAGCCACCGGCGTCGTAGACGAAGGACATCGCCGCGTACCAGTCGCGGGTGGGCTGGTACCAGGCGCTGAACTTGTCGCCCTCCTTCTTCTGGACCTTGTCGAGGGCGGCGGTCAGCTCGGCGTAGGTCTTGGGGGCGCTCTTCACGCCGGCGGAGGCGAAGAGGTCCTTGCGCCAGTTGCCGACGCGGCCTCCGGCGTAGTAGGGGACGCCGTAGGTCTTGTCCTCGTAGGTCACCGAGGCCTTCAGGCCGTCCAGCCAGGCGGAGGAGTTGTCGAACGCCGCGGCGTCGAGGGGGGCGAAGGCGCCCTTGACCATGTAACCGAGCATCTCGGTGTTGCCCATCTCGACCACGTCGGGGGCCTTGTCGGTGGCGAGGACCGCGTCGAGCTTGGCGTTCTTGTCCGGCCAGCCGTAGTACTCGTGGGTGATCTCGAGGCCGGGGTGCTTCTTCTGCACCGCGGCGTCGGCGGCCTTGACCAGGTCGGGCCAGTTGTTCTGCGCGTCGACCGTGAGCCAGACCGTCAGCTCCTTGGCGTCGGCGCCCTTGTCCGAGCCCCCGCCGTCGCCGTTGTCCCCGCACGCCGCGATGGAGACGATCATGCCCGCGATACCGATCGCGGCTGTCAGCTTGCGCTTCACGCCATCCTCCTCAGGGATGCCACAAACCCCCCTGCCTCCCCGCCGCGGTTGAGCGTCAACGCGTACCGTCCGTGGGGCCGGGACCTGGACCAGTGGTGTAGACCAGTAGGGGGAGCTTGGCTCAGACCAATAGGGCTGTCAAGGCGTTCGACGGGGCTCGAGTCGTCCGTTACGCGACCGCGATATGCAGGGACTTTTCAATTTCTGGGCGGTCATCGGGGCCTCACGCGCGGGGTGTACCACCGCCCCCCGGAACCGGTCTGGACTAGACCAACAAGGGTCCCGAAGGTATACAGAGGGGATCACGGATCGCGCGAGGTCACCCGCACGGGACACCCCGCCCACGAACCCGTGCCACGATGTGAGCCGCGGCCGACGGGTATGTCGGTCGCTTGGCACCCGCAGCCGGGAAGGCAGGCCATGAGCACCGACGTCAGCAGTGCGGAGAACGAGGGTGGGGCGACCGTCCGTACCGCGCGTGTGCCCAAGTACTACCGCCTGAAGAAGCACCTGCTCGACATGACGGAGACCCAGGCGCCCGGTACGCCGGTGCCGCCCGAGCGGACGCTGGCGGCGGAGTTCGACACCTCGCGCACGACCGTGCGCCAGGCCCTTCAGGAGCTGGTCGTCGAAGGCCGCCTGGAGCGCATCCAGGGCAAGGGCACGTTCGTCGCCAAGCCGAAGGTCTCCCAGGCGCTCCAGCTCACCTCGTACACCGAGGACATGCGCGCCCAGGGCCTCGAACCCACCTCACAGCTCCTGGACCTCGGCTACATCACCGCCGACGACACCCTCGCCGGCCTGCTCGACATCACCACCGGCGGGCGCGTGCTGCGCATCGAGCGGCTGCGCATGGCCAACGGCGAGCCCATGGCCATCGAGACCACCCACCTCTCCGCCAAGCGCTTCCCGGCCCTGCGCAGGTCACTGGTGAAGTACACCTCCCTCTACACCGCGCTCGCCGAGGTCTACGACGTCCACCTCGCCGAGGCCGAGGAGACCATCGAGACCTCGCTGGCCACTCCGCGTGAGGCCGGCCTGCTCGGCACCGACGTGGGCCTGCCGATGCTGATGCTGTCCCGGCACTCCCTGGACAAGGAGGGCAAGCCGGTGGAGTGGGTGCGGTCGGTCTACCGCGGCGACCGGTACAAGTTCGTGGCCAGGCTGAAGCGGCCGCGGGACTGAGTGCCCGGGGCGGCGCGCGGTGCGCGCGACTCCCGCTCCCGCTCCCCGTTCCTCCCGTCGCCGCACGGACGGGAGGATTCCCCCCGATGCGTAGCGCGAACGTCCGCGCCCCCACCGTCCGTACGCTCCGTCGCCCAGAGCAAAGACTGGGGACCGATATCCGGACGAGGTCTTCCGCTGGGCTTTATCCGTCACCTACATTTCGCCTGCGTCGCACACGTGATCAACGAGGGGACGGAGCGCCCGATGTCAGAAGCGCCTGAAGTGTCCGGAGGGCCGGTGGTGACGCCCGTACGCGTCGTCATCGGCCTCTGCCTGTTCGCGCCCTTCGTGGCGATGCTGTGGGTGGGCTCGTACGCGAAGGTGGAGCCGAAGTTCATCGGCATCCCGTTCTTCTACTGGTACCAGATGGCGTGGGTCCTGATCTCGACCGTTCTCACGATGGTCGCCTACACGCTGTGGCGGCGTGACCAGCGCGCCCGTTCCTCCGCGAAGGGCGGTGCGTCGCGGTGAACGACGGCGTGAACGGCGTGGCACTCGCCGTCTTCATCTTCTTCTTCCTGGCCGTCACGGTCATGGGCTTCCTGGCCGCGCGCTGGCGCAAGGCCGAGAACGAGCACAGCCTCGACGAATGGGGCCTGGGCGGCCGGTCGTTCGGCACCTGGATCACCTGGTTCCTGCTGGGCGGTGACCTGTACACGGCCTATACGTTCGTGGCGGTCCCGGCGGCGATCTACGCGGCCGGCGCGGCCGGCTTCTTCGCGGTGCCGTACACGATCCTGGTGTACCCGCTGATCTTCACCTTCCTGCCGCGCCTGTGGTCGGTCTCGCACAAGCACGGGTACGTGACGACCTCGGACTTCGTGCGCGGCCGCTTCGGTTCCAAGGGCCTGTCCCTGGCCGTGGCCCTCACCGGCATCCTGGCGACCATGCCGTACATCGCGCTCCAGCTCGTCGGCATCCAGGCGGTGCTGGACGTGATGGGCGTCGGCGGCGGCGAGAACACCAACTGGTTCGTCAAGGACCTGCCGCTGCTGATCGCCTTCGGTGTGCTGGCCGCGTACACGTACTCGTCGGGTCTGCGCGCCCCCGCACTGATCGCGTTCGTGAAGGACACGCTGATCTACATCGTGATCGCGGTGGCGATCATCTACATCCCGATCAAGCTGGGCGGGTTCGACGACATCTTCGCCAAGGCCGGAGACGCCTACGCGCAGGTCAACCCGGCGACGGACAAGCCGCGCGGCGCCCTGGTGCCGGCCGAGGCGGGCCAGTGGACGTACGCCACGCTGGCGTTCGGCTCCGCGCTGGCGCTCTTCATGTACCCGCACTCCATCACGGCGACCCTCTCCTCCAAGAGCCGTGAGGTGATCCGCCGCAACACCACCATCCTGCCGCTGTACTCCCTCATGCTCGGCCTGCTGGCCCTGCTGGGCTTCATGGCGATCGCGGCCGGTGTGAAGGTCACCAACGGGCAGCTGGCGATCCCGCAGCTGTTCGAGAACATGTTCCCGGCCTGGTTCGCGGGCGTGGCCTTCGCGGCGATCGGCATCGGTGCGCTGGTCCCGGCGGCGATCATGTCCATCGCGGCCGCGAACCTCTTCACCCGCAACATCTACAAGGACTTCATCAAGCCGGACGCGACGCCCAAGGAGGAGACCCGCGTCTCCAAGCTGGTCTCCCTGCTGGTGAAGGTGGGCGCCCTGGCCTTCGTCCTCACGATGGACAAGACGGTCGCCATCAACTTCCAGCTCCTGGGCGGCATCTGGATCCTGCAGACCTTCCCGGCCCTGGTCGGCGGCCTGTTCACGCGCTGGTTCCACCGCTGGGCGCTGCTCGCGGGCTGGGCGGTCGGCATGGTGTACGGCACGGTGGCCGCGTACGGCGTCGCCTCGCCCACCCAGAAGCACTTCGGCGGCTCGGCGAAGGAGATCCCCGGCATCGGCGAGATCGGCTACATCGGTCTGACGGCGTTCGTCCTGAACCTGGTCGTGACGGTCGTCCTGACCTTCGTCCTGAAGGCGCTGAAGGCCCCGGAGGGCATCGACGAGACGAGCCCGGAGGACTACACCGCGGACGCCGGCGACCCGGGCGTCCAGGTGGAACTGCCGCCGGCCACGGCGGGCACGAGCCACTGACGCCGGCCTGGTGACCTGAGCCGGAGACCAGCCCGACCCGCAGCGGGCCGCCGTCGAGCAGGACCGACGGCGGCCCGTTGTCGTCCACACTCGTCCCATGGACATCCTCATCCGGGAAGTGAAACCCACCGAACACGTCGTCCTCGGCGACATCACCGCCCGCGCCTACCTCGACGACGGCCTGCTCGACTTCGGCGAGAGCGACGGGTACCTGCACCACCTGAGAGACGTGGCCGGACGGGCCGCCGCAGCCGACGTCCTGGTCGCCGCGGAGGGGGACAGGATCCTCGGCGGCGTCACCTTCGTACCGTCCGGCGGCCCGATGGCCGACATCGCGGGCCCGGGCGAGGCCGAGATACGGATGCTCGCCGTCGCCCGCGAAACGCGCGGCCGGGGCGCCGGTGAGGCCCTGGTCCGGTTCTGCGTCGAACGGGCCCGGTCCACGCCCGGCTGCACGGCCGTCGTCCTGTCCACCCAGCGGACCATGCACGCGGCTCACCGCATCTACGAACGCCTGGGGTTCGTCCGCACACCCGAGCGGGACTGGAACCCCCTCCCGCACCTGGACGACATCACCCTGCTCACCTACAAGTTGACGCTGTGAAGCCACCGCGACACAACATCTGGGGGTAGCACGGCAGCCCGGCACAAGATGTATGCTCATGCTCGCTGTCGCCGCAGGGGAATCCGGTGCGAATCCGGAACTGTCCCGCAACGGTGTACTTGCGTGTTTCCGCACGCCTGTTCAGTCCGAGGACCTGCCGACAGTGCGCCCGGTCCGACCGTTCCGGGTGCCTGACGTCCGGGCCTCGTGGAGTGGGCCGGTGGACGCGACGCCGTGCGCGCTCGTGTGCTGCCCCCTGCCCTCCGCCAGGCCCCCGCCGAGCGAGGGAGAGCCCCCACGTGACCATCGCGCCAGCCGATCCGGCTTCAGCCGCACCGTCCACGACACCGGCCGGGGACGACGGTCCCGGAGCCGCGCTGTTGCGAACCCTGACCGAGCTGACCGCCGACCTCCCCGACGCCGACCCCGGCCGGGTCGCCGCCGCCGCCCTGCGCGGCCGGTCCGCGCGGGCGGACGAGACGGAGCTGCGCGAGCTGGCCACGGAGGCGGCCGCCGGCCTCATCTCCGAGGACCCCGCCTACTCCCGGCTGGCCGCCCGCCTGCTGACGATCGGCATCCGCGCCGAGGCCGCCTCCCAGGGCGTCACCTCCTTCACGGAGTCCGTCGCCGTCGGCCACCGCGAGGGCCTCATCGCGGATCGCACCGCCGAGTTCGTCCGGGTCCACGCGGCCCGCCTCGACGCCCTGGTCGACCCGCACGCCGACGACCGCTTCGGCTACTTCGGTCTGCGCACCCTCCACAGCCGCTACCTCCTGCGCCACCCGATCACCCGCAAGGTCGTCGAGACCCCCCAGCACTTCCTGCTGCGCGTCGCCGCCGGGCTCGCCGAGAACACGGTGTCCGATGCGGAGACGGGCGCCCGGTCCGTCGACGAGGTCGCCGCGCTCTACGGGCTCATGAGCCGCCTCGACTACCTCCCCTCCTCCCCCACGCTCTTCAACTCCGGCACCCGGCACCCCCAGATGTCGTCCTGCTACCTCCTCGACTCCCCCAAGGACGAGCTGGACTCCCTCTACGACCGCTACCACCAGGTCGCGCGCCTCTCGAAGCACGCCGGCGGCATCGGGCTCTCCTTCTCGCGCATCCGCTCCCGCGGCTCCCTCATCCGCGGCACCAACGGGCACTCCAACGGCATCGTCCCGTTCCTGAAGACCCTCGACGCCTCGGTCGCCGCCGTGAACCAGGGCGGGCGGCGCAAGGGCGCGGCCGCGGTCTACCTGGAGACCTGGCACTCCGACATCGAGGAGTTCCTGGAGCTGCGCGACAACACCGGTGAGGACGCCCGCCGGACGCACAACCTGAACCTCGCGCACTGGATCCCGGACGAGTTCATGCGCCGGGTCGACGCCGACGGCCCGTGGTCCCTCTTCTCCCCGGCCGACGTGCCCGAGCTGGTCGACCTGTGGGGCGAGGAGTTCGACGCGGCCTACCGCGGGGCCGAGGAGGCGGGCCTCGCGAAGAAGACCCTCCCGGCCCGCGAGCTGTACGGCCGTATGATGCGCACCCTCGCGCAGACCGGCAACGGCTGGATGACCTTCAAGGACGCCGCCAACCGCACGGCCAACCAGACGGCCGAGCCGGGTCACGTCATCCACTCCTCGAACCTCTGCACGGAGATCCTGGAGGTCACGGACGACGGGGAGACGGCGGTCTGCAACCTCGGCTCGGTCAACCTGGGCGCCTTCGTCGACCGGGCGGCCGGCGACCTCGACTGGGAACGGCTCGACGAGACCGTCCGTACCGCCGTGACCTTCCTCGACCGCGTCGTCGACATCAACTTCTACCCGACCGGGCAGGCGGGCCGCTCCAACGCCCGCTGGCGTCCCGTCGGCCTCGGCGCGATGGGCCTGCAGGACGTCTTCTTCCAGCTGCGGCTGCCCTTCGACTCGCCGGAGGCCAAGGCGCTCTCCACCCGTATCGCGGAGCGGATCATGCTCGCCGCCTACGAGGCCTCCGCCGACCTCGCCGAGCGCAGCGGCCCGCTGCCGGCCTGGGACAGGACCCGTACGGCCCGGGGCGTCCTGCACCCCGACCACTACGGCGTCGAGTTCACCTGGCCGGAGCGCTGGGCGGCCCTGCGCGAGCGCATCGCGGCCGTCGGCATGCGCAACTCCCTGCTCCTCGCCATCGCGCCGACCGCCACCATCGCGTCGATCGCCGGCGTGTACGAGTGCATCGAGCCGCAGGTGTCCAACCTGTTCAAGCGCGAGACGCTGTCCGGCGAGTTCCTCCAGGTCAACTCCTACCTGGTGCGGGACCTGAAGGCGCTGGGCGTCTGGGACGCGCGCACCCGTGAGGCGCTGCGCGACGCGAACGGCTCGGTGCAGGGCTTCACGTGGATCCCCGAGGACGTACGGGCCCTGTACCGCACCGCCTGGGAGATCCCGCAGCGCGGCCTGATCGACATGGCGGCGGCCCGCACCCCGTACCTGGACCAGGCGCAGTCCCTGAACCTGTTCCTGGAGACGCCGACCATCGGCAAGCTCTCCTCGATGTACGCGTACGCCTGGAAGTCGGGCCTGAAGACGACGTACTACCTGCGCTCGCGCCCGGCGACCCGCATCGCCCGCGCCGCCCAGGCCCAAGCCACCGTCCCCGCACAGCAGGTGACCTCCGAAGAGGCCGTCGCCTGCTCCCTGGAAAACCCCGAGTCCTGCGAGGCCTGCCAGTGATGACCAGCAACGCCAAGAACCTGCTCGACCCGGGCTTCGAGCTGACTCTACGCCCGATGCGCTACCCGGACTTCTACGAGCGCTACCGGGACGCCATCAAGAACACCTGGACCGTGGAGGAGGTCGACCTCCACTCGGACGTCGCCGACCTCGCGAAGCTGACGCCCGCCGAGCAGCACCTGATCGGCCGCCTGGTCGCGTTCTTCGCGACGGGCGACTCGATCGTCGCGAACAACCTGGTGCTGACGCTGTACAAGCACATCAACTCCCCCGAGGCCCGGCTCTACCTGAGCCGACAGCTCTTCGAGGAGGCCGTGCACGTCCAGTTCTACCTGACCCTGCTGGACACCTACCTGCCCGATCCGGAGGACCGCGCGGCCGCCTTCGCCGCGGTCGAGAACATCCCGTCCATCCGCGAGAAGGCCGAGTTCTGCTTCCGCTGGATGGACTCGGTGGAGAAGCTGGACCGGCTGGAGACCAGGGCCGACCGCCGCCGCTTCCTGCTCAACCTCATCTGCTTCGCCGCGTGCATCGAGGGCCTGTTCTTCTACGGTGCCTTCGCGTACGTCTACTGGTTCCGCAGCCGGGGTCTGCTGCACGGCCTGGCCACCGGCACCAACTGGGTGTTCCGCGACGAGACCATGCACATGAGCTTCGCGTTCGACGTGGTCGACACCGTCCGCAAGGAGGAGCCGGACCTCTTCGACGACCGGCTCCAGGAGCAGGTGACGGACATGCTGCGGGAGGCCGTCGAGGCCGAGCTGCAGTTCGCGCGCGACCTGTGCGGTGACGGCCTCCCGGGCATGAACACCGAGTCGATGCGGCAGTACCTGGAGTGCGTCGCCGACCAGCGCCTCACGCGCCTCGGCTTCGCCCCGGTGTACGGCTCGGAGAACCCGTTCTCCTTCATGGAGCTCCAGGGCGTTCAGGAACTGACCAACTTCTTCGAGCGCCGGCCGTCGGCGTACCAGGTCGCCGTGGAGGGCACGGTCGACCTGGACGAGGACTTCTGAGTCCCCGCCTCCCGCAGCTGACGGTCGATCCGGCGCTCGCGGGCCAGTCCCACGAGCGCCGGACCCGTGAGGAGGAGGAAGACGACCAGGACGGTGAGGTATGTGCCGAGTGCGTTCATGAGGTAAGCATCATGTTCCCGTGACGCTCATGACAGTGGCAGGACTGCCGTGCACCTTCAATTTCCTGCCACTTCCGGGCAGACTGGCGGCATGCTGAAGAACGTGGCCGTGATCCTCCTGGACGGCGTGCACCCCTTCGAACTCGGCGTGGTCTGCGAGGTGTTCGGCATCGACCGCAGCGACGAGGGGCTGCCGGTGTACGACTTCGCGGTCGCCTCGGCGGAGGGGCCGACCCTGACCGCCGCCGCGGGCTTCACGCTGCGCACGGAACACGGTCTGGAGCGGCTGGAGAGCGCCGACCTGATCGCCGTGCCGGCCGGGGACACGTACGCGGTGCGGGAGTACCCGCCCGAGCTGCTCGACGCGCTGTGCCGGGCCGTGGACCGGGGGACGCGGGTGCTCAGCGTGTGCTCCGGGGTGTTCGTGCTGGGCGCGGCGGGGCTGCTGGACGGGCGGCGCTGCGCGGTGCACTGGCGGCACGCGGAGCAGCTGGCCCGGCGGTACCCGCGCACGATCGTCGAGCCCGACGTGCTCTACGTCGACGACGATCCGGTGATCACCTCCGCCGGCACGGCCGCCGGCATCGACGCCTGTCTGCACCTCGTGCGCAAGGAGCAGGGACCCGAGGTCGCCAACCGGATCGCCCGGCGGATGGTCGTCCCGCCGCACCGGGACGGCGGTCAGGCCCAGTACATCGAGCGGCCGCTGCCCCGGTCGCAGTGCGACACCGTCGGCGAGGTGCTCGTGTGGATGGAGCAGCACCTCGACGAGGAGGTCACCGTCGAGCAGTTGGCCGCCCGCGCCCACATGTCCCCGCGCACCTTCGCCCGCCGTTTCCAGCAGGAGACCGGCACGACGCCGTACCGCTGGATCCTGCGCCAGCGTGTCCTGCTCGCCCAGCACCTGCTGGAGGCGACCGACGAGACGGTCGACGCGATCGCCTGGCGCACCGGCTTCGGCACGGCGGCCGCGCTGCGGCACCAGTTCGTGCGGGCGCTGGGCACCACCCCGAACGCCTACCGGCGTACGTTCCGGGGGCCGGAGGCCGCCTGAACGCACGCCGGAAGCGGACCTGTCACCGGGGCAGCGGTTTCAGCAGCAGCCGCTGTGGACGCAGGGTGATGCCCACCCGGGTCGCGTCGACGGAGCCGCCGACCTGCTCGAAGCGGAACGTGGTCGCGAGCGCCGCCGTGACCAGCGTGAGCAGAGCCATCGAGAAGTGGTCACTGGGGCATTTGCGGTTGCCCACGCTGAACGGCCGCATCGCGTACTTCGGGATGTCCTTCGAGCGTTCCGGATGCCACCGGTCCGGGTCGAACTCCAGGTGCCGTTCGTAGGAACGCGGATCGCGCTGGATCGCGTACGGGCTGTACACGATGTCGGCACCGGCCGGAATGCGATACCCGCCGAGTTCGGTGTCGGTGACCGCCCGCCGCGTCAATATCCATACGGCGGGAAGCAACCGCATGGCCTCCACGACGACGTTGTTGGTGTGCGTCAGCTTGCGTACGTCGTCGAATGCGACGGGCCGACCCCCGGTTACGGCCTCGACCTCGGCGCACACTTTGTCCGCGTGCTCCGGATGGTCGGCGAGGACCAGCAGCAGCGACATGATCGTGGACGCGATGGTTTCGCTGCCGGGAGTGAGTATCGCGACGACCTGGTCGTGGATCTCCTGTTCCCCGATGGGGTCGCCATTGTCGTCCTTCGCTTCCAGCAATGCCGTCAGCAAATCGTCCGGCCTTTGACCGGATGCCCGGCGTTCGGCGATGATCTCGTCGACCAGGAGATGCAAATCGGCCAGGGCACGGTTGAATACGCGGTTGGCCGGAAGCGGCAGCTTGTACAGCGGCCCGAGCGGCACCACCATGCGGTGGTACATACCTTGGAAGACGCTGGCGAGCGCGACGCACAGCCGCTCGGCGCGCTCGTCCATGTACTGGCCGCGCAGCAGGCAGCGAGCGGCGACGCGGACCGCGATGCGGAACGACTCCGAGGTGCAGTCGATGGTCTCGCCGTCCTTCCAGCGTTCGGCGAGCGCGTGGGTCTCCTCCTCCATGATCGGCCCGTAGGCCGGGATGGCGTCGAGCCGGAACGCGGGCTGGATGGTGCGGCGCTGGCGCCGGTGCAGCGGCCCGTTGGCGGTGGCCACGCCCTCCTTGCCGAGCAGGCCTTCCAGGGACTCCCACAGGGGTCCGGCGATGATGTAGTCGGGACTGAGGGCCAGCGCCCCGGTGAGGTCCGGGTCGGTGACGGCGTACACGGTCTTGGGGCCGAGCTTGATGCGGACGACGTTGCCGTGGTCGCGCAGTTGGGTCATGAAGGCCAGCGGATCCCGGGCGAGCCTCCAGCCGTGGCCGAGAAGCGGAACCCCGCCACCGGCCAGTGGCGGCTCACGCAGTTCCGGCGCCTCGGCCGTCGCGGGTTTCACCGACTCGACGGTCATTTCTCACCTGCCGTTTCGTTGTTGACGTACGGAGGGGTGGACCGGTCGTCCCAGCTGTCGACCATGTAGCGGCCCGACTCGTGGTGGAACCAGTAGACGGAGCTGAACCAGTTCCGCATGTTCGCGAGGCAGGCCCGTACGGCGGTGCTCAACTGCTTTCCGTGGACCGTCCCGTCGGCGAGCCCGTCGGCCAGCCGTAAGACGTCCTTCTCCGCGACCAGGAATTCGGATATGCATTCCTCGACGCGCCGCCGTACTTCCTCGACAGCTTCTTCCAGCGTCAGTCCCTCGTGGGTGATGAGACTGATTCCGAGATTGTGCACCTCGTCGCCCGCGATTTCCTTCGGAAGCGAGCAGAGGTCGTTGTACCAGGCGGCGAATTCCTGGCTCAGCAGGGCCGCGCGCCGATATGCCGGATGTTTCCGTACCGAGTCCGGGAGTTCCTGTCCCGCGCTCGGCTCCAGCAGGTCCGTCCAGATCCAGTGCGCGAAGGTGAGCCGACGCAGCGCGAGATATTCCTCGACGGTCGGGATCCGTCCTTCGACGCGGTTGCGGAATTCCCGGTCGTACGCCTCGATCACGGCGTGGAAGTGCCGGGCGAACCGCGCGTTCCACGTTCCGGGAAGGAAGGAGAACAGCCGGCCCACGCTGTCCGCGAGTCCGGAGACCAGTGGGTCCTCGTGGTGCAGGTGGGCCGTCGGCGCGTCCAGCGCCGCGTGCAAGCGGAACCTCAACTGCCGCCAGGCGACGGCCCGGCCGTGCACGACGTCACGGTCGTGCCGGTCGTCCCAGACGAAGAACCACGCACTGTAGTCGGCGATGGCCTGGAGCACCTCGTCGGGGGCGCCGAGGTAGTAACCCGCCATCAGGTCGGTGTAGCACAAGCCGTCGGCATATTCCGCGACCTTGTCCGCCGGCATGAGCCGTTTTTCCAGCAGCCACGAGCGCGTCTTCTCCTGCAACCGCGGCCAATACGGATGCAGTTGCCGGGGAAACGCCGCCTCGATGACCGGGAGTGCCAGCGAGGGTGGGACCGCGACCGCGGTCACCGTCGCTGTGGTGCGGTATGTGGTGCGGTATGTGGTGCTGTATGGGAAAGCTGGCACGAACAACCCCTCTCAGCCGCCAGTGACGTACGCCCCTCCCGCTGTGCCGGGCGTACGCCGTTGCATATCCCCGCACTTCCCATTCAGCACTACAACTGACCGTTCTGGGAACGGATTTGCTTAATTCACTACCCCAACCAACGGGGAGTCCGCGCTGTATGACTGATTATGGATCAGCAGATGCACATAAGCGGTCGAACGTGCGTCGGACACACGAACGACGCCTGGCCAGGGACGGTCCCGGCCAGGCGTCTTGTGAGAAGGGCGTGGTTCAGTCGTTGGCGACCACGGGATAGCGGGGCTCGTTCTCGGCCATCTGCCGCAGGGCGTCCTTGCGTTCGCGCTTGGAGAGACGGTCGATGTAGAGGTACCCGTACAGGTGATCGGTCTCGTGCTGCAAACACCGAGCGAAGTAGCCGGTGCCGCGCACCTTGATCGGGTTGCCCTTCTCGTCCTGACCGGTCACCTCGGCGTAGTCCGGCCGCGCGAGCGGCGCGTACGCGGTCGGCACCGACAGACAGCCCTCGTTGCTGTCGTCCAGCCGGCGCCGGTCCGCGGGCAGTTCCACGAGCTTGGGGTTGCAGACCACGCCGACGTGCCGTACGCCCTCGTCGTCGGGGCAGTCGTAGACGAAGACCTTCAGGTCGACGCCGATCTGGTTGGCGGCCAGGCCCACGCCCTCCGCGGTGCGCTGCGAGGCGAACATGTCCGCGACCAGCTGCTGGAGCTCCTCGCCGAACTCGGTGACGTCCTTGCACTCCTTGTGCAGCACCGGGTTGCCGACGACCGTGATGGGCCGCGAGGTCCCGGCCTCCCGCCAGGCCTGCTCGCGCTCCTCCGTCTCCTCGGTGTCGATGACGAAGCCCTCGTCGTCCACGGGGAGCACGCCCGCGTGCTGCTGATCGGTGTCCTGCTGCGCCATGACCGACGTACGCCTTCCTGCATGCATGGAGAAAACCTGCGAGTACAGCCTAAAGGGGCGCGACGAGTGGCCGTGGTCTCAGCAGACCTCTTCCAGGTCCCGCCAGTCCCGGGAATCCGGGCTGTCGGCGACCCACCCGTCCAGCAGCCCCCTCACCAGCGCGGCCGGGGCGGCCACCCCGCACTCCCGCTCCGGTACCCACAGCTGCCCGTCGGTGCGGTGACCGAGCGGCCCCGGGTGTCCCGGCTCGCTGTGGTCGTGCGGGTCGAGATGCTCGCCGTCCCCCTCGTCGGCCGGCATCCGCGACTCGGAGCACATCCGGCACAGCAGCCGTACGGACGACGACCAGTCCTCCGCGGCGAAGCCCGCGTCGGCGGCCAGCTGCTCCAGCGCGTCCCGGTCGGCCTCGGTGGCGGCCTCCAGCAGGACCACCCAGGTCGGTACCGGGGAGGGCGCCCACAGCTCGATCTCGTCGAAGACGGGGTACGCGTGCCCGGTCGAGGTGGTCCGCTCGCCGTGCGGCACCCCGTCGTGCAGCACGACCTCGCCCCAGCGCCGCCCGGAGGACGGCAGCGGGATCGACAGCACCTCTATCCGGGCGGGGTCCAGCCGCCGCCCCCACACCACCTCGGCCTCCCCCTCGGGGGACAGCCGGACGGCCGCGCTGCCCAGGTCCATGCCGAGGGGCTCGCCGGAGGCGGTGGCGCCGCCCGGCACGTACAGCCCGTAGGCCTGCCAGGCGCGGCGGGCCAGCGGCCAGTCCTGGAGGGCGGTGGCCGCGATGCCGACGTTCCACCAGTCGGGGGCGCCGGTCTCCCGGTCCAGCAGGGCGACCGCGCGGAGACCGGCGGTGCGGGCCTGCTCCCAGTCGTGCCGGAACTTGTGCAGCAGGGCGAGGTTGAACCAGGACTCCGAAAGCCAGGGCTCCAGATCGGCGGCACGTGTCAACAACGCGCCCGCGTCCTCGTACCGGCCGTCGCCGATCAGCGTGAACGCACGGTCGGTGGCCTGCCGCCAGGAGGCGGAGGGCCGGTGCCGTCCCTTGCCGAAGATCCTCACGATTCCCGCCTGCCAGTTCCGTGGTGTGGGCTGGCCAGTGCCCCCGGACACCCTCTCCCTCGCATCCAACCACGTGTGGCTGGAAGGTCGCTCATTACCCATGGGTTACCCACCGGCGGGGAGGGTCAGACAGCCGCCCACCCGTCATCCAGCACCACGTCCGGGACTCCCCCAGGCCTGAACACCGGGGCGGTACCCCCAGGGCGCCGCCCCCTTGATGCCGAGCACTCGGGCCAGCGCTTCCACCACCTCGGGCGCGTAGTCCCCGCCCGTGCCCAGCCGCAGCTGCTCCAGGGCGGTGAGCGGCCCGCCGGGGCCGGCGTCGCGCACCTTCTCCTCGTAGGCGTTGACCACCCGCACGATCCGGGCGGCCACCGGCTGCTCCGGGTAGGGGTCGGCCTGCCGTTCCACGACCGTCGCCACCTGGGCGCTCGCCCCGGTCTGCCGGACGACGGCGCCGCCGAGCAGCGCGATCCGGCGCTGCTCGGCGACCGGCAGCCCGGCCGTGGCTCCGGCCGGGACCGGATCGACGAGGCTGAGCTGCCCGATGTCGTGCATCAGGGCCGCGTACTCCAGGACGGTCAGCTCGGGCTCCGTCAAACCCAGGTCCCGGCCCACCGCCTGGCTGAGGGCGGCGACCCGGCGGGCGTGCCCGGCCGGGGTGTACCCGGCGATCTCGGTGGCACGGGCGAGGGAGGCGATGGTCTGCCGGTAGGTGGCGCGGACGGCGGCGTACCGGCGCAGGGAGTACTGGGTGAGCAGCAGCGGCACCGAGAACACGGGCAGCGCCCACAGCCCGGCCACGGCCACCGCGAGCGCCATCACCGCGCCCGTCGCGCACACGGCCGATCCGATCCCGGGCACCGACCGCAGCTCGTCGCGGAGCAGCGGGGCGAACGGCCAGCAGGTGCGGGAGTGCGCGAGCGCGGCGGCGACCACGGCGTCGCACAGCACGGTGAGGACGAGCAGCGCGATCAGCAGCAGCGCGTACGCGGGGCCGCTCCAGCGGTCGAACACCGCGTGGTTGTAGAGGGGCTGGAAGCACACGGCGGTGAAGCCGACGGCCAGGACCCGCCGGACCAGGTGGTCCAGGACGGGCCCCTGCCCGCGCGCGAAGCGGGGCACGCTGCCGAGCAGGGAGGCGGCGACCACCACCGAGACGACCTGCGCGACCCCGTGATGCGTGGCGTGCCCGGCGTGCTCCCCGAGCAGCGCGTACGACAGCGACCCGGCGGCTCCCAGCGGCGCGGCCTCGCGCGGCCCGGGCTCGCCCGTGGGAGTCCCCCCGCTCGAGCGCCGGCAGTGGGGGAGGGACAGCTCGCCGACGGCGATCAGCACGCCGAAGGCGAGGGCGACCGGCCGCTCCTCGACGCCCGTGCGGAGGGTGACCAGGAGGGAGACGGCGACGAGGACGGCGGCGCAGGCGTGCAGGGCGATCAGGGGGCGGCGGGAGGTCATCGGCGTGCTCCGGGCCGGTCGGCGGCCGGGGACGGGGACGGCACCGTGGGCCGGGTCTCGTCGGCGGTCACCACCGGATGCCATCCGTCCCGCGCGATCACCCGGACCAGCGCGGTCACCATCCGGGGGTCGAACTGGGCTCCCGCGCACCGCTGGAGTTCCGCCAGGGCCACCTCCACCGGGCGGGCCCTGCTGTAGGAACGCGTGGAGGTCATCGCGTCGAAAGCGTCCGCGACCGCCACGACCCGCGCGCACTCCGGGATCTGACTGCCCACCAGCCCGTAGGGGTAGCCGCTGCCGTCGACCCGCTCGTGGTGGTGGAGGATCGCCGAGCGGGCCTCGCCGAGGAAGGAGATGCCCCGGGTGATCTCGTGCCCGTACTCCGGGTGCAGTTCGATCACGCGCCGTTCCTCGGGCGTCAGCGGCCCGTCCTTGCGCAGCAGCCGGGTGGGCACGCCGAGCTTGCCGACGTCGTGCAGGATCCCGGCGAAGCGCAGGACCTCGACCCGTCCCTCGTCCATGCCCAGCTCGCGCGCGATCATCATGGAGGCCTGTCCGACCCGCTCGCTGTGCCCGCGCGTGTAGCCGTCCTTGATGTCGACGGCCTGCACCAGTGCGCGGATGGTGGCCTGGTGGGCGGCCCGCTCGCGGTGGTACTGCGCGAACACCCACCAGGACACGGCCATCGGGAAGAGCACGAGCAGCGCGGCGACCGGTCCGTAGGGGCTGCGCCACAGCACGGCCATCATCAGCCCGGCCAGCCCGTGCACCCCTACGGGGGCGAGCGTCCGCAGGAACAGCCCGCGCCAGCTCCGGCGCAGCGGCAGCCCCTCGGCCAGCGCGAGGATCACGCCGTCGAGCGCGGCGAGCACCAGGCAGAACACCAGCACGGCGGCGCCGGCCGGCAGGAGGACGTAGGGGAAGTCGGAGGCCTCGACGGCGGCCCGGGCGTCCAGCGCCCCGTGCACGTGGGAGACGGCCCACACGCCGATGACCAGGTGGGCGGCGCGGCAGATCCGCCGCAGCAGGAAGGGCCGCTGCTCGACGACGGAGAACAGCGCGCCGGGCAGCGGGACGAGCGCGGCGGCGTACGGCGGCAGCAGGAAGGCCCCGGCGAGCAGGACGGGGTAGAAGGTGCCGGCGAAGCGGCGCCGGGCGACCTGCTCCCCGCCGGCGTACAGCGCGGCGAGCAGCAGGACCGCCCACCAGGACGCGCGGACCGGCGGCAGGGGGAGCAGACAGAGCAGCGCACCGAGTGCGACACAGACGACGTACGCACGCGCCCGAGCCGGGACTGCCTCCATGTCGCCTCCCCCGACCACGCCTGCTTCCGGCTCCGGAGCCTAGGGTGGCGGGGGGTGGCACTGCGGGCGTATCACCCGCGGATTAGCACATTCGGGTGACGGCGGCTCTCGACTCGGGGAGTGTCAGGACTCCTGAGGAGTGGCCGTCACGTCGTGCTCGGGCACGGCCTGTCCGGAGCGGATCAGGTCGATCCGGCCCATGACCTTGGAGCGCAGGTCGGTCGGCACGTCGTCATGGCCGCAGCACCGTTTGACCAGCTTCTTCACGGCCTCTTCGAGCCCGTACTTCTCCAGGCAGGGCGAGCACTCCCTGAAGTGCTGCTTGAACTTGTCGCGATCGACGTCCGGCATCTCACTGTCGAGGAACTCGTAGAGATGGTCGAGGACCTCACCGCAGTCCGTCTCGTGCGGCTCTCCGCAGCTCATGAGCCCGAGCCTTTCGCTTCGTTCGACTCTCCGGCGCCGGCCGGGACCAGCCCGCGCTCACGGGCGTAGTCCTCGAGCATGCCGCGCAGTTGACGGCGGCCCCGGTGCAGCCGGGACATCACCGTACCGATGGGTGTCCCCATGATGTCCGCGATCTCCTTGTACGCAAAGCCCTCGACATCGGCGAGGTACACGGCGATGCGGAATTCCTCGGGGATGGCCTGAAGCGCTTCCTTCACGTCCGAGTCGGGAAGGTGGTCCAGAGCCTGGGACTCGGCCGAGCGCAGACCGGTCGACATGTGCGACTCGGCGCGCGCCAGCTGCCAGTCCTCGATCTCCTCGGCCGCGCTGCGCTGGGGTTCGCGCTGCTTCTTGCGGTACGAGTTGATGAAGGTGTTGGTGAGGATCCGGTACAGCCAGGCCTTCAGGTTGGTGCCCTCGCGGAACTGGTGGAAGGACGCGTACGCCTTGGCGTACGTCTCCTGCACCAGGTCCTCGGCGTCCGCCGGATTGCGCGTCATGCGCAGGGCGGCCGAGTACATCTGGTCGAGGAACTCGAGCGCGTCCCGCTCGAAGCGCGCACTGCGCTCGGCGGTCGACTCGTCGCTCGCCCCGACGCCCACGCCCTGGCCCTCGGGCAGCTCCGCCTGGCCGTTGTCGGTCCCTGCGTCGGTACCGGTGACCGGACCCACCTCCTCAAGATCGTGGGCGGGACCGAGACCGGCCCCACTCGAATCGGAGGATAGACGACCGGCGGACTGGGCGGCATGCCGACCAGTGCCTGCCGCCGCTCCGAAAGGAGTGGTCCTGGCCATGTGCAGCACCGTCCAGTCCAGGCCCGTGCGGCTCGGGCAAATGGTCGAACCCATGCGGCGGACTTCCTCTCCCATGACATCGGTGCTGCGTGTCCAGCACTTCCGTCGGTCTCAACAGCGGCCCGCCCCGCAACATTCCCCGCGCTTCACCCGTGCCCGATCCGGCCCGGGCCGAGCGAGCCGACCCACCCGACGACTCCCGCGGTGATGATCTCCAGCGCCTGTTCCTGGCTGATCTGCGCCCGCTTGCCGACGGCGAAGCCATGGTCGCCGTACGGCACCTCGACCATGTCGAAGTCGCCCTCGGGAAACTCCTCCGGCTTCCCGAAGGGGTCGTTGCCCCCCTGGACGACCAGCGTGGGCACGCCGGCGCCGAGCAGTTCCCCAGCGCGGGACTTCTCGGGCTTGCCCGGCGGGTGGAGCGGGAAGCCGAGCGCGAGGACGGCGTGGGCGCCGAGCTCGGTGGCGGTACGGCAGGCCACGCGCGCTCCCGCGCTGCGTCCGCCCGAGATCACCGGCACCCCGGGCCGGGCGACGGCCGGCCAGATCCCGCGCCAGCCGACGTCGAGGGTCTTCGGCGCGGGCGCCACCTTCCTGCCGGCCACCCGCCAGGGCTGTTCGACGAGGGCCACGGTCACGCCGTGCCCGGGGAGGACGGCGGCCAGGGCCTGGAGGTCGCGTGCCTCGACGCCGCCCCCGGCGCCGTGGCTCACCGCCAGCAGCAGCCGCGCCTCGCGGGCCCTGTGCCAGGTGATTCGGGCGTCGCCGGCGTCCGTGGGCACGGTCTCGGTCGTCACAGTCACATCAGTCACAGCCACATCAGAAGAGTGTGCCCTCCTCGGGCCCGTCCAGCTCCTTCAGCAGCTCCGGTCCGTTGTTGCGGACGTTGCTGACGGCCGTGGTGACGGGGTAGGCGCGCAGGAGACCGGCCGGCGGGGGTTCGAGCAGTGAGCGCAGGTCGCCGACGTCCGTGCACGCCGGGTCCAGCCAGGCGTCCCAGCGGTCGGGGGTGAGCATCAGGGGCATCCGGGGGTGGATGTCGGCCAGGGAGTGCGGGCCGTCGGCGGGGGTCACGGCCAGCGGGGTCCGCTCGGCCTCCGTGGTGATGACCGAGCAGGTCACCCACCAGGCCTGCGGGTGGCCGTCGGGCAGGGTCCGGTCCCGCCAGAACTCGTACAGCCCGGCCATCGCGAAGACCGACCCGTCGGCCGGCAGCACGAAATAGGGCTGTTTGCGGGGCCGCTTCTTCCTGCCCTCGACCTCCAGGTCCCGCTCCTGCCTGCCGGTGACCCACTCGTAGTAGCCGTCGGCGGGCAGGATGCAGCGCCGGGAGGCGAAGGCGCGGCGGAACGACGGCTTCTCGTGCACGGTCTCCGCGCGCGCGTTGATCATGCGGGCGCCGCCCTCGGGCGACTTGGCCCAGGAGGGGACCAGACCCCACTTCAGCTTCCGCAGCTGGCGGACCGGGCGCCCCGTGGCGGAGGAACCGGTGGGCGCGGTGTCCACGTCCTTCAGGGGACGGTCGAGGACCGCGTAGACCTCCTTCGTCGGGGCCACGTTGTAGTCGGGCTCCAGGGTCTCCTCGGGCTCCCACTTGTCGATCTCAAAGGTTCCTGCGAGATCCTCGGGCCTGCGACTCGCTGCATACCGTCCGCACATACGTGCCACACTGCCAGGCCCACCCGTCACCCGACCACCGAACCCCGACAACGGCGCCCCGCGCCGACCCGGACCAGAGGAGCCACCAAGGACCATGGACAGCACCGCCGCCACCGCGCTGCCCGACCTGTGGGACCGGCTTCTCGGCACCCAGCCCGACCCCGACCTGTGGGTGGTGCTCGCCACCCTGGTCGCCGCGCTCGCCATAGTCGTCCCCCACACCCTGTGGCGCGTCTCGCGCAACGCCATCACCATCGCCCACGAGGGCGGCCACGGCCTGGTCGCGCTGGTGACGGGCCGCACGCTCACCGGCATACGCCTGCACTCCGACACCAGCGGCCTGACCGTCAGCCGCGGCAAGCCGCACGGCCTCGGCATGATCCTCACCGCGGCCGCCGGCTACACCGCTCCCCCGCTGCTGGGCCTGGGCGGCGCCGCGCTGCTCGGCGCCGGCCGCATCACGCTGCTGCTGTGGCTGGCGACGGCCCTGCTGGTGGTGATGCTGGTGATGATCCGCAACGCGTACGGGGCACTGACCGTGGTCCTGACGGGCGGCACGTTCCTGCTGGTGTCCTGGCTGACCGGCCCGCAGGTGCAGGCGGCGTTCGCGTACGCGGTGGTGTGGTTCCTGCTGCTGGGGGGCGTGCGCCCGGCGTTCGAGTTGCAGGCGAAGCGGTCACAGGGCGGCGCCGGGGACTCGGACGCGGACCAGCTGTCGCGGCTGACGCACGCGCCGGCCGTGCTGTGGCTGTTCCTCTTCCACGCGGTGAGCCTGTGCTCCCTGATCGGCGGGGGAAGGTGGCTGCTGGAGGTCTGACCGGACCCCGCCGGAGGGCCCCGGGCGGGGCGCGGGGCGGTGTCGGTGTGCGGCGGCGCCGCGGGGCACGACCACCCACGACGGCGCCGCGTCCGGACGACGGCCGCCAACCACGGCGCTGCACCCGGACGACGGCCGCAGACTAAAGTGGGCGCATGCCCGAAACCCCCGCCCACACCGCCCTCTGGCCCGCCCCGCACGCGAGCGGAGCCGTCGACGCGACGGTCCACGTGCCGGGGTCCAAGTCGGTCACCAACCGCGCCCTCGTCCTCGCCGCCCTGGCCTCCGAGCCCGGCTGGCTGCGCCGTCCGCTCCGCTCCCGCGACACCCTGCTGATGGCCGACGCCCTGCGCGCGATGGGCGTGGGCATCGAGGAGACGGTGTCGTCCAGCTCCTCCGTCGCGGGCGGTCCCGACAGCACCGGCGAGGCCTGGCGGGTGCTGCCGGCGGGCTTCCGCGGTCCGGCCACGGTCGACGTCGGCAACGCGGGCACCGTGATGCGGTTCCTGCCGCCGGTGGCCGCGCTCGCCGACGGCCCGGTCCGCTTCGACGGCGATCCCCGTTCGTACGAGCGCCCCCTGAACGGCGTCATCGACGCGCTGCGGGTCCTCGGCGCCCGGATCGACGACGACGGCCGGGGCGCGCTGCCGCTGACGGTGCACGGCGGGGGCGCGCTGGACGGCGGCCCGGTGGAGATCGACGCCTCCTCGTCGTCCCAGTTCGTCTCGGCGCTGCTGCTGTCCGGCCCGCGCTTCAACCAGGGCGTCGAGGTCCGCCACACCGGCTCGACGCTCCCCTCCCTGCCGCACATCCGGATGACGGTGGACATGCTGCGCGCGGTCGGCGCCCAGGTGGACACCCCGGAGTCGGGCGGCGAGCCGAACGTCTGGCGGGTCACGCCGGGTGCCCTGCTCGGCCGGGACCTGACGATCGAGCCGGACCTGTCCAACGCCCAGCCCTTCCTGGCGGCGGCGCTGGTCACCGGCGGCAGGGTCGTCATCCCCGACTGGCCGGCCCGCACCACCCAACCGGGCGACCGGCTGCGGGAGATCTTCACCGAGATGGGCGGTTCCTGCCGGCTGACCGAGTACGGCCTGGTGTTCACCGGTTCGGGCTCGGTCCACGGCATCGATGTCGACCTCGGCGACGTCGGTGAGCTGACCCCGGGCATCGCCGCGGTCGCCGCCCTCGCGGACTCCCCGTCCACCCTGCGGGGCGTGGCGCATCTGCGGCTGCACGAGACGGACCGGCTGGCCGCGCTCACCAAGGAGATCAACGAACTCGGCGGAGACGTGACGGAGACGGCCGACGGGCTGCACATCCGCCCGCGCCCGCTGCACGGCGGGACCTTCCACACGTACGACGACCACCGCATGGCCACGGCCGGCGCGGTCATCGGTCTGGCGGTGGAGGGCGTGCGGATCGAGAACGTGGCGACGACGGCGAAGACCCTGCCGGACTTCCCGGAGCTGTGGACCGGGATGCTCGGGGCCTGAGGACTTCCGCCATGCGCCGCTACGGCAAGCACACCGACGAGGACGACATCCGCTCCCGCCCGAACCGCAAGGGCAACCGGCCGCGGACGAACATCCGGCCCAAGCACGAGGACGCCGCCGAGGGCTTGGTCCTCACCGTCGACCGCGGGCGTCTGACGTGTCTCGTCGACGACCGGATCGTGATGGCGATGAAGGCCCGCGAGCTGGGCCGCAAGGCGGCCATCGTGGGCGACCGGGTCGCCCTGGTCGGCGATCTGTCCGGCAAGAAGGACTCACTCGCGCGCATCGTCCGCATCGCGGAGCGCACCTCGGTGCTGCGCCGCACCGCGGACGACGACGACCCGTACGAGCGGGTGGTGGTCGCCAACGCCGACCAGCTGGCGATCGTCACGGCCCTGGCCGACCCCGAGCCCCGCCCCCGTCTGATCGACCGCTGCCTGGTGGCGGCCTACGACGGCGGCCTGGAACCCCTGCTGGTCATGACGAAGTCGGACCTGGCCCCGCCGGACAAGCTGCTGGAGCTGTACGGCCACCTCGACATCCCGTACGTCGTCACCAGCCGTGAGGAACTGGAGCACGGCGAGGCGGCGGACCGGGTGCGCGCGTATCTGACCGGACGGATCACGGCGTTCGTCGGCCACTCGGGCGTCGGCAAGACGACCCTGGTCAACGCGCTGGTCCCGGAGGAGCGGCGCCGTCTGACGGGCCATGTGAACGCGGTGACCGGCCGCGGCCGCCACACCACGACGTCGGCCCTCGCGCTGCCCCTGGCGGGTACGGACGACTGGGTGATCGACACCCCGGGCGTACGGTCCTTCGGGCTCCACCACGTCGACCCGTCCCGGGTGATCCACGCCTTCCCCGATCTGGAACCGGGCACGGTGGGCTGCCCCCGCGCGTGCAGCCACGACGAGCCGGACTGCGCGCTGGACGCGTGGGTGGCCGAGGGCCACGCGGATCCGGCGCGGCTGTACTCCCTGCGCCGGCTGCTGTCCACGCGGGAGCGCAAGGAAGGCGACTGACCTCCGCGTGTTTGTCGGTACGTGAGTCCGGTAAGGGCATACTCGCACCGAGCCGCACAACGGGAGGACAGCACATGGCGTGGCTGCTGGTCATCGTCGCGGGACTGCTCGAGACCGGCTTCGCCGTCTGCCTGAAGCTCTCGCACGGGTTCACCCGGCTGTGGCCGACGATCGCCTTCTGCGTGTTCGCCCTCGGCAGCTTCGGCCTGCTGACCCTCTCCCTCAAGAAGCTCGACGTGGGCCCGGCGTACGCCGTGTGGACGGGCATCGGCGCGGCGGGCACCGCGATCTACGGAATGGTCTTCCTGGACGACCTGGTGTCGGTCCTGAAGATCGTCTCGATCAGCCTGGTGATCATCGGGGTGATCGGGTTGCAGTTGTCGGGGTCGGCGCACTAGGGGCTGTCGTCAAACTCCCGCCTGCGGGCGACGACGCGAGTTTGACGACAGCCCCTACGGCCGCGCGCCGGGGCGGCCCTCCAGGCGTCGGCGCGGCAGGGGCCGGTGGGCGCCGTGCGCTAGTCGGCGGACTGCCGGTGCAGGGCGCCGCGCACCAGGTCCGCGACCCCGCCCTCGCCGGGGGGCGCGGCCACGCAGGACAGCGCGAGCCGGACGGCCAGTTCGCAGGAGCGGGCCAGGTCGGTGGTGTCCGGCGTCGTGCCGGGACCGGTGAGCGCGGCCACGGCCCGGTCCCGGACGGTCGCCACGACATCGCCGGGGGAGGGCAGCGGCCCGTCCGCCCGCCGCTGCGCCGGAACCGAGGAGGAGGACGGCACCGCCGAGAGCGTCGGGGACGGCAGGCGCTCGCTCCAGCAGCCGGTGAGGATGGCCCGTACGAGCACGTTGCCCCGCGCGGCCGACGCCGTCCACTCGGCCGCGGCGGTGAGCCTTTCCCGGGCGTCCCCGTGCACGGCCAGGGCCCGCTCGACCCCGGCGAGATACCCGTCGGCCTCCCGCCTGACGAGCGCCCGGGCCAGCCCTTCCTTGCTCCCGAACTCGTTGTACAGGGTCTGCCGGGACACCCCGGCCGCCGCGGCGACGTCCACCATCCGCACGGCGGCCCACGGCCGGCGCGTCAGCGCCGCGAAGGCGGCGTCCAGTAGGGATTCCCGCGCTGCAGGCATCATCGCCTCCCTGGGGCGAGCGAGTCTGCGCCCAGGTTTGACGCGCCCGCATGCACTGTCAAGGGTTCGCGGGAGGAGCGGGGGTGGGTGTTGGCCATGGGGGTGTGGGTCTGTGAGGGGGCGTTACGGACTGGGGCAGGGCCCTGCCGGGGAGGTGGCCGACGGGAGGGGCCCGGACAGAAGCAGGGTGCTCGGCAGTCACGCACCCGGACAAGCTGGGTGCCCAGCAATCACGGACTCAAGCCCCCGTCCACTCCCCGAACCCCTGTGGCCCCACCCCAACCTCGGCGGATACGGTTTGTCCCATGCCGGACTACCTCGACGACCTCCGCCTCGCGCACGTCCTCGCGGACGCCGCCGACGCCGCGACCATGGACCGCTTCAAGGCCCTCGACCTCAAGGTCGAGACGAAACCGGACATGACTCCGGTGAGCGAGGCCGACAAGGCCGCCGAGGAACTCATCCGCGGCCAGCTCCAGCGGGCCCGCCCCCGTGACGCGATCCTCGGCGAGGAGTACGGCGTCGAGGGCACCGGTCCCCGCCGCTGGGTGATCGACCCGATCGACGGCACCAAGAACTACGTACGCGGCGTTCCCGTCTGGGCCACTCTCATCTCGCTGATGGAGGCGGCGGAGGGCGGCTACCAGCCCGTGGTCGGCGTCGTCTCCGCCCCCGCCCTGGGCCGCCGCTGGTGGGCCGCGAAGGGTCACGGCGCCTACAGCGGCCGCAGCCTCTCCTCGGCCACCCGTCTGCGGGTCTCCCGCGTCTCGAGGCTCTCGGACGCCTCCTTCGCGTACTCCTCGCTGAGCGGCTGGGAGGAGCGGGGAAGGCTCGACGGCTTCCTCGACCTCACCCGCGAGGTGTGGCGTACGCGCGCGTACGGCGACTTCTGGCCCTACATGATGGTGGCCGAGGGCTCGGTGGACATCTGCGCCGAACCCGAGCTGTCGCTCTGGGACATGGCCGCCACCGCGATCGTCGTGACGGAGGCGGGCGGCACCTTCACCGGCCTCGACGGCCGTCCGGGCCCGCACAGCGGCGACGCGGCCGCGTCCAACGGCCTGCTCCACGACGAGCTGCTGGGGTATCTCAACCCGCGCCGGTAGGCGACACAGATGAGCGCGCGCGCCCTCAATTGGCCGCGCGCGCCCTCTTGTTGACCCTCGCTTTACCTGCAACCCTGAGAGCACCCTCATTTTGTGAATTTGTGAATCACCGAACTACCCCGGTGGTCCCGGTGATTCCCAGGAGGTGACTCGGAACCCATGCTCGTCCGCGACGCCATGAGCACGGTGGTCCTCACCATCGGCCCCGCCCACACCCTCCGACAGGCCGCCGCCCTGATGTCCGCACGCCGCGTCGGCGCGGCCGTGGTCCTCGACCCGGACGCCGGCGGCATCGGCATCCTCACCGAACGGGACATCCTCAACTCCCTCGGCCTGGGCCAGGACCCGGACACCGAACGCGCCCACGCCCACACCACCACCGACGTCGTCTTCGCCGCCCCGGTCTGGACCCTGGAGGAAGCGGCCCACGCCATGACCCACGGCGGCTTCCGGCATCTCGTCGTCCTCGACCGCGGCGAGCCGGCCGGCATCGTCTCGGTCCGCGACATCATCCGCTGCTGGGTCCCGGCACGGCAGCAGATACCGGCCTGACCGCTTCCGCTCCCCTCACCAGCACACACGGACGGGCCGGACTCCCCGAAGGGAATCCGGCCCGCCGCTCAGCTCGGCTCAAGCCCGGGTGCGGGCTCAGACCAGGTCGAACCGGTCCAGGTTCGAGACCTTGACCCACGCCGCGACGAAGTCCTTCACGAACTTCTCCTTGGCGTCGTCGCTCGCGTAGACCTCCGCGAGCGCACGCAGCTCGGAGTTCGAGCCGAAGACCAGGTCGGCACGGGTGCCGGTCCACTTGACCTCGCCCGTGGCCGCGTCGCGGCCCTCGAACACGGTCTGGTCCTCGGAGGTCGACTTCCACGACGTGCCGAGGTCGAGCAGGTTGACGAAGAAGTCGTTCGTCAGGGTGCCCGGGGTGTCCGTGAACACGCCGTGCTTCGACTGCTGGTAGTTCGCACCCAGGACGCGCAGGCCACCGACGAGGACCGTCAGCTCGGGCGCGCTCAGGTTCAGCAGGTTCGCCTTGTCGATCAGCAGGTACTCGGCGGGCAGGCGCTGGCCCTTGCCGACGTAGTTGCGGAACCCGTCGGCCTTCGGCTCGAGCGCGGCGAACGACTCGACGTCCGTCTGCTCCTGCGAGGCGTCCACCCGGCCCGGCGTGAAGGGCACCTCGATGTCGAAGCCGGCGTCCTTGGCGGCCTTCTCAACGCCCACGGCACCCGCGAGCACGATCAGGTCGGCCAGGGAGACCTGCTTGCCACCGGTCTGGGCGGCGTTGAAGGACTCCTGGACGCCCTCCAGGGTGCGCAGCACCTGCCGGAGCCGGTCGGGCTGGTTGACCTCCCAGCCGATCTGCGGCTCGAGGCGGATGCGCGCGCCGTTGGCGCCGCCGCGCTTGTCGCTGCCGCGGAAGGAGGCGGCCGACGCCCAGGCGGTGGACACCAGCTCGGACACCGTGAGCCCGGACTCGAGGATCTTCACCTTGAGGGAGGCGACGTCCGCGGCGTCGATCAGCTCGTAGGTGCGCTGCGGCAGCGGGTCCTGCCAGATCAGCGTCTCGGAGGGGACCTCCGGGCCGAGGTAGCGCACGACCGGGCCCAGGTCACGGTGCGTGAGCTTGAACCAGGCCCGCGCGAACGCGTCCGCGAACTGGTCGGGGTTCTCCAGGAAGCGCCGCGAGATCTGCTCGTACGCCGGGTCGAACCGGAGCGCGAGGTCGGTGGTGAGCATCGTCGGGGCGTGGCTCTTCGACGGGTCGTGGGCGTCGGGGATGGTGCCCGCGCCGGCCCCGTCCTTCGCCACCCACTGGTGGGCGCCGGCGGGGCTCTTGGTCAGCTCCCACTCGTAGCCGAACAGGTTCTTGAAGAAGCCGTGGCTCCACTGGGCCGGGGTGCTGGTCCACGTCACCTCGAGACCGCTGGTGATCGTGTCACCGCCCTTGCCGGTGCCGTAGGTGCTCTTCCAGCCCAGGCCCTGCTCCTCCATGGAGGCGGCCTCGGGGTCGTTGCCGACGTGGTCAGCCGGGCCCGCGCCGTGGGTCTTGCCGAAGGTGTGACCGCCCGCGATCAGGGCGACCGTCTCCTCGTCGTTCATCGCCATCCGGCGGAAGGTCTCCCGGATGTCGCGGGCCGCGGCCAGCGGGTCCGGGTTGCCGTTCGGACCCTCCGGGTTGACGTAGATGAGGCCCATCTGGACCGCGCCGAGGGGCTCCTCCAGCTCACGGTCGCCCGAGTAACGCTGGTCGTCGAGCCAGGTGGTCTCGGGACCCCAGTACACGTCCTCGTCGGGCTCCCACACGTCCGCGCGACCGCCGGCGAAGCCGAAGGTCTCGAAGCCCATCGTCTCCAGGGCGACGTTGCCGGCGAGGATCATCAGGTCGGCCCAGGACAGGTTCTGGCCGTACTTCTTCTTGACCGGCCACAGCAGACGGCGGGCCTTGTCGAGGTTGGCGTTGTCCGGCCAGCTGTTGAGCGGGGCGAAGCGCTGCTGACCGGCGCCGGCGCCGCCGCGGCCGTCGCTGATCCGGTAGGTGCCCGCGCTGTGCCAGGCCATACGGACCATCAGCGGGCCGTAGTGCCCGAAGTCGGCCGGCCACCAGTCCTGGGAGGTGGTCAGCACCTCCGCGATGTCCCGCTTCACGGCCGGGAGGTCCAGGGACTTGAAGGCCTCGGCGTAGTCGAACTCCTCACCGAGCGGGTTCGCCACGGCGGGGTTCTTGGCGAGGATCTTCAGGTTCAGGCGATCCGGCCACCACTGACGGTTTCCGCCGCCCTGAGTGGGGTGCGGGGCGCGCCCGTGCGCGACCGGGCACTTGCCTGCCTCCGCCGGCTTCTCGTCAGTGACGATCGCGTCATGGTTCTCGGTCATGGGGGAATCCTTTAGGGGGCTGGGCGGATCACGGGGCTCAGGAACTGCGGGCGGGAAGGCCGGGGCGCACACCCCGGCGGGCTCTCGCTGGTGGTGCCGACTCACTTCTGCCAGGTGCTGACTTCTGCCTGTTCCTGTCGCTTGGCCGAAGCCGAGGTCGATCCTACAATGGACAATGTCTAAGTCAAGTGAGACTCCAAAGTCACACCCATTCGGGACCTGGTCCCCCTGCTGTTAGGCTGATTCGTATGAGTGACCTTCTGGAACGGCTGCGCGGTCGCGGATGGCGGATGACCGCGCAGCGGCGCGTCGTGGCCGAGGTCCTCGACGGCGATCACGTCCATCTGACGGCCGACGAGGTGCACGCCCGGGCCGTCGCCAAGCTGCCCGAGATCTCGCGGGCGACCGTCTACAACACGCTGGGTGAGCTGGTCTCGCTCGGCGAGGTGCTCGAGGTCGCCACCGACAAGCGCGCCAAGCGGTACGACCCCAACGCCCACCGCCCGCACCACCACCTGGTCTGCGCCCAGTGCGGCGCGATCCGCGACGTCCACCCGAGCGGCAACCCGCTCGCCGACCTCCCCGACTCCGAGCGCTTCGGCTTCACGGTCTCGGACGTCGAGGTGACGTACCGCGGCCTCTGCCCGAACTGCGCGGCGGCGTGAACCACACGGCGTAGACACCCACGCCCGAAAGCCCCGGCACCCCACAAGGGGGCCGGGGCTTCACGCTGCCACCCGGCGGGACGGGGCACCCGATCCATGGCCGGACATGCATGGATCGCCCGGCGAACGGGCCACGCCGCGGACGGGTCACCCGGCGCACCGATCGCCCCACCCATGGGTCGCCCTGCGCAGAAAGCCCTCGGCGCACGGTTCGCCCGACACCCGGGCCGCCCGGCCGCGGATCGCGCGGCACACGGAAGCGGTCGGCGGTCACCGCCCAGCACGCGATCGCGCCAGGGCATCACGACGGGCTCACCCCTGCCGGAGTCCAGGACGGTGGACTGGCTCCCGTACGAGGAGGCGGTGGGTCACCGGCCCGGCCGACCTGGGCCGGACACGTCCCGGCACGCGCCGATACGCCCCGACACGCACCGAGGGCCGGAACCCTTTCGGATTCCGGCCCTCGGCCTTCAGTAGCGGGGACAGGATTTGAACCTGCGACCTCTGGGTTATGAGCCCAGCGAGCTACCGAGCTGCTCCACCCCGCGTCGTTGAATGCAACGTTACGTCAACGAGGACCAGCGAAGCAAATCAATACCGGGACGCCCAGGCGAGACGCCCCGTGACCGGGAGGTTCCCGGCCCCGGGGCACCCACTAGGCCGACAGTTCCTCACGCAACGCGTCCCGCAGCCGCGCCGCCCGCGCCGCCACCTCCCCCGGCCCCAGCGACACCGCCCGGTCCGCCCAGCGCTGTCCTTCGGCCAGCTCGCCCCGACGCGCGTAGACCAGGGCCAGCCGCAACGCCGCCCGACCGTGCCCGGCATCGGCGGCCCGCGTCCACCACACGGCCGCCTCCGGCTCGCTGCCCTCCCGGGCCAGCAGCAGCCCCAGATTGAAGGCACCGTTGCGCGACCCGGCCTCGGCGGCCTCCCGGTACCACCGGGCCGCCTCCACCACATCGCCGCGCGCGGCGGCCAGCATCCCGACCCGCACCTGCGCCCGGCGGTGCCCCTGGGACGCCGCCCGCTCGTACCACTCCTCGCACTCGGTCTTCTCGTGCGCCGACTCCCCGAGCTCGTGCGCGGACGCCGGCGGCCGCCGCGCGTCGAGCACGGCCGCGAGCCGGTACGCCGCCTCCGCGCTCCCCCCGCCCGCGGCACAGCGCAGATGCCGTTCGGCCTCCAGCTCGTCCCCGTCCCGCAGCCGCGCGATCCCGACCTGGAGCGCGGCCTCGGTGTGCCCGGCCGCCGCCGCCCGCTCGTACCAGCGCAGCGCCACGTCGTCCTCGCCCCGCCCGGCGAACAGGATCCCCAGGTTGAACGCGGCGTCGACGCTCCCCGCCTCGGCGGCCTTGGAGAACCACGGCTCGGCCCCGGCCGTGTCCCCGCCCTGCAACAGCAGGACGGCGAGCGCGTTGGCGGCCTCCCGGTGCCCGGCGTACGCGGCGCGCCGGTACCACTGCTCGGCCTGCGCGGTGCGGCCCTGCTCGGCGCAGAGCAACCCGAGGTTGTAGGCGCCGTTGACGTCACCGGCGTCCATCGCCGCCCGGTACCAGCGCTCGGCGGTCTGGGTCTGGCCCCGCTCGGCGTACAGCGCGCCCAGCGCGTTCGCCGCGTTGCCGTCGCCGTCCTGCGCCGCCCGCAGCCACCACACGGCGGCGTTCTCGGTGTCCCCGGCGTCGCGCAGCAGGAACCCGAGCGCGCAGGCGGCCCGCGGCTCGCCGTCCTTGGCGGACGTCAGGTACCAGCGCCCGGCCTCCTTGAGGTCGCCCCGCTTCTCCAGGATCGCCCCGAGGTGCAGTGCGGCCCGCCGGTGGCCGCGCGCGGCGGCCTGTCTGTACCACTGCTCGGCCTCCGCGGACGCGGAGCCACCGGTGTCGGCGGCACTCCTGTCGCCGTCGGCGCCTCCCGTCTCCCGCCGGTCGAGGGCGCGCGCCAGCCGGTACGCCGCCTCCCGGTGCCCGCGCTCGGCAGCGGCCCGCAACCACCGCTCGGCCCCGCCGTCCCCCCGGTGCTCCAGCAGGTCGGCGAGGGCGTACGCGCCCAGCACGTGCCCCTGCTCGGCGGACTGGCGCAGCCAGTACTCGGCGGCCGGCTCGTCGCCGCGCTCGCGGTGGTGGCGGCCCAGCGCGTGCGCGGCGGCCGCGGAACCGGCGACGGCGGCGACCCGCCACCATCCAGCGGCGTCGTCGGAGTAACCGCGCTGGTGGAGGAGGACGCCCAGGTTGTTGGCGGCGGCCCGGTCACCGGCGGCGGTGGCGGCACGCAGATGGGGTTCGGCTCCGTCGAGGTCGCCGCGGCGCAGCAGCATGGCCCCGAGAACGCTCATCGCCTCGACGTCGCCGGCCTCGGCGGCGAGCCGTCGGCGGGCCTCCTCGACGGCCTCCCCCGTCTCGTCCCCGTTCTCTTCCCGACTCTCGTACGGAGTGTCGTCCGGGGTCCCCTCCGGGGTCGCTTCCTCACTGGAAGGCTGCACAAATCGCCCTGTCTCGAACAGAGTTGCCTTGTCCCCCATAACGTCCATCGTCGCACCACCTGCAACCCGGGTACACCTGGTATACCGCAGCCCGTGAGGTCACTTCAGCGTTTTGTCGACATGCCCACAGAGAGACAAGTCAAACACAGTTCCCCCCAACTCCCCGAGGCGGCGCGGCGATCCGGGGCCCGAGCACATGCGTTCGCACACCACGAAGGCCCGGATCCTTTTCAGGATCCGGGCCTTCGCTTTCAGTAGCGGGGACAGGATTTGAACCTGCGACCTCTGGGTTATGAGCCCAGCGAGCTACCGAGCTGCTCCACCCCGCGCCGTGTTCGACAACCGTACCACGGCGCGGGCCGGCCTTGATCAGCCGCCGGAGTCAGCGCCCTCGGTCAACCGCTGGGACTGCTGCTCGGAGTGGCACTGGGACTGCTGCGAGGTGTGCCGCTCGCGGCCGGGCCGGTGCCCGGGCTGGCGCTCGGACTCGGCTTGCTGCCGCCGCTTCCGCTCGCGTCCGCCGCGGCCTGGGCCTCCGCGGCCCGCTGCAGCGCCGCCTCGAGTTCCTTCTGGGCCTTGGCGTACGCATCCCAGTCGGGCTTCTTCAGCGCTTCCTGGCCGGCGGCGAAGGCCTCCTGGGCGTCCTTCAACGCCTCCTCGACCGTCGGGTTGGTGGACGTCGGCGGCGGGGTCGTGGTGTCGCCGTCGTCCGGCGGCGGCGTCGGGGCCGTGCCCGCCGTCCCGAAGACCTTGTCGAGGGCCTCCTCGAGGGTGTCCTCGAAGGCGGTGTTGCCTCCGTAGGTCACCAACACCTTGCGCAGCAGCGGGTACTTGAGTCCACCGCCGCGTACGTAGACCGGCTCCACGTAGAGCAGTCCTCCGTCGAGCGGCACCGTCAGCAGGTTGCCGTACTCGACCTCCGAGTCGCCGCCTCTCAGCAGCCTGATGGACTCGGCGATGTCCTGTTCGGAGTTGAACTGGCTCTGGACCTGCTTGGGTCCGTCCACGGTCGTGCTCGTCGGCAGTTTGAGAACTCTGATCTTGCCGTAGTCGGGCGTGCCCGCCTCGGAGTCGACCGCCATGAACGCGCTGAGGTTGTCCCGGCCGTTGGGCGTGAACGTCGTCGTCAGCGAGAACGCCTGCGCCTGCTGGTCGGGCATCCTCATGCTCAGGTAGTACGGCGGCACCGCGTCACCCGACTTGTTGGTCGGGTCGTCCGGCACCTGCCACACCTCGCTGCCGCTGAGGAACGTCGTCGCGTCCTTCACGTGGTAGCGGGTGAGCAGCTCCCGCTGGACCTTGAACAGGTCCTGCGGATACCGGAGATGGGCCATCAGCGACGCGGAGATCGCCGACTTCTTCTCCACCGTGCCGGGGAACGCCTTCATCCAGGTCTTCAGGACCGGATCCTGGGTGTCCCACTGGTAGAGCTTGACGTCGCCGGTGTACGCGTCGACGGTCGCCTTCACCGAGTTGCGGATGTAGTTGACCTGGTTCTGCTGGGCCACCACCGCGCGGTTGTTGTTGGTGGCGGTCAGCGAGTCGGCGGTCGTGTCACCGAGGGTCGTACGCGAGGCGTACGGGTAGCCGTTGGTGGTCGTGTACGCGTCGACGATCCACTGGATCTTGCCGTCCACGACCGCCGGGTAGGCGTCGCCGTCGATGGTCAGCCAGGGAGCGACCGCCTCGACGCGATCCTTGGGCGTGCGGTTGTACAGGATCCGCGATCCCTCACCGATCGCGCCCGAGTACAGGATCTGCGGCTCGCCGAACGCCGCGGCGTACGCGGCCCGGTTGACGGGGTTGGAGAGGTTGACCCCGCTCTTGCCCTTGTAGCTGGTGGTCTTCTCCCCCTCGTCGTCGGAGTAGTCGATCTCCTTCTGGGGACCGCCGACGATCGAGTACGTGGTCGTCTTCTCGCCGTAGTAGATCCGCTGCTCGTACTGCCCGAGGACGCCCTTGGACGGCAGGTCGGACTCGGTGAAGGCCGGGCGGCCGTCGGCGTCGGCGGTGGTGCCCTTGGCGGCGACCACGCCGTAGCCGTGGGTGTAGCGGAAGTGGTTGTTGATCCAGTTCTGCTTGTCGACGCCCGCGAGGTTCAGCTCGCGCAGACCGATCACCGTGTCCTGGTCCGAGCCGTCCACGCTGTAGCGGTCCACGTCCAGGTTGTTCGGGAACGCGTAGTACTTACGGATCTGCTGGAGCTGCTGGAACGTCGGCGACACGATGTTCGGGTCCAGGATGCGGATGCTCGCCGCGGCGTCGACGTCGTCGCGCAGCTGCGTCTTGTCCTCGGTCTTGCTCGTCCCCGAGTACTCGGTGACCTGAGCGCCGTCGATGCCGTAGGCGTCACGCGTCGCCTTGAGGTTCTTCGCGACGTACGGCGCTTCCTTGGCCTGCTCGTTCGGCTGGACCTGGAACTTCTGGACGATCGCCGGGTAGAGGCCGCCGATCAGGATCGCGGAGAGCACCATCAGGCCGAAGCCGATCACCGGCAGCTGCCAGGTGCGCCGCCACAGGGTGGCGAAGAACAACAGGGCGCAGATGACGGCGATGCAGAACAGGATCGTCTTGGCCGGCAGATAGGCGTTGGCGTCGACGTACCGCAGGCCGGTCCAGTTGTCGGTGGCCTTGAAGTCGCTGGACTTCACCGCGAGGCCGTACCGGTCGAGCCAGTACGCGACCGCCTTCAGCGCGACGAAGAGGCCCAGCAGCACCGACAGGTGCCCGGTGGCCGCGGCCGTGGCACGCGCGCCGGGGCTGGTGACGCGCAGCCCGCCGTACAGGTAGTGGGTGAGCGCGGCGGCGATCAGGGAGAGGATCGCGGCGGCGAAGCCGAAGCCGAGCAGGAACCGGTACCAGGGCAGGTCGAAGGCGTAGAACTTGACGTCGAGGCCGAACTGCGGGTCCTTCTGCCCGAAGGGCACGCCGTTGACCCACATCAGCCAGGTCCGCCACTGCCCCGACGCCGAGGCTCCGGCGATCAGCCCCACCAGAGCGGTGATCCCGAACAGCAGCCACTTCTTGTACGGAGCGATGCCCATCCGGTAGCGGTCGAGGCTCTGCTGCTCCATCGACATGGCGCTCAGCGGCGGGCGCAGCCGGTGGGCCAGCCAGATGTTGAAGCCGACCGCGAGCGCCATCAGCAGACCGAAGACGGAGAAGAGCCCGATCTTGGTCCACAGGGTCGTCGTGAACACCGACGAGTAGTTCACCGACCGGTACCAGAGCCAGTCCGTCCAGAATCCGGCGAACATGGTGAACGCCATGCCGAGGACGGCAAGGACGCCCAGGGTCATGAGCAGGGTCCGGACGCGCCGGGACGGGCGGCCCACTCTGATCCGTGGCCCCGTCGGGCCTCCGCCGCGGTCCGGCATCTGGAAAGCCAAGGTGGCACCTCGAAAGTCGCTGTTGAGTCCGTCAGGCCCGCGTGTTCGTGGACCGTGGGTGGCCCCCCGTGATCGTGGGCCCACACCTATGCAACTTACTCACCGCTTACTCGGTTCCCGATTCCGGCCGGGAACGAGGCAGGATTGTGACCATGTCCAACACTCCCATGGCGGCGAGCCCGCTCACCCGGGCCGTGCTCGAGATCGACGAGTACGCCTCCGGCCTCGGCTGGGACCAGCCCGCCCGCCTCTTCGCCCTCGTAGACACCGCACGGCTGCGGGCTGAGGAACCCTCGCTCGCCGCCCAGCTCGGCCTGGAGGACGAGCCCGAGACCACCGGTCTCACCCCGATCGAGCAGGATGAAGTGCCAACGGACAAGCCGCTCGACGAGTTCCTGGCCACGATCGCCTGGCCCGACGCGGTGGTCGGCTGCGCGCTGACCGTGGAGCGCCTGATGCTGCCCCCGTCCGCCGAGGCGCAGGTTCCGCAGGGGCTGAGCGAGGCGAAGCTGGCCCAGTGGGTGGCGGACCACCCCGAGCGCCAGGAGGTCCGGATGACCGTCGCGGTCCTGCGCGACGGCAGCCGCGAGTCGGCCCTGCGGCTGCGTGAGAAGGACAGCCCGACGGAGGTCCTCACGGGCGGCGCCCTGGTGCCGGGTCTGGCGGAGGCGCTGTCGGCGACCTTCGAGGAGTAGTCAGCCCGGCTGCGTGGCCGGCTGCGCGTCCGGCTACTCGGCCGTGCACTTCGGCAGGTCGGCCGTGTCGCCGCTGCGGATGTCCTTCAGAGCGCCGAGGGCGTCGTCGATGGTGTTCACCTTGACGAGCGTGAGCCCGCTCGGGGTGTCCTCGGCGGCGGCCGCGCAGTTGTCGGCGGGCGTGAGGAAGTACTGGGCGCCCTTGCTGCGCGCGCCGACGGTCTTCATCTGGATGCCGCCGATCGGCCCGACCTTGCCGTCGTCGTCGATCGTCCCGGTGCCGGCGACGAACTTCCCGCCGGTCAGGTCGCCCGGGGTGAGCTTGTCGTAGATGCCGAGCGCGAACATCAGCCCGGCGCTCGGCCCGCCCACGTCGGCGAGCTTGATGTCGATGGTGAAGGGGAAGGTGTGGTCGGTCCCCGCGGAGATCCCGACGATGGCCCGCTTCGCACCGCTGTCGTCGGAGGCCGCCGTGGTGATCGTGACGGTCTGGGTCCCGGTCGCCGCCCTGTTCTCCTTCTCGGCGGCGGCCTGCTCCTTCGCCGGAACGATCGTGAAGACGACCTTCTGGCCGGGCTTGTGCTCGGTCACCAGCTCGGCGACGTCGGCGGGCTCCTTCACCGCCGTACCGTCCACGGCCTTGATCACGTCACCGGCGTGCAGCCTGCCCTCGGCCGGCGAGCCCTTCACCACGGTGGAGACGATCACCCAGGACTGCACCGGGATGTCCAGCTCCTTCAGGGCGGCGACCTTGGCGCTCTCCTGGGACTGGCTGAACTCCTCCGCGTTCTCCTGGGTGGACTGCTCCTCGGTCTTGCCGTCCGGGTACAACGTGTCGTGCGGTACGACCTTGTTGTCGTGCGCGAGCCATCCGTAGACGGCCTCGACGAGGTTCATCCGGTAGTCGGCGCTGGTGACCCGCACGGTGGTCATGTTGAGGTGGCCGCTCGCCTCGTAGGTCTTGCGGCCGGAGATCTGCAGCACCGGCTCGCCGTCGTGCTCGCCGAGGGTGTTCACCGTCGGCCCCGGGGACATCTCCGAATACGGCACGTTGATGAGTACTCCCGCGCACAGGAGCGCGATCAGCATCAGGGTGGAGGCGAGCATCGTCGCGGTGCGGCGTGGCATGCCTCGACAGTACGGGACGCCTCTGTCAGCACACCGTCAGGGCCACCGCCCTGATCACCTGCCTCAGGCGCCTCGGATCGCTCACGTACCGGACTGGGGCTTCTCCATGGCCGCGCAGAACCTCGCGTACCCGTCGAGCTCGGGACCGTCGCCGCGGACCCTGCGGGTCCGGCTGGCCCAGCCGCCCCACAGTCCGGCACCGATCGCAGCCACCAGCGGAATCAACAACCAGGCGAGCGCCGCCATGCCGACCTCCCAACCCCAATTGAGCGACCGCAACTGACTGATCAGCAGATTAACCATCCGCACTGACAACGCTCACGGCAGGGGTGCGGTTACGCAACCGGAGGCCGCTCAAGGACGGGCCCCGGGACTCAGCAGGCGCCCACCCACTCCTCGGTTCCGTCGGAGAACTTCTGGTGCTTCCAGATGGGTACTTCGTGCTTGAGGTCGTCGATCAGCTTCCGGCAGGCCTCGAATGCCTCGCCCCGGTGCGGACACGACACGGCGACGACGACGGCGAGATCGCCGACCGCCAGGTCGCCCACCCGGTGCACGGCCGCGAGCGCCCGCACCGGATACTCGGCGACCACCTTCTCCGCGATCCGCCGCATCTCCGCCTCGGCACTGGGGTGGCAGGAGTACCCGAGCGAGTCCACGTCGGCACCTCCGTCGTGGTTGCGCACGGTGCCCACGAACAGCGCCGTCCCACCGGCCGCGTCGTCACCGACGGCCGTGAAGACCTCGTCCACGGAGAGCGCGGTGTCGCGCACCCCGATCAGCTTGATGGGGTCCTGCGCCGTCCGCTCGCCGGGGTGATCGTTACTGGGTGCCATACCTTCATCGTGCCGCACGCCGGGGACGGGACGGAATAGCGTCATCACCCGGCACGCGCGCGTGGCCGTTCGGAGCCTTCTACAAAAGGGGCGGGCGGGGGCGAACCCCCGGGAGGGCCACTCGGCCGTCGCCCACCGCCACCGCTCCCCTACCTGCGCCGAGCCTTCCGAGCCCGCCGCACCACGGCAGCCGCGCCCAGCAGGGCGACCGTCGCTCCCGCGGCGCCCGCGGCCGTCGCGTCCTTGCGCCCCAGCCGGCGCCCCGCGACCGTGTGCCGCCCGGACACCTCCTCCAGCAGCTCCGCGAGCACCTCCTCGTTGGTCCACTGCGGCCGCCACCCGGCATCGTGCAACCGGCTCCCGCTCACCACCCACGGGTACATCGTGTACGCGAGGTCTCCCGCCGGAGACGGCGTGAGCCCGATCCGGTGCAGCCGGGCCGCAGCGCCCAGCGCGACCGCCGACGGCAGTTCCATCCGCCGGATCCCGCTGAGTTCCTCGACCTCCTCCTGCTCCAGCCACCCGTCGCATCCGACGGCCAGTTCCCCGTCGACCTTCTCCAGGACGGCGTACTCCAGAGCACCGCACAGGTCCTCGACGTGGCAGAACTGCCAGGCCGGCCGCGAACCGGCGACGACGAGGAGCCGGGGCGACTCGAAGTAGCGGGTCAGCGCGGTGTCCGTACCGCCCACCAGCACCGCCGGCCGCACCACGGTGACGTTCAGCCCCGGATGCGCCCGTGGAGCGCGTCGCGCCAGCCGCTCGATCTCCAACAGGTCGCCGACCCCGGTCGCCTCGGCCGTCGCCTTCAGCTCGGCGTCCTCCGACAGCGGCAGCTCGTTGTCCGGCAGCGCCCCGTAGACCATCGCGGAGGTGCACAGCACCACGCGGTGCACTCCGGCCGCCGCGGCGGCGGTCAGCACCGTCTGCGTTCCCCGCACGTTGTACGCCGTCCGGGCGGCACTGTCACTCCCCAGGTCGAGATCGAGTGCGAGGTGGACGACGACGTCCGCGCCCCGCAGCTTGTCGGCGATGGCCGGGTCGCGGACGTCGAGGATGTGCCACTGCGCGGCGTCGCACTCCCCCCGCCGCTCGTCGATGGCGACGACCTGCTTGATCTCGTCCGACGCGGCGAGACGCTCGGTGAGCAGCGCGCCCACCCCGGTCGCGGCGCCGGTGACGGCGACGACGGGCCCGCGCCCACCGGCCGGGGTTGATTGGTTTCGCGCTGCGCGAACCTGCGGATCTGGGGAACTCACCAGGTGTCTCCAGCGGTTGTTTTCCATACGGGCGCGAGTGACGCGTACGTACCAGGTGGCATCCATCCTGCCGCAGGCCGAGAGTCGGCGAAGCACCGAGGCCCTATCGAGCCGGGGTGTCTACGCTGGGTGGTGTTGCAGGGCAGCCGCGCCGCCGGACGAGAGCCGGTGGCCTTACCAGCCGAGGAACCCCGTGAGTGACACCCCATTCGGATTCGGCCTTCCGCCGGAGGAGCCGGACGACGGCGACGAGGGCAAGAAGAAGGACCCGCAGGGCGGCGGTGGTCAGGGACCGGCCAACCCGTTCGGCTTCGGCGGGCTGCCCGGCGGAGGCTTTGGCGGCCCCGGCGCCGACAATCCGCTCGCTGCCATGTTCGGCTCGCTGAACCCCACCGACCTGGGCGCCGCGTTCCAGCAGCTGGGCCAGATGCTCTCGTACGAGGGCGGCCCGGTGAACTGGGACATGGCCAAGCAGATCGCCCGCCAGACGGTTTCCCAGGGCACCGCCGACGGCGTCAAGGACACGAGCGTCGGCTCCTCCGAGCGCACCGCGGTACAGGAGGCCGTCCGCCTGGCCGACCTGTGGCTGGACGACGCGACGTCCCTGCCGTCCGGCGCCGGCTCGGCCGTCGCGTGGTCGCGCGCGGAGTGGGTCGAGGCGACGCTGCCCGCGTGGAAGGAACTGGTCGACCCGGTCGCCGAGCGTGTCGGCGCGGCCATGGGCGACGTCCTGCCGGAGGAGATGCAGGCCATGGCCGGCCCGCTGATCGGCATGATGCGCTCGATGGGCGGCGCCATGTTCGGCTCGCAGATCGGGCAGGCCGTCGGCGTGCTCGCCGGCGAGGTCGTCGGCTCGACCGACATCGGCCTGCCGCTCGGCCCGGTCGGCAAGGCCGCGCTCCTGCCGGTCAACGTCGAGGTGTTCGGCAAGGACCTGGGCGTGCCCAAGGAGGAGGTGCGGCTCTACCTCGCCCTGCGCGAGGCCGCCCACCAGCGCCTCTTCGCGCACGTCCCGTGGCTGCGCTCGCACCTCTTCGGCGCGGTCGACGGCTACGCGCGCGGGATCAAGGTCGACACGGCCAAGCTGGAGGACGTGGTCGGCCAGTTCGACCCGCAGAACCCCGAGCAGTTGCAGGACGCCCTCCAGCAGGGCATGTTCCAGCCGGAGGACACCCCGGAGCAGAAGGCGGCCCTGGCCCGTCTGGAGACGGCGCTGGCCCTCGTCGAGGGCTGGGTGGACGCGGTGGTGCACGCCGCCGCGAAGCCGCGCCTGTCGTCCGCGGACGCGCTGCGCGAGACCCTGCGCCGACGCCGCGCCTCGGGTGGTCCCGCGGAGCAGACGTTCGCCACGCTGATCGGCCTGGAGCTGCGCCCGCGCCGTCTGCGCGACGCCTCCCGGCTGTGGGCCTCGCTGACGGACGCGCGCGGTGTCGACGGCCGTGACGCCCTGTGGGCCCACCCGGACATGCTGCCGACGGCCGCCGACCTGGACGACCCGGACGGCTTCGTGCACCGCGAGCAGATGGACTTCTCCGAGTGGGACAAGATGCTCGGCGAGGCGGCGAGCGGCGGCCCGGGCGAGAAGCCGAACCTGAAGAAGGACGACGGCACGGACGACGGCAAGGGCGACGACACCGAGTGAGCCTGCATGACGACGCGGTCCTCGTCCTGAAGGGGTACGAGGACCAGGAAGAGCTGCGCCAGGTCTACCTGGAGCATCTGGAGGCCCACCCGGACGGGATGTGGAAGGCCTGCGGGGCCGGGCATCTCACGGCGAGCGCCCTGGTGATCGACCCGGAGCACGGGCGCGTCCTGCTGACCCTGCACAAGAAGCTGCGCATGTGGCTCCAGATGGGCGGGCACTGCGAGCCCCAGGACACCTCGCTGTCGGCGGCCGCCCTGCGGGAGGCCACCGAGGAGTCCGGCATCCCGGGGCTGACGCTGCTGCCGGGCGGCCCGGTCCGGCTGGACCGCCACCCGATCCCGCCCCCGTGCCACTGGCATCTCGACGTCCAGTACGCGGCCGTGGCCCCGCCCGGTGCACTCCAGGCCATCAGCGACGAGTCCCTGGACCTGCGCTGGTTCCCCTACGACGCGGTCGCGGAGGTGGCGGACGAGTCGGTCGTACGGCTGCTGGAGGCGACGCGGGCGCGGCTGTGAGCGGGGACGCGTAAGGGGCGACCTTTCTTGTGGCCGCCCCTTACGTCTGCTGCACGTCCGCTTCCTGGACGGTCAGCTCCAGGCGTTGCCCTGGTTCTGCCCGCGCGCCCCCTGCTGGCCCATCCCGTACTGGGCTGCGAGACCGGAGCCCACCTGGGCGTTCTGCGGCGGGAGCAGTTCACTCGGCTGGACGAGTGCGAAGCCGGTGCCCATGAAGCTGAGCTCCCAGCCCTCACCGGTGTTGCCGCGGCGCCGCCACACCCCGGAGGAGTGCGTCTGTGCCTGCATCTGCACCCGCAGCCCGGTGGACCAGGCGACGATCGCGTCGGCGTCGCAGTTGACGTACTTGTCGGGCGTGACCTGAAGCATCAGCGGGGCGCCCGAGGTCATCAGGGCGACCCGGCCACGGCCCGTGATGTTGAGCTGGTACTTCCCGGAGCCGGAGATGCCGTAGAGGCTGTCGACGGCGATGACCTCGTGGTGCAGCGAGGAGTCCATGGCGAGGACGTAGCTGCTGTCGACGGTCAGGCCGTCCTGGTCCACGTCCACCAGGTGGACGTGCTGGGCGAGGTTGGCGAGGTAGACGGTTCCCTGGCCGTGACAGCGCATCAGGTCCAGGCCCTCGCCGGTGTGCGCCCGCGAGCGTGACTGGCCGTTGCTCTGGAACTCGGCGTCGAACTCGACGAGTCCCTGGTAGGCGACCATGGTGCCCTTGCGGGCGAGGATGTCGTCGTGACCCTCCAGGGCGACGCGGAGCATCTGCTTGTTCTGCAGGCTCCAGCGCTCCTGGGTCTGCTGGTCGTTGTAGGCGAAAAGCGGGCTCTGCATGTGACTCTGGCTCCCCCTCAGCCCCGGATCCGGAGGCGGTCGGTGCTGTCCTCGCTGGGCTGGACGACGACGATGCCCTCACCGGAGAAGGCCATCTGGTAGGCCTCGCCGCTGCCCCGGCCGATGAGCGACTGTGCCCTGAAGCTGCGCTTGCCCTTCACCTTGAGGTTCGGGGACCAGGCGACGAGCGCGTCGGGGTCGACGTACGTCTCGTTCTCGCCGCCGCCGCAGTCGACGACGATCGGCTTGCCCCGGGAGGTCAGCGCGACCCAGCCCTGCCCGGAGATCTTGGTGTTCCACAGGCCCTGTCCGGCGAACTTCGCCAGCCCCTTGACCCGCTCCACGCCCCATGTCAGGTGGGCGTCGAAGGCGAGCAGGTTGGTGGCGTTGACGGAGATGCCGTCGCCGTTGAGGTTGATCACGACGACGTTGGCGCCGTAGTCGGCGAGGTAGAGCAGGCCGTCGCCGGAGCACTTCATCAGGGGCGCGCCCTCACCCGTCATCCAGTCGCGCGCTACCTGGCGCACGGCGGGCGGGTTGGGCTCGTACTGGATGAAGCCCTCGTAGGCGACCATCGAGCCCACGCGCGCGAAGAGGTCGTTCCCGGTCTGCAGGGCGACCTTCAGCATGTGGTTGCCGTGGTTCTCCATGCGGGCGGTGACGGGTGCGGGGGCGTAGCCCGCGAGCGGCTGGTTCATGACGGGCTCCCTCAGACCTCGTACGGCTGGACGACGATGAAGTTGCCGGGCGCGCCCCGGAACTGGAGGTTGACGCTCTCGCCGGTGTCGCCGGGGTAGGCGTTGCGGCGCATCCGGACCTGGCTGGAGACGACGACCTGGGAGGCGGCCGACCAGGCGACGACGGCGTTGCAGTCGGCGAAGGTGGTGGGCGTGACCGGCAGGACGACGGGGGTGCCGTGCGTCTTCACGACGATCGTGCCGGTGCCCGTGAACTGCATGGTGAACAGCGCGCCGCCGGGGATGCCGTGGCCCTCGATGCGACGGACCTCATACTGGAGGCTCTCGTCGAACGCGAGGACGTTCTCCGCGGAGACGCAGATGCCGTCCCCCTGGAGCTCGATGGGGTGCAGCATCGTGGAGTTCTCGGCGAGGAACACCTGCCCCTGGCCGGTACAGCGCATCAGCTGCATCTCCTGGCCGGTCGCGTTGCCCACGATCCGGCCGGCGAATCCGGCGCCCTTGTAGCTGAAGTCGACCTTGCCCTGGTAGAGCACCATGCTGCCCTGGCGGGCGAGCACGGGCTGGCCTCCGACGCCGAGGTCGACGCGGACCATCTTCCGGGTCTGCTGCGTCCAGCGCTGCCCGGTGGGCGTCTCCTTGAACTGCTGGAGCGCGGCTGCCACACCGGCGCCACCCTGGGGCGCGCCCTGCGGCACGCCGTACGTCTGCTGGCCCGGGCCCTGCCCGAACGGGGGCTGCTGGCCGTAGCCCGGCGGCGGGGTCGGCTGCCCGTAGCCGGGTGCCTGGGGTGCCTGGGGCTGGGTGTAGCCCGGGGGCAGCGGGGCGGTGGGGGCGGCGGCCTGGCCGTAGGGCTGCTGCTGGGGCGGCTGGCCGTACGGCTGCTGGCCGGGCTGGCCGTAGGGTGCGGGAGCCGGGGCCGGCGGCGGGACCTGGCCGCCGCCGGGCGGAGTCATGGGCGCGACGACGGTCGGCGCGGTGTGCACCGGGGGCGGGGTCGCTGCCGCAGGTGCCGCCGGCGGGGCGAAGCCCTGCGCCGCGGGCTGCGGCTGCTGCGGTGCGGGCGCCGGGGCCGGAGCGGGCGCGGGGGCGGACGGGGCACCGAACGCGGGTGGTGCGGCGGCCTGCGCCGGCGGGGCGAAGCCGGGAGCGGCACCGGCCTGCGACGGCTGCGGGGCGGCGGGCGCCTCCTCCTCGGCGACCTCGCCGCCGAAGTTCTTCAGCAGCGCGTCCAGACCGCCGTCGAAGCCCTGGCCGACGGCCGCGAAACGCCACACGTCCTTCAGGTAGAAGTCGCCCAGCATCACGGCCCGTTCGGTCGAGAACTCCGACCCGTCGAACGCGTACCTGGCCACCTCCTCGCCGCCCGCCACGATGCGGAGGTAACCGGGGTTGATCTGGGACATCTGGCCGGCGCCGTCGATGGTCGCCGTGAAGGACAGCTTCTGGATCTGCGGCGGTATCCGGTCCAGGGTGACGCGGAAGGACTCCGTGTCACCGGCCTGGGCGCCCAGGAGCTGGATGGACTCCTCGGGGGACTTCGGCTGGTTGAAGAAGACGAAGTACCGGTCGTCCGAGAGCCGTTCGTCGGCGTCGAGGCCGAAGCAGCTGATGTCGAAGGTCAGGCCGGGGGCGGAGATCTGCACGCCTACGTACAGATCCGTGCCCGCCGTGAGGTCACTGATCCTGGCCTTGTGGCCGCGTTGGAATTCCCTGGGCATGCGTAACGACCGTCCCCCATCCCGAATGCGAGTGCGTCGCGCCAGGCTAACGGCAAACTCGGACACCGGACGAAGTCGGTACAGACCCGGTACACAACCCGTGCGGGACGGTGTCGGACGACCCGCGCGGGCGGCCTCACTCGTCCCGTGCGCCGGGCGGATGCGGCAGGCGCGCGGCGGCGACCACGCCTTCGAGATAGCCGCGGGCCCGCTCGGTGCGCGGGTACGCCTCCAGCAGCCGCCAGAAGTCGGGACCGTGGCCGGGCACGAGCAGATGCGCCAGCTCGTGCGCGAGGACGTAGTCGATGACGTACTCGGGCATGCCCTTCAGCCGGTGCGACAGACGGATGCTGCCCTCGGCCGGGGTGCACGAGCCCCAGCGGGTGTTCTGGTTGGTGACCCAGCGGACCGAGGCGGGGCGGGCCCGGCCCTCGAAGTACTGGGCGGACAGCCGCTCGGCGCGCTCGGCCAGCTCGGCGTCACCGGGTACCCGCCGGCTCTCCTGGGCGGCCAGCTTGTCGAGCATGACGGTCACCCAGCGTTGCTCCTCCGCCTCGGACATCCGGGCGGGGATGAGCACGACGGTGCGATCGCCCTCGCGGTACGCGGAGACCGTGCGACGTCGACGGGCGCTCCTGCGCACCTCGATCGCGCTCGCCCGTGAGCCGCTCGGCGGCTGGCTCGTCGTGCTGCGCTGTGGCGTTCCGGCGCGGTGCGGTGGGTCGGCGGACACGCCAAGACGTTACCCGCTGCACACGGCGGAAGTCCCGCCCCCGGGACGGTCGGGTTCCGATCCCCCACCTCGCGTTTGCCTCGTACGACGGATTTGTACGATGAATCCCCCGGCCTGTGGACAACTTTCGGCGCCGCTCGGCGGGGCCCGGCATGCTGGCACTCGCCGGCGGTGCGAGGTCGCCCCCACGCCCCCGCTCCGCCGGTGTACCGGGGGGTTTCCAGACGGACGGGGGTCTTCGATGCATCCGATGGTGAAGCCCGCGCTGCGGCGCGGCTGGCGGGACCTGAACACCGCGCAGTTCGGGATGACACCGGCGCACGCGATGACGCTGGGCCCGGTGGACACGGCGACGGTCCGTTTCCTGGACCTGCTGGACGGCACCCGCGGGCCGGCACTGCTGCGTGAGGAGGGGTGCCGCATGGATCTGCCCGACGACCAGGTCGACCGGCTGGTGGAGCGGCTGACGCGAGCGGGCCTGCTCGACGACGCGCGCGGCGGCGGACCGGACGCCGACGCCCTGCGGGAGAAGAAGGACGTCCTGGACCGGCTGCGCCCCGACCTCGCGTCGCTGTCGCTGACCACGTCGGAACCGGGCGCGGCCCTCGGGCAGCTGGCGGCCCGGCGCCGGCTGCGGGTGCAGGTGCGGGGCGCGGGCCGGGTGGGCGCGCTGCTGGCCGCACTGCTGGCGGGCGCCGGGGTCGGCGACGTGGACGTGCGCGACGGTGGCCGGGTGGAGCCGGGGGACGTCGCACCGGGCGGGCTGCCCGCCGAGGCGATCGGCGAGCGCCGGGACGAGTCCGCCCGCCGCGTGGTGCGCCGGGCGGCTCCGGACCGCCCACCCCGCGCAAGCACCCGGTCATCGGCCGGTACGGACACCCCCGGCTTCTCCCTGGTGATCCTCGCCCCACGGGACGACGTGTCCGTGCACGCACCCCCTCCGGCAGCCGCCGAGCCCTTGATCGCCTCGGGCACACCGCATCTGTACGCCGGAGTCGTGGAGGCGACCGGCGTGGTCGGCCCGCTCGTCCTGCCCGGCGAGACGGGCTGCGCCGGCTGTCTGCACCAGACGCGCACCGACCGGGACCCGGCCTGGCCTCGGCTGGTCGCGCAGTGGCACTCCGGCAGGCGCCGCTCGGCCCCTGCCTGCGATCTGGCGCTGGCCACGACGGTCGCCGGACTGGCGGCCGCCCACGCGCTCACCTTCCTCGACGGCCGGCTCCCGTCGAGCTGCGGGGCCCGCTGGGAGGTCTCGCTGCCCGTCCTCCAGTGGCATGCGCGACCGGTGTGGGCCCACGCCGCGTGCCCGTGCGGGGCCGCGGAGCAAGGCAGGGAGAAAGGTAAGAAGGAACACACCCCCGAGGACACGTTGTCGCGCGCGACAATGGCGGAGCAACGGCATTCGAAGGAGTTACGCCGTACGGCAGACGCGACGCGGCGGGCTGGGACTTGGAGGGCGCATGTCTGATCTTCCCCGGAAGGCGGTCACCCGGACCGCCAAGCTCGCCGCGCTCCCGCTCGGCTTCGCCGGCCGGGCGACCTGGGGCCTGGGCAAGCGGATCGTGGGCGAGTCGGCGGAGATCGTCGGCCGTGAGCTGCAACAGCGCACGGCGGAACAACTCTTCAAGGTCCTGGGCGAGTTGAAGGGGGGTGCGATGAAGTTCGGGCAGGCCCTGTCCGTCTTCGAGTCCGCCCTGCCCGAGGAGGTCGCCGGTCCCTACCGCGCCGCCCTCACCAAGCTCCAGGACGCGGCACCGCCCATGCCGACCCGCACGGTGCACTCCGTGCTCGCGGAACGGCTCGGCGAGGACTGGTCCGAGCTGTTCCTCGAGTTCGAGGACAAGCCGGCCGCGGCCGCCTCGATCGGCCAGGTGCACCGGGGGGTGTGGCACGACGGGCGGGAGGTCGCGGTCAAGGTCCAGTACCCCGGGGCGGGCGAGGCCCTGCTCTCCGACCTCACCCAGCTCAGCCGCTTCGCCCGCCTGTTGGGCCCCCTCATTCCCGGCATGGACGTCAAGCCCCTGATCACCGAGCTCAGGGACCGCGTCTCCGAGGAGCTGGACTACGACCTGGAGGCGCGGGCCCAGCAGGCGCACGCGGAGGAGTTCGCCGACGACCCCGACGTCGTGGTCCCGGCGGTGGTCCACCAGTGCGACCAGGTGCTGATCACCGAGTGGATCGACGGGGTGCCCCTGTCCGAGGTGATCTCCGGTGGCACCCGGGAGCAGCGGGACCGCGCCGGCCAGCTGCTGTCGCGCTTCCTCTTCTCGGGTCCGGCCCGCACCGGTCTGCTGCACGCCGACCCGCACCCCGGCAACTTCCGTCTTCTGCCCGGCGGCCCCGAAGGTGAGGACGACTGGCGCCTGGGCGTCCTCGACTTCGGTACGGTCGACCGGCTTCCGGGCGGCCTGCCGGTGCCGATCGGCGAGTCCCTGCGGATGACGCTCGACGGCGAGGCGGACGAGGTGTACGCCCTGCTGTGTGCGGAGGGTTTCGTCAAGGAGTCCATCGAGCTGGACCCGGACGCGGTCCTCGACTACCTCCTGCCGATCATCGAGCCGGCCCGGGTCGACGAGTTCACGTTCACCCGTGACTGGATGCGCAGCCAGGCGGCCCGGATCGCCGACCCCCGCTCCCCCGCCCACCAGCTGGGCAAGCAGCTGAACCTGCCCCCGGCCTACCTTCTGATACATCGGGTGACGCTCAGCACGATCGGGGTGCTGTGCCAGCTCGGTGCGACGGTGCGGCTGCGGGAGGAGTTGGAGGAGTGGCTTCCGGGGTTCGTCCTGGAGGACGAGCTCGAGGCGGAGGACTCGGTGGCGGAGGCGTGACCGATCGGTGGGCGCGGCTCACCACGGCGTGACCGATCGGTGGGCGCGGCTCACCACGGCGTGACCGATCGGTGGGCGCGGCTCACCACCAGGGCGAGTCCAGCCGCCCTTCGATCGCCCTGAGGTTCTCGCGGGAGCAGGTTTCGCAGAAGTGGCGCCGGACGCCGTTCTCGACGGAGCAGGTCCAGGTGACAGGCAGTGATCGCCCGGCAGGGGTGCCGCAGCGGGCGCACACAAGAGGCCTGCGCTCCGTCGGGGAGTCGCCGTGGTCGCCGCCTCCGGGAAGACTCGTCACCCCCGGACCATAGCGCCGCGGCCGGTGGATCCACGGGCGCAACGCACCGCGGGGGCCGGTCCGTTCGGACGGACCGGCCCCCGCGGGGAGAGCTTCGCCTCCCTGCCGGGAGGCCACCGCTTCAGGTGGGAGTGGTTACTGCATCACGGCCATGGCGAGCGCCCGGCGGGCACGCAGCGAGGCGCGCTCCGCCCGGCGCTGCATCCGCCGGGCGGTCGCCAGGCGCAGCGCCCGGCGTTCCCGCTCGGCCTCGTGCAGTCGCTCGTGCATATGCGCACGAGCCAGGGCTTCGTGGATGAGTTGCATCTCTCGGGTCCTGTTCTGACGCGAGTCGATCGCGCCGGTGGTGGTGACGTCTTCGGTGCCGGAGCCAGCGGGCTCGTTGGTGGACGGCTTCATCGGGGCCTGCTTCTTGGGGTCGTGCGTGAGGGGGCGGTCGATCGTTCCTGCGGTGTTCATGCCGTGACCGGGTTCTTGCGCGGGCGGCCACGCGGCCGCTTCCGGGCGACGACGACGCCCTGGACGAACAGCTCGCCGCCCCAGACGCCCCAGGGCTCGCGCCGCTCCTTGGCGCCGGCGAGGCAGGCCTCGATCAGCGGGCAGGTGCGGCAGAGGGACTTGGCGTACTCGACGTCCGCGGGCGACTCGGCGAAGAAGACCTCCGGGTCGTAGGAGCGGCAGGGGACGGGTACGCCGAGGTTCTCGATGGCGTCGTCGAGCGCGGTGAGCGCGGTGAGCGGGGTCAAGGTGGAGTCCTCCGTGAGGCCGGGCGGGGGGATCGTTTCGGAAGGCGGTACGGACGGGGCGTGCGCTTCGAGTTGCACGGGTCGTCTTCCTCGTCTGGTCGTTCCGGCCTGTTGGGCCGGGTGGCGGCTGGGTACCGGGTTCTTTTCTTGTCCCGAGGCCCCTTCGCTCCGTCATCCCCGTTGGAGGACAAACAGAAGGGCCGCGGATCCCGGATGGGGTTCCGCGGCCCTGAAGGCGCCGGCCTGATCGACGATCAGGCTGGATCACTCCAGGGTTCTGGCCCACGGAAGGCCCACATCAGGTGGTGGTGCGTCGTCTGCTTCCGGAATCCGGCACCGGTCGCCGTAAAGGCATAGGCCTTCGCCTGTGCCGCTACTGCCGCTTCCAGTGCCTTGGTCGGTCGCTCGCTGCGCTCGCGGACGGGAAGGCCCACGGGGGCAACGGAGGAGGACGCCGGCCGGGCGGCACGAATGCCGGACAGACCGGTGCCCAGGTTCGAGGCGCCGAGCATGCACAGGGAGACGATCGAGCGATCGGTCAGTTTGGCGGTGCTGGTGGAGCTGATGTTGTTGATGATCACTGGAATCGCCTCCTCTCGGCGTCTCGGGGGACCGGGGGTGAACCCAGTCCGTCGGATGTGCAAGTACAGCACGGGAGCAGGGCCTTGGAGAAGGCCTCTGTTCTCGTGCCTAAGAACCTATGGGGATTGCTGGGGCATGCGCAAACTATTTTTTCCACGAGTTCGCGTCAGTCTTCCTCTGCCTGCCCGCTCAGGTCCTGGCCTGCGCAGATGGCCAGGACATCGGCTCCGTAACGGTTGAATTTGCGCATGCCGACCCCCGGGATCCGCGCGAGCTCTCCCGCCTCCTCCGGGACGGTCTCGGCGATCGCCATCAGCGTCTTGTCGGTGAAGACGCAGAAGGCGGGCTGTCCGTTGCGCCGCGCCTGGAGCGCGCGCCAGGACCGCAGCCGCTCGTAGAGCCCTTCGTCCATGTCGGACGGGCAGTCCTCACAGCGCATCAGTTTCATCTCGCCGGCGTCGGTCAGCGTGCGCCCGCAGACCCGGCAGCGGGCCGGGACGCGCCGCGTGCGCCGCGGCACCGCGAGGGCACCCCCCGCCACCGCGCCCGGGCGGCCCCGCTCGACGCCTCCGGTGGCGGCGGTGCCGGCCCGGCCGGCGGCGGCGCCCGTGCCGGGGCGCAGGCCATCGAGGAAGCGGCTGGGACGGCGGTTGGGGCGGCCGCCGGGCGAGCGGGACAGCGCCCAGGAGAGGTGGAGCCGCTCGCGGGCCCGGGTGACCCCGACGTAGAGGAGGCGGCGCTCCTCCTCGATCTGCTCGTCGGTCCTGGCGTAGGTGATCGGCATCATGCCCTCGGCGACGCCCACCAGGAACACGACGTCCCACTCCAGGCCCTTGGCCGAGTGCAGGGAGGCGAGGGTGACGCCCTGGACGGTCGGGGCGTGCTGGGCGTTCGCCCGCTCGTCGAGCTCGGCGACCAGGTCGGCGAGGGTGGCGCCGGGCGTGGCGGCGGCGAAGTCCTGCGCGAGGTTGACCAGGGCGGCCAGCGACTCCCAGCGCTCTCTGACGGCCCCGGAGCCGGCGGGCGGCTGTGGGGTCCAGCCCTCGCCGGAGAGGACGGCTCGCACCTGGGAGGGCAGGTCGACGGTGTCCTCGAGGAGGGTGTCGTTGCCGCCGAAGCGGGCCGCGCCGCGCAGGGCGATGCCGGCCTTGCGCACCTCGGGGCGGTCGAAGAACCGCTCGGCGCCGCGCAGCTGGTAGGGGATGCCGAGGTCGGCGAGGGCCTGTTCGTAGGTCTCGGACTGGGCGTTGGTGCGGAAGAGGACGGCGATCTCGGCGGCCGGGACGCCGGCGTCGAGCAGTTCCCGGATGCGGCGGGCGGCGCCCTCGGCCTCGGCGGGTTCGTCGGTGTACTCGGTGTAGACGGGCTCGGGTCCCGGGTCGCGCTGGGAGACGAGCTCCAGGCGGTGGTCGGCGGCGCGGCCGCGGGCCTGGGCGAGCAGGCCGTTGGCGAGGTGGACGACCTGGGGGGTGGAGCGGTAGTCGCGGACCAGCTTGACGACGGTGGCGCCGGGGTGACGGGTGCGGAAGTCGAGGAGGTGGTCGGGGGTGGCTCCGGTGAACGAGTAGATGGTCTGGCTGGCGTCGCCGACCACGCACAGGGTGTCCCGCTCGCCGAGCCACAGCTCCAGCAGTCGCTGCTGGAGGGGGCTGACGTCCTGGTACTCGTCGACCACGAAGTGCTGGTACTGGGCGCGGACCTGCTCGGCGATGTCGTGGCGGTCCTGGAGGACGGCGACGGTCAGCAGCAGGACGTCCTCGAAGTCGATGACGGCCCGCTCGCGCTTGAGGTCTTCGTAGGCGGAGTAGAGCTGGGCGATCTCGGCGGGGTCGCGGGGGGCTTCGCGGCCGGCCTTGGCCGCGGCCAGGGGGTAGTCGGCGGGGACGGTCTGGGTGACCTTGGACCACTCGATCTCCGCGGCGGCGTCCCGCAGCTCGCCCCGGTCGAGTCGGATGCGGCAGACGGCCGCCGCGTCGGCGACGAGCTGGATCTTCCGGTCCACGATCCGGGGCAGGGAGCCACCGATCGCTTTCGGCCAGAAGTACTGCAACTGCCGCAGGGCCGCGGAGTGGAACGTGCGGGCCTGGACGCCCTGGGCGCCGAGCTGGCGCAGTCGGCCGCGCATCTCGCCGGCGGCGCGGTTGGTGAAGGTGACGGCGAGCACGCTGGAGGGTTGCAGGACGCCGGCGCGCACGCCGTAGGCGATGCGGTGGGTGATCGCCCGGGTCTTGCCCGTGCCGGCTCCCGCCAGCACGCACACCGGACCGTGCAGGGCGGTGGCCACCTCGCGCTGCTCGGGGTCGAGCCCTTCGAGCACCGCGTCGGCCGTGTCCGGTACCCGCGGGAAGAGGGTGGAGTGCGTTGCTGCTGTCACACAGCCATGCTGCCAGGTCGCCGGAGACGGGCGAGCCGGTTGTCCACAGGCGGGCACCCGCAGTCGTATTAATGCGGCGGGCGTCACGTCCAGCCCCTGCGGCACGGTCGCCCCGCTCGTGCGGCGGACGTCACGACCCGCCGGATACCCCGGGCGGGAATGGCGGCCGGTTCGCGGACGTTCCTCCCCTGGACGACTTCCCCGAGCTGCCAGAGGAGCGCGAGCGAGATGCAGGGCACTGTGACGATGTACAGCACCACGTGGTGCGGCTACTGCCGCCGGCTGAAGAGCCAGCTGGACCGCGAGGGCATCGCGTACACCGAGATCAACATCGAGCAGGACCCCGAGTCGGCCGCGTTCGTGGAGAAGGCGAATGGCGGAAACCAGACGGTCCCGACGGTTCGGATAGTTCCCGCCACCGGTGGAGGCGAAGTCGTGATGACGAACCCGAGCCTTGCCCAGGTGAAGCAGGCTCTCGCCGTCTGACGCTGCCCAGCGCCTCGCCCCCTCCGGTCAAGGTCACCGGAGGGGGCCGCTCTGTATGTAGGGGAAGCGGGCAGCGAGCCGCATCCCGGCCCGTGAAGCCCCGCGCAGGGCCAGTCACCCGCCGGCAGGACATGCCGCCGCGCGCCTGTGCGGCGCCTCGCCGGGGTACTTCATGCGACATCGTGCAGACCCACGAACGTGCGTGAACGGCCGGGCGTGCCCCCCGTACGGTCGTGCGCGAGGACCTGTCCGTGCCGCTGTGCGCCCGTCTCAGGTGTCCTGCGAGACTGGGCCCATGCTTGTCCAGCTCCTTGCGGCCACGGGTGTGCTCGCTGTCCTGACCATGGTTCCCGGCCCGGACATGGCGGTGGTGACGAAGCGAGCCATCGCGTCCGGCTGGCAGGACGGTCTGCGCACGGTCGGTGGTATCGCGGCGGGACTGCTCGTCTGGGGTGTGCTGACCGTGGTCGGCCTGGCCGCTGTCCTGGCGGCGTCCGCCACCGCCTACACGATCGTCAAGCTCGCCGGGGCCGTCTACCTCGGGTTTCTGGGTATCCAGGCCCTGCTGCACAGTCGGCGCAGCCATTCGGCGGCTTCGGAGGTGAACGCCCCGTCTCCGTCCGGCAACCCGTGGCGCACGGGACTGGTCAGCAACGTTTTCAACCCGAAGATCGCGGTCTTCTACACCGGCCTCCTGCCCATGCTCGCGCCGTCCGGCTTCTCGCCGCATGGGGGGATGACCCTGCTGGTCCTCATCCACGCGGCCCTCACGCTCGTCTGGCTCGGCGGCTACGTGCTGGTGCTGGCCAAGGCCCGCGCCTTCTTCGAGAAGCCTGCCGTACGACGCACCATGGATCGCATCACAGGTGTCGTCCTGATCGGCTTCGGGGTCAAGGTCGCCACCTCTCACCCCTGAAACGCCGTTGGAACCGCCGCTCCGCGAACGGGGCGGGGTGGCGGCCCAGGCCGCCTGCGCGGCGACCGCCGCCTCGGCGGCACGCCGGCCGTCGGCCAGGGCCGCGTCGGCGACCCGGCACAGTTCCCGTTCCGCTCCTCGCCAGGGTGGCCCGCCGCCACTCGAACGACGGTGGCACACGGCCAAGGATCGATGGCACGGGACTTCAGGCGCTCTCGCCGAGATGGCGGTAGGACAGCCGGCGAAGGGGTGGCCCGGACGGGGGCGGCCACCCCTTCGTCGTGCTCAGACGAAGCCGCGCGTCGGCAGGGGCTTGCCGTACCAGAGCTCGATCAGGCGGGCCGCGATGGAGATGCCGTAGGGCGGCAGGACCTCGCCGGACTCGAACGCGGCGCTCAGTTCGTCGCGGGAGAACCAGCGGGCCTCGTGGATCTCGTCCCCGTCGACGTCGATGTCGGTGGAGGTGGCGCGGGCCATGAAGCCCAGCATCAGGCTGGACGGGAAGGGCCACGGCTGGCTCGCGACGTACTCGACCTGGCCGACGCTGATGCCGGCCTCCTCGAAGACCTCGCGGCGCACCGACTGCTCGATGGACTCGCCCGGCTCGACGAAACCGGCGAGCGTCGAGAAGCGGCCTTCGGGCCAGTGGACCTGGCGGCCGAGGAGGATGCGGTCCTCCTCGTCCGTGACGGCCATGATCACGGCGGGGTCGGTGCGCGGGTAGTGCTCGGCGCCGCAGGCGGGGCAGCGGCGGATGTGGCCGGCCGCCGCGATGACGGTGCGTTCGCCGCAGCGGGAGCAGAAGCGGTGGGTGCGCTGCCAGTTCTCCAGTCCGACCGCGTGCACCATCAGGCCCGCGTCGCGCGGCGACAGCAGCAGGCCCGCCTCGCGCAGGCCCGCCGGGCGCGCGGACTGGTCGATACGGCCGGGCAGGGCGTCCTTCTGCAGGGCGAAGTAGCTGACGCCGTCCTCGTCGATGCCGAGGAAGTAGCGGTGCGCCTCGGTCAGGGGGGCCTCGAAGGAGGGGGTCATGACGAGCTCGGTGCGGCCGTCCGCCGTCTCGTCGATGAGGACCTGGCCGCCGGAGACCACGAAGCAGCGGGTGGTGGGGTGGCTCCACGCCGCGGCGAGCCAGGCCTCGTCGAGCCGGTGGTGGGCGGCCCGGTCGATGCCGCTCGGCGCGGTGAGTGAGATGGGTCGGTCGGCGTTCTGGTCGGTCCAGGTGGTCACGGGTGCTTCCAACTCCCCCGGTGGAACGGTTGTTTCGGCGGGCGGTTCAGCGGGACGTGCGGCAGAGGGCGACCGGGTCGGGTGCGGTGTCGCGGTGCGGGGCGGTCTGTCCAGTGTGCCCCGCGCGCGGTGTCGCTCCGGACCGAGCGGGGTCGTCAGGGCGCATGGCTCCAGGTCTCCGCGAGGTCGCCCCAGAGGTACGCGGTGGTCTCGACGCCCTTGAGGAGGAGGTCCAGCTCGACCTTCTCGTTCGGGGCGTGCCAGCCGTCCGAGGGGACGGAGATGCCCAGGAAGAGCACGGGGGCGCCGAGGACTTCCTGGAGGTCGGCTGCCGGGCCCGAGCCGCCCTCGCGGGTGAAGCGGACGGGGCCTTCGAAGGCGCGGCCCATGGCGCGGACCACGGACTGCAGGGCGGGGTGGTCCAGCGGGGTCAGGCACGGGCGCGTGGCCGGACTGAACGTGATCTCGTGCCGGATTCCGGCAGGCACCCGCTCGTCGGCCCAGGCGCGGACGGCCTTCTCGATGTGGTCGGGGTCCTGGCCGGCGACGAGCCGGAAGGACAGCTTCACGAAGGCCGAGGACGGGATGATCGTCTTGCTGCCGGGGCCCTGGTAGCCGCCGCCGATGCCGTTGACCTCCGCGGTGGGGCGGGCCCAGACGCGTTCCAGGGTGGTGTGTCCGGCCTCGCCGTGGGTGGCGTGCGACCTGGCGGTGCGCAGCCACCGCTCCTCGTCGAACGGCAGTTCGGCGAAGAGCTCGCGCTCCCGGTCGGTGAGCTCGACGATGCCGTCGTAGAAGCCGGGGACGGCCACGCGCGCGTGCTCGTCGTGCAGGGCGGCGACGAGACGGGCGGCCGCGGTGGCCGGGTTGGGCACCGCGCCGCCGAAGGAGCCGGAGTGGATGTCCTGGTCGGGGCCGTACAGCCGGATCTCGCACTCGGCGAGGCCGCGCATGCCGGTGCACACGGTGGGGGTGTCCTCGGACCACATGCCGGTGTCCGACACGATCACGGCGTCGGCGGCGAGCCGCTCGGCGTGCTCCTCGACCAGGGCGCGGAAGTGCGGGGAGCTCGATTCCTCCTCGCCCTCGATCAGCAGCTTGAGGGTGACGGCGGGGGTGGTGCGGCCGGTCGCGGCGAGGTGGGCGCGCACGCCGAGGGTGTGGAAGAACACCTGGCCCTTGTCGTCGGCCGCCCCGCGCGCGTAGAGGCGGTTCTCGCGGACCACGGGCTCGAAGGGGTCGCTGTCCCAGCCGTCCTCGAGGGCGGCGGGCTGCACGTCGTGGTGGCCGTAGACCAGGACGGTGGGTGCCTCGGGGTCCTCGGACGGCCACTCGGCGTAGACGGCGGGTGCGCCGGGGGTCTGCCAGACCTCGGCGGTCGGGAAGCCGGTCTCCTTGAGCTTGGCGGCGAGCCAGTCCGCGCTGCGGCGTACGTCGGCCGCGTGGTCGGGCCGGGCCGACACCGACGGGATGCGCAGCCACTCGGCGAGGTCGTCGAGGAAGACGGCGCGGTGGCGCTCGACGTACGTGCGGACGGCGCTGACCACACTGTCAACGGGATGGCTCATGGTCACGAGCCTATCGGCCCGTGGCGACATCCTCGCCGGGTCCTTCCGCGGGTTCCTCCGGCCCGGCCGGTGCCCAGAGACCGTCCGCGGACGTCTCCTCCTGCGTCAACAGGCGCTCCAGCGCGGCGCGATCCGGCAGGCCGCCGGGCCGCACGACCTCACCGGTGCGGACGTACAGGAACGCCGCTGTGACGGATTCCACGGGTACGCCCCGCTGCTCGGCCCAGGCGAGCCGGTACAGCGCGAGCTGGAGCGGGTCGGCGGTGCGGCCCCGGTTGGTCTTCCAGTCGACGATCTCGTACGTCGCCGTCTCACCGTCGCCGTCCTTGTAGACGGCGTCGATACGGCCCCGTACGACGCGGCCGGCGAGGGTGAGCTGGAAGGGGGCCTCGACGCGGTAGGGCGTGCGGCGGGCGTACTCGGTGCGCTCGAAGGCCTCTTTGAGGGCCTCCAGGTCGTGTTCGTCGGCGATCTCCACGTCCTGCCCGGGGAGTTCCTCCGGCTCCAGCAGCGGAAGGGTCAATTCCTCGAAGCGGGCCTCCACCCACGCGTGGAAGCGCGTGCCCCGCCGCGCGGCCCGCTGTGGGGGACGCGGCATGGGGCGCGCGAGTTCCTGCGCGAATCCGTCGGGGTCGGCGGCCAGGCGCAGCAGTTGCGACGCGGTCAGCGTCGTCGGCAGGGGGACGTCGGTGAGGTGCTGCCGGGCCCGCAGGAGTTCTCCGGTCAGCGCGTCGAGGTCGCGGTCCCAGGAGGCGATGGTCCGGGCCTCCTCGGGGGTGAGGGGGCTGCGCCGCGGCTCGGGCGGACGGGGGCGCGCGGCGGGGGGCTCGGGGGCCCTGGCCTGGTGCGGGACGGTCGGGCGGGTGGGGGTCCGCTCGTCCCGGTCGGTGGGGGCTTCGGCCGGGAAGGCGGCCGTGGGCGCGTGGTCCTCGAAGGGGTCGGTGTCACCGTAAGGCGGCCCGTCGTACGCGGCTTCTCCGTACGGCGGCTCGTCATGGGCGGAGTCCGGGTACGGCGGCTCGGCGCGCGAAGGGTCCCCGTACGGCGGCTCGGCGTGCGAAGGGTCGCTGTACGGCGGCTCGTCATACGGGGAGGGCTCGTAAGGCGGCTCGTCGGGGAAAGGCTCGTCCTCGTCCGGCGGTGGGGGCCAGTCCGGGTCGGCGTAGGTCTCGGGGGCGTGCGGGGTGGCGGGGTGGCCGTCCTCGGGGGAGGCGAGTTCGTCCAGGTGGGCGAGGACGGTCTCGGCGGCGGCGCGGCGGCGGGCGAGGGCGGTGTCGTCCAGGGGCAGCGGCCACACCCGGTCGGCGGCGACCTGGTGGAGGACGGGGTTCTCGGCGCCCTCCTCCGGTTCCTCCGCCCAGGCCTCGATCTCGCCGTGGCCGGCCGCGCAGTGGTCGTACAGGGCCTGGAGGAAGGCGGAGGGGCCTCGGGGTTTCTTCTGGGTGGGCCCCCACCAGTGGCCGGAGCCGAGGAGCAGGGAGCGGGGGCGGGTGAAGGTGACGTAGCCGAGGCGGAGTTCCTCGGTGTGCTGGTGGTCCTTCATGGCCTCGTGGAAGGCCTTCATGCCGCGTGCGTCCCAGGCCTCGATGTCGGGGAGCGTGTCGGCGTCGCCGCGCAGTTCGTGCGGCAGCACCTTGGCCTGGGCGGTCCACTTCTCCCGGCCCTGGCCGCTCGGGAAGGTGCCGGTGACCAGGCCCGGGACGGCCACGACGTCCCACTCCAGGCCCTTGGACTTGTGCGCGGTGAGCACCTTGACGGTGTTCTCGCCGCCGGGCAGGGCGTTGTCGAGGCCCTTCTCGTACTGGGCGGCGGTGCGCAGGAAGCCGAGGAAGGCCAGCAGGCTCGCCTCGTTCTCGTTGGCGGCGAAGGAGGCGGCGATGTCGAGGAAGTTCGACAGGGTCTCGCGGCGGCGGGCGGCGAGGGCGTGCGGGGAGGCCGACAGTTCCACCTCGAGGCCGGTGACGGCCAGCACGCGGTGCAGGACGTCCATCAGCGGGTCGGCCAGGGAGCGGCGCAGGTCGCGCAGTTCGGCCGCGAGGCGGGCGAAGCGCACGCGCGCGTCCGGGGAGAAGGGCAGCCCGTCGTCGTCCCCGGCGCCGTCCAGCGGGGTCTCGAGGAACGTGTCGAGGGCGTCCGCGAGCGATATCACCTCGGCCGGGTCGACCCCCTCGACGGCCTCGGCGAGCCGCCGGTCCGGGTCGCCGGCGTCGTCCCCGCGCGCGTGGGACACCAGCAGCCGTGCCCGCCGTCCCAGGAGAGCGAGGTCACGCGGTCCGATGCGCCAGCGCGGGCCGGTGAGCAGGCGGACCAGCGAGGCGTTCGCCCCGGGGTCCTGGAGGACCTCGCAGACGGCGACGAGATCGGCGACCTCGGGCAGGTGCAGCAGGCCGGAGAGGCCGACCACCTCGACGGGGACGTCCCGGGCGACCAGCGCGCCCTGGATCTCCGCGAAGTCGGTGGCCGTCCGGCACAGCACGGCGATCTCGCCGGGCGCCTTGCCGGTGTCCACCAGGTGGGTGATGGAGTCGGCGATCCAGTCGATCTCCTCGGCGTGGGTGGGCAGGAGGGCGCAGCGGACCACGCCGTCGCGTTCGGCGCCGGGCGCCGGGCGGAGGGCCTCCACGCCCGCGTGCATGGCGCGCAGCGGCTCGGCCAGACCGTTGGCGAGGTCGAGGAGGCGGCCGCCGCTGCGGCGGTTCTCGCTGAGCGCCTGACGGGTGGCGGGGCGGCCGTCGGCGCGGGCGAAGTGCTCGGGGAAGTCGTCGAGGTTGGCGACGGAGGCGCCGCGCCAGCCGTAGATCGCCTGGCAGGGGTCGCCGACGGCCGTCACCGGGTGGCCGGTGCCGCCGCCGAACAGACCGGCGAGGAGGATGCGCTGGGCCACCGACGTGTCCTGGTACTCGTCCAGCAGCACCACGCGGAACTCGTCGCGCAGGACGCGGCCGACCTCGGGGATCCCCGCGAGCTGCGCCGAGAGGGCGATCTGGTCGCCGAAGTCGAGCAGGTCGCGTTCGCGTTTGGCGGCCCGGTAGCGCAGCACCAGGTCGGCGAGTTCGCGCCGGGCGGCGGCGGTCTCGGGCACCTTGCGCAGGTCGGCGTTGGTGAGCTTGGCGCCCTCCAGGGTGCGCAGCAGTTCGGCGTCCCACGCGCGCAGGTCCTCGGGGCGGACCAGGTGCTCGGCGAGCTCGGCGTCGAGGACGAGGAGGTCGCTGACGAGGTCGGCGAAGGAGCGGGTGAGCGCCGGGTAGGGGCCGGGTGCCTGGCGCAGCACGCGCGCGGCGAGCTGGTAACGGGTGGCGTCGGCGAGCAGACGGGAGGTCGGCTCCAGGCCGATGCGCAGGCCGTGGTCGGTCAGCAGGCGGCCCGCGAAGGCGTGGTACGTGGAGATCACCGGCTCGCCCGGGGGGTTGTCCGGGTCGATGGCGTCGGGGTCGGTGACGCCCGCCTTGATCAGGGCCTTGCGGACGCGCTCGGCGAGTTCTCCGGCGGCCTTGTTGGTGAAGGTCAGGCCGAGGACCTGTTCGGGGGCGACCTGGCCGGTGCCGACCAGCCACACCACGCGTGCGGCCATCACCGTCGTCTTGCCCGACCCGGCTCCGGCCACGATCACCTGCGGGGCGGGCGGCGCGGTGATGCAGGCCGTCTGCTCCGGGGTGAACGGGATACCGAGGAGCTCTTTGAGCTGCTCGGGGTCGGTGATACGGGCGGGCATGTCGGAGAGGCTAGCGGCGGTCACTGACAGTCGATGCCGAATCACCCGCCCGGTCCGGAGGAAGCGCAGGTCAGCGCGTGTGGTGCGGTCCGTCACACACGGTGGCGCTCACTCGACGACGTGCCGCCCCTCCGGCCGCGCGCTGCACGACGCCCGGAACGCGCAGTGCGTGCAGTGCTGCCCGGCGGTGGGCGTGAACCGCTCGTCGAGGACCTTGCCGGCCGCCGTGGCGAGCAGTTCGCCGACCCACTCCCCCTCCAGCGGCTGCTGCGCCTGCACCTTGGGCAGGCTCTCGCCGCCGTCCCGCTTTGCCGCGCCCTGCCGCAGCTGGACGAGTTCGGCGCCGCCCGGCTCGGGGCGCACGCCGTCGAAGACCTCGTCGACGGCACCCTCTCGGACGGCGAGCTGGTAGACGGCGAGCTGCGGGTGACGCTCCACCTCGCGCGCGGTGGGCGCCTGTTTGCCGGTCTTGAAGTCGACGACGTACGCGCGGCCGTCGCCGTCCGCCTCGACGCGGTCCATCTGGCCGCGGATGCGCACCTCGTAGTCGCCCGCTTCGAGGGTGACGTCGAAGTCGTGCTCGCTGGCGACGGAGGTGCGCCCGGTGCGGTCCATGACGTGCCACTTCAGGAAGCGTTCGAGCGCCACGCGCGCGTGCTCCTTCTCCTGCGCCGACTTCCAGGGCGCGTCGAAGGCGAGCGCGTTCCACACGGAGTCGAGGCGCTCCATGAGGACGTCGAGGTCGGCGGGGGTGTGCCCGGAGGCGACCTCGTCGGCGAGGACGTGCACGACGTTGCCGAAGCCCTGGGCAGCGGTGGCGGGCGCGTCGGCCTTCACCTCGCGGCCCAGGAACCACTGCAGGGCACAGGTGTTGGCGAGCTGGTCCAGGGCGCTGCCGGAGAGCACGACGGGCTGGTCGCGGTCGCGCAGCGGCACCTTGCTCTCGGTCGGCTCGTACATGCCCCACCAGCGGTACGGATGCGCCGACGGCACCAGCGGCCGGCCGTCCTCGTCGGCGAGGGCGGCGAGGCGGGCGAGGCGGCGCGCCGCGGCCTCCCGGAGCGGGGCGGACGCGCGCGGGTCGACCGTCGTGGCGCGCAGTTCCGCGACGAGCGCCGCCACCGACAGGGGGCGTCGCGGGCGGCCGGTGACGTCCCTGGGTTCGACGCCGAGTTCGGTCAGGAACCGGGAGGGCTGGTCGCCGTCGTCGGCGGGCGCCTTCACCGCCGTGACGACGAGACGGTCGCGCGCGCGCGTCGCGGCCACGTAGAACAGGCGGCGCTCCTCGGCCAGCAGGGCGCCCGGGGTGAGCGGCTCGGCGAGTCCGTCGCGGCCGATGCGGTCGGCCTCGAGGAGGGAGCCGCGGCGGCGGAGGTCCGGCCACAGCCCTTCCTGAACGCCGGCCACGACCACGAGGCTCCACTCCAGGCCCTTGGCGCGGTGCGCGGTCATCAGGCGTACGGCGTCGGGGCGCACGGCGCGCCGGGTGAGGGTGTCGGCGGCTATGTCCTCGGCCTCGATCTCGGCCAGGAAGTTCAGGGCTCCCCGGCCACCGGTGCGCTCCTCCGCGCGCGCGGCGGTGGCGAACAGCGCGCACACGGCGTCGAGGTCGCGGTCGGCGTTGCGGCCGGCCGCGCCGCCGCGCCGGGCGGCCCGCTCCAGGCGCGCGGGCCAGGGCGTGCCCTCCCACAGGTCCCACAGCGCCTCCTCGGCCGTACCGCCGCCCGCGAGCCGCTCACGGGCCTTGCGCAGCAGCGCGCCGAGACGCTGGGCACCGCGCGCGTACGCCGGGTCGTGCGTGACCAGGCGTTCCGGTTCGGCCAGTGCCCGAGCGAGCAGTTCGTCGGACGGGGGCGGGAGCGGGTTGCCCGCGGCCCGCTCCTCCTCGCGCAGGGCGCGTCCCAGACGGCGCAGATCGGCGGCGTCCATGCCGGCGAGGGGCGAGGCGAGGAGCGTGAGAGCGGTTTCCGTGTCCAGCCAGCAAGGGCCCGCGACGGCGGGCGCGGAGTCCTGGCCGCCCGCGACGGCGGGACCGGGCTCGTCGTCCCCCGCGACGGCGGGAGCGGAAGTTTCGTCCTCCGCGACGACGGGGGCGGAGTCCTGGCCGCCCGCGACGGCGGGACCGGGCTCGTCGTCTCCCGCGACGGCGGGAGCGGAGGCCGCATCCCCCACGTCAACGGGACCGGGCTCCTCGTCCTCCGCGCCAACGGGGCCGGGCCCCTCGTCCCCCACGGCAACAGCGGATCCGGCGTCTGCGTCAGCAAGGACACCGCCGTCTGCGTCGGCAGCGGCACCGGCGTGCTCCTCCGCAGGGGCGTCAGCCGCCTCGCCGTCGGCCTCCGGCCGCAACGCCGCTTCCGGCGGCCGCACCGCCGCTTCCTCCGGCCGCACCGCCGCCTCCGCCGTGGCCACCGCCCGGAGGGCCGTCAGCAGGGGTGCCACCGCCGGTTCGTGGCGCAGGGGGAGGTCGTCGCCGTCGATGTCGAGGGGGACGCCGGCGGCGGTGAGGGCGCGGCGGACCGTCGGGATGGTGCGGGAGCCGGCGCGCACCAGGACGGCCATCTCACGCCAGGGAACGCCGTCCTCCAGGTGCGCCCGGCGGAGGATGTCGGCGATGTTGTCCAGCTCGGTGCCGGGCGTCGGGTACGTGTAGGCCTCGACGCGCCCGCCGTCGCGCACCGGGGCGAGGTCGCGGTGGGCGCGGACCTTCTCGGCCGGCAGGCGGGTCAGCGGCATGCGCTGGGTGAGCAGCCGCGTGGCGGCCAGCAGGGCGGCACGGGAGCGGCGGGAGGTCCGCAGGACCTCGACGGGGGCCGGGCGGCCGTCGGGGCGCGGGAAGGCGCGCGGGAACTCCAGGATGCCGTTCACGTCGGCGCCCCGGAAGGCGTAGATCGACTGGTCGGGGTCGCCGAGGGCGACCAGGGTGCGGCCGCCGCCGGCCAGGGCGTGCAGCAGCCGTACCTGGGCCGGGTCGGTGTCCTGGTACTCGTCGACGTACACGGCGTCGTACTGCGCCGCGAGCCGCTCGGCGGCCTCGGGGCGGCGCGCGAGGAGGACCGCGCGATGGACGAGTTCCGCGTAGTCGATCACGCCGTGCAGGTCGAGGACGTCGAGGTACTCGGCGAGGAAGGAGGCCGCGGCGCGCCAGTCGGGCCGGCCGATGCGGCGGGCGAAGGCGTCCAGGGCTTGCGGGTCCAGGCCCAGTTCGCGGCTGCGGGCGAGCACCGCGCGGACCTCGTCGGCGAAGCCGCGCGTGGTGAGGCAGGCGCGCAGGTCGTCCGGCCAGCGGACGTGCGCGAGGCCGAGCCGTTGCAGGTCGAGCTGACCGGCGAGCAGGTCGCGGACGGTCACGTCCTGTTCGGGTCCGGACAGCAGTCGCAGTGGTTCGACGAAGAGGTCGCTGTCCTGGTGGGCGCGGACCAGGGCGTAGCAGTACGAGTGGAAGGTGGTCGCCTGGGGCGCGCGGGCGGCGCCCATGCGCAGCGCCATCCGGTCGCGCAGCTCGACGGCGGCCTTGCGGCTGAACGTCAGCACCAGGATGCGCGCGGGGTCGGCGCCGCGGGCGATCCGGGCGGCCACGGACTCGACGAGCGTGGTGGTCTTTCCGGTGCCCGGACCTGCGAGGACGAGCAGCGGGCCGGTGGCGTGGTCAACCACGGAGCGCTGCGCGGCGTCCAGACGAGGGGGATCCACCCGCTGCGGCGGGGTACGTACCAGCCGGTAAGCGCCACGGCTCCCCTGCCGTCCCTGCGGGGGCGGCAGGCGCCTGGTGGAGGAAGAGGAGCTCACGTGGTTCGCCGGTCCTGGTGGGTGTGCTGGTTGGCGGACGGCCGCTCATGGCGGGCGGTGGTCGGGGGATGAGGGAGACGCGTGACGGCGACGCTACGCCGACGGGAAGTCCGGAAGGACGGCTTCCGATTCTTCCCTCAGGTCCCCTGCGACCCGCCGGCCACGCATGCCCCTCGCCCCTCGAACGTACGCCATGTCACGAACGTGCCCCTTTTCCCCCGTACGGGCCACAGGTTCCCGCTGGGCGGGTCCGATGGCGGAAGCTGTCAGGTGTGACCCTCCGCGCGTCCGCCGCCGTCCCATCGCGCGCGTCTGATGTCCAGGCGCGGCAGATGGCCCTCGGCGGCCCTGCTCGCCTCCTTCAGGGGCGTGCCCTCGGCGCGGTAGTGGTCGAGGGCCCGCAGCTCGTGGCCCGGCAGCAGCACCCCGTCGGCGCGCACCACGCGCCACCAGGGGACGGCTCCCCCGTAGAGGGCCATCACCCGGCCGACCTGCCGGGGGCCTCCCTCCCCGAGCCATTCGGCGACGTCCCCGTACGTCATGACCCGCCCGGACGGGATCAGCTCGGCGACGTCGAGGACCCGCTCGGCGTACTCCGGCAGCGCGCCGGGGTACTCCGGGCGGGCGTCGTCCGGAAGGCTCTGCTCGCTCATCCGCCCCATCCTGCCCCACCCCACCGACAATGCGACGGGCCCGGGACCGTGCGTGAGCCTCGCCCCCCGACGACGCATCGGGCAGACTGTGCGCCCCGCGTTTGCACCCTGATGCCCCCGTGTGTCGGTGGGGCATGCCACCATCGTGCGGGCGGTGACCGGTGATACGAGATCAAGAAGAGACGATGAAGCAGCAGGGTGTGCATCCTGAGGACGCGGAGGGCACCTCTGACGCTGCGTCGCGCCCGGACACCGCCGACGCGGCGGAACAGGAGTCGGAGCTCGTCGAGGTGACGCACATCGACGAGGTCGAGGGCGACGAACCGCTCCTCCCCGCGCGCGTGCACCGCCCGTCCGACCTGATGCGGCTGCTGGTGGGCGTGCTCGGCGTCGTCGTCCTGCTCGGCATCGCCGCGTTTGCGCACGGAACGACCTCGGGCCTGGAACAGGACATCAACAAGGGCACCGGACAGGCGCCCGACCTTCTCATCAAGATCGCGGGACTGGCGTCCAGCATCGCGATCCTGCTGGTGCCGGTGGCTTTCGCCATCGAGCGGCTGATCAAGCGGGACGGGCTGCGCATCGCCGACGGCGTCCTCGCGGCGGTCCTCGCACACGGCGTGACCCTCGCCACCGACCTGTGGGTGGCCAAGGCCGCCCCGGACTCGATCCAGGAGGCGCTCACCCAGCCCTCCCCCGGCGACGTGCACGCCCTCACCGACCCCGTGCACGGCTACCTCGCGCCGGTCATCGCGTACATGACCGCCGTGGGCATGTCGCGCCGGCCGCGCTGGCGCGCGGTGCTGTGGATCGTGCTGCTCCTCGACGCGTTCTCGATGCTCGTCACCGGCTACACGACACCCTTCTCGATCATCCTGACGGTCCTGATGGGCTGGATGGTGGCCTACGGGACGCTGTACGCCGTCGGCTCGCCCAACGTCCGTCCCACCGGGCGGACGCTCATGGCCGGCCTGCGGCACGTCGGCTTCCGGCCGGTGAGCGCCGCGCGCGAGGAGGTCCCGGACACGGCGGAGACCGGTGACCGGGGCCGGCGCTACTTCGTCACCCTGGAGGACGGTCCACCGCTGGACGTCACGGTGGTCGACCGTGAACAGCAGGCCCAGGGCTTCTTCTACCGCGCGTGGCGCAACCTCACCCTGCGCGGCTTCGCCACCCGCAGCAGCCTGCAGTCGCTGCGCCAGGCGCTGGAGCAGGAGGCGCTGCTGGCCTACGCGGCCATCGCGGCCGGCGCCAACGCGCCCAAGCTGATCGCGACCTCCGAGCTCGGCCCCGACGCCGTGATGCTTGTCTACGAGCACACCGGCGGCCGCACCCTGGACTCGCTTGCGGACGAGGAGATCACCGACGAGCTGCTGCGGGACACCTGGCACCAGGTGCGCGCCCTGCAGTCACGGCGCATCGCGCACCGCAGGCTGGTGGGTGACGCGATTCTGGTGGATCGTTCCGGCATGGTGATCCTCACCGACCTACGCGTCGGCGAGATCGCGGCCGGTGACCTGTTGCTGCGCATGGACACCTCCCAGCTGCTCGTGACGCTCGGCCTGCGGGTGGGTGCCGAGCGCGCGGTCGCCTCGGCGGTGAGCGTGCTCGGCCCCGACGCCGTGGCGGACTGTCTGCCGATGCTCCAGCCCATCGCGCTCAGTCGCTCCACGCGCGCGACGCTGCGCAAACTGGCCCGGGAGCGGGCCGAACGCGAGCGCGAGGCGGTGCTGGAGGCGTCCCGGCAGGCCAAACAGGTTCGCCACGAGGCAGCCGGACCCGACACGGAGCCGGCCCTCGACAAGCCAGGCAAGAAGGCCGAACGCGCGGAGGCGCGGGCCGAGAAGCGCGCCATCGACGAGGCGCTGGAGGAAGCCCGCGAGGAGGATCTGCTGACGCAGATCCGGCACGAGGTGCTGCGGATCCGGCCCCAGGCGCCGGTCGAGCCGGCCCGGCTGGAACGGGTGCGGCCGCGCACCCTGATCAGCTTCATCGCCGGCGCCATCGGCGCGTACTTCCTGCTGACGCAGCTCACCCACATCGAGTTCGGCCCGCTCATCGCCAACGCCGAGTGGGGCTGGGTCGCCGCGGCCGTGCTGTTCTCCGCGCTGAGCTACGTCGCCGCGGCGATGAGCCTGCTCGGGTTCGTGCCGGAACGCGTGCCCTTCCTGCGGACCGTGGCGGCGCAGGTCGCCGGGTCGTTCGTGAAGATCGTGGCCCCGGCCGCGGTCGGCGGCGTCGCCCTCAACACCCGTTTCCTGCAGCGCGCCGGGGTGCGGCCGGGTCTCGCGGTGGCGAGCGTCGGCGCCTCGCAGCTGTTCGGGCTCGGCTGCCACATCCTGATGCTGCTGTCCTTCGGTTATCTGACCGGCATCGAGAAGACGCCGTCGCTGTCGCCGTCCCGCACGGTCATCGCGGGTCTGCTGACGGTGGCCGTGCTCGTGCTCGTCGTGACCTCGGTGCCGTTCCTGCGGAAATTCGTCGTCACGCGCGTGAGGTCGCTCTTCGCGGGTGTCGTGCCGCGCATGCTGGACGTGCTCCAGCGGCCGCAGAAGCTGGTCACCGGCATCGGCGGCATGCTGCTGCTGACCGCCTGCTTCGTGATGTGCCTGGACGCGTCGATCCGCGCGTTCGGCGACGAGACGACGTCGATCAGCATCGCCAGCGTCGCCGTCGTCTTCCTCGCCGGCAACGCGCTCGGCTCCGCCGCTCCCACGCCGGGCGGCGTCGGCGCGGTCGAGGCGACCCTGACGGTCGGCCTGATCGCCGTCGGCCTCCCCAAGGAGGTCGCCGCTCCCGCGGTGCTGCTGTACCGGTTGCTGACGCTGTGGCTGCCGGTGCTGCCGGGCTGGCTGGCCTTCAACCACCTGACGCGCAAGGGCGCCCTCTAGAGCCACGACAGCGGCACCACGGCGGCGACACACCCTCGCGCGCTGGAGTCGCCCTGTGGAGTCACCGACCGGAGGCGCCGAGGCGGCCATGCCTCATCGCCCGTCGCCCGTCGCCCGTCGCCCGTCGCCACGACAGCAGGCACCAGAGGCACGAGAGGCACGAGAGCGGCCGTACCTCCTCCCGCTGGGGAGCCACGAGCCGGAGTCACCGAGAGCGGCCGTACCTCGTACGGAGCGCGCCCCGCGCGCGGGGCGCGGCACGACCCCACGATGGGACCATGCCGAACCCCTCCCGCCTGCGCGCGGCCGCCCTGGCCGGCACCGCCGTCCTGCTGTCCTGCCTGGTCGCCGGCTGCGGCGACGACTCCACGGACGAGGATCTGACGGCACAGGAGCTGGAGTGGAAGGACTGCCCCACCCCGTCCCAGGCGGAGGGTGGCGGCAGCGCGCCGTCCCCCTTGGCGAACGGCGACGAGTGGCAGTGCGCCACCATGAAGGCGCCCCTGGACTGGGACGATCCCCGGGGCGACACGATCGGCATCGCCCTGATCCGGGCGGAGGCGAGCGGCGACGAGAGCAGACGGATCGGCTCGCTGCTGTTCAACTTCGGCGGCCCGGGCGGCTCCGGCGTCACCACGCTGCCCGCCTTCGGCGAGGAGTACGCGGCCCTGCGCACCCGCTACGACCTGGTGAGCTTCGACCCGCGCGGGGTCGGCCGCAGTGCCCCCGTCCGCTGCCGGAACGACCAGCAGCTCGACGCCTACTTCCAGCAGGACATGACGCCCGACGACACGGTCGAGCGCACGACGCTCCTGGAGAACACCAAGGAGTTCAACGAGGCCTGCGAGGAGAACTCCGAGAAGATCCTGCCGCACGTGCGCACCACCGACGCGGCCCGCGACATGGATCTGATGCGCCAGGTCCTCGGCGACCGGAAGCTGCACTACTTCGGCATCTCGTACGGCACCGAACTGGGCGGCGTCTACGCCCACCTGTTCCCCGAGAACGTCGGGCGTGCCGTCTTCGACGCGGTCGTCGACCCCACACAGACGCCGGAGCAGGGCTCGCTCGGGCAGGCCAGGGGCTTCCAGCTCGCGCTCGAGAACTTCGCCGAGGACTGCACGTCGAAGACCGAGGACTGCCCCGTCGGGGACACCGCCCAGGACGTGACGGACCGGATCGCCCGGCTGCTCGAGGACCTCGACCGCAAGCCGATCCCGGGCATCTTCCCCCGCGAGCTGACGCAGAGCGCCGCGACCAACGGCATCGCCCAGGCGCTGTACTCGGAGGACTTCTGGGAGTACCTCACCGAGGGTCTGGAGCAGGCCTACGCCGGCGACGGCAGGATCCTGATGCTGCTGTCCGACTCGATGAACGGCCGCCGGGAGAACGGCGAGTACAGCAACATCACGGCGGCCAACATCTCCATCAACTGCGCGGACGACAAGGCGCGTTACTCCGTCGACCACGTCGAGAGGAGGCTGCCCGCGTTCCGGGCCGCCTCCCGCCTGTTCGGGGACTTCCTGGCCTGGGGCATGCTCGGCTGCACCGACTGGCCGGTGCCGGGCGCCGCCGATCATCCGGACGTGTCGGCACCGGGTGCGGCGCCGATCCTCGTGGTCGGCAACACCGGGGACCCGGCCACCCCGTACGAGGGGGCGCGCAGGATGGCGGCCGCGCTGGGCAAGGGCGTCGGGATCGAGTTGACGTACCGGGGGCAGGGGCATGGCGCGTACCACAGCAAGAACACATGCGTCCGGGCGGCGGTGAACGGCTACCTGCTGGACGGGAAGGTGCCCACCACCGGGACGGTCTGTCCCTGAGGCGCAGAGATGGCACCTGCCTCCGGCCTCATCCCAGCCCACGGGCAAACTTCCAGGTCAGAGGGTTATCCACAGGCTCCGACGGCTGCGGGGTGATCGGCCTACTATGGCCTGACAGCCGTCCGCCGCCCGGTGCGGACGGTCCCGCAAGGGGGGAGTACCCATGGCGCGATTCGTACGGTGGACGGCGCTGAGCGCCGCTGCCGCGCTGCTGGTGGCGGGCTGCAGCAGCGGCACGTCGGACGGGGGCGGTGACGGCAAGGGGAGTACGAAGGACGCGCGGCCGTCGGCCGGCTCGTCCGGGACGACGGGCGCGACGGCGGCCCTGCCCGCCTCACTGGCCGGACAGAAGCCCGACTGGGGGCGTTGCGGGGGCAGCTCGGACGCCCCCGCGCCGAGCAGCGAGTGGCAGTGCGCGACGGTGAAGGCGCCGCTGGACTGGTCGAAGCCGGACGGCGACACGATCGACCTCGCACTGGTCCGCGCCAAGGCCAGTGGCTCCGGGAGCAAGCGGATCGGCTCCCTGCTGTTCAACTTCGGCGGCCCGGGTGGCTCGGGCGTGTCGACCCTGCCGGCCTACGGCTCCACGGTCTCCTCGCTGCGCGAGCGCTACGACCTGGTCAGCTGGGACCCGCGCGGGGTGGGCGCCAGCGAGGGCATCCGGTGCCGCAGCGACAAGAGGATCCAGGCCGCCGAGTCGGTCGACTCCACGCCGGACACCGCGGCCGAGGAGCGGGCCTACCTCGCCGACGCCGCCGACTTCGGCAAGGGCTGCGAGAAGGCCGCCGGCTCGCTGCTGGCCCACGTCTCGACCACCGACACCGCCCGCGACATGGACCTGATGCGCCAGGTCCTCGGCGACACGAAATTGCACTACTTCGGCATCTCGTACGGCACCGAACTGGGCGGCGTGTACGCCCACCTGTTCCCGAAGAACGTGGGGCGGCTGATCCTGGACGCGGTGGTCGACCCGAGCGCCGACTCGGTGGGCCACGCGAAGAACCAGGCGCGGGGCTTCCAGCTGGCTCTCGACAACTACCTGAAGTCGACCGGCCAGGACCCCGAGCAGGGCAGCGCGAAGATCGCGGACCTGCTGAAGCGGATCGACAGCAAGCCCCTGCCGACGTCGTCCGGGCGCGAGCTGACGCAGACCCTGGCGGTCACCGGCATCGTCCTGCCGCTGTACAGCCAGGAGAGCTGGCCCACCCTGACCAGCGCCCTGGAGTCGGCCGAGCAGGGGGACGGCTCCGAGTTGCTGACGCTCGCCGACGCCTACAACGAGCGGGACCCCTCGGGGAACTACGGCACGACGACCCATTCACAGCGGGTCATATCCTGCTTGGACGAGAAGCAGCGGCCGACGCTGGACCAGACGAAGAAACTGCTGCCGGAGTTCGAGGAGATCTCGCCCGTGTTCGGCACCTTCCTGGGCTGGGACACGGCCGGCTGGTGCCACGACTGGCCGGTGGCCGGGCAGTTCGACACCCCGGAGGTGAGCGCGGCGGGCGCGGCGCCGATCCTGCTGGTCGGCAACACCGGGGACCCGGCCACGCCGTACGAGGGGGCGCGGAAGATGGCCGACGAGCTGGGGAAGGGCGTCGGTGTGCTGGTCACCTGGAAGGGCGAGGGGCACGGTGCCTACGGCAGCGGGAGCGACTGCGTCGACTCGGCGGTGGACGGCTACCTGCTGAACGGCACGGTGCCGAAGGACGGCACGGTCTGCTCATGACGACGGCGGGGGCCTCGGGCACCCGTGGTGCGCGAGACCCCCGCCGTCCGGTCAGGCAGGTCGGCTCAGTAGACCGGCTTGCTCGGCTCGATCTGGTTGACCCAGCCGATCACACCGCCGCCGACGTGGACGGCGTCCGCGAAGCCCGCGGACTTCAGGACCGCGAGGACTTCCGCACTGCGGACACCCGTCTTGCAGTGCAAGACGATCTTCTTGTCCTGGGGCAGTCCCTCGAGAGCGGTGCCGAGGAGGAACTCGTTCTTCGGGATCAGCCTGGCGCCCGGGATGGAGACGATCTCGTACTCGTTCGGCTCGCGGACGTCGATGATCTCGATGTTCTCGCCGTCGTCGATCCACTCCTTGAGCTGCTTGGGAGTGATCGTCGCGCCGGCGGCCGCCTCCTGCGCCTCCTCGGAAACGACGCCGCAGAAGGCCTCGTAGTCGATGAGCTCGGTGACGGTCGGGTTCTCGCCGCAGACCGCGCAGTTCGGGTCCTTGCGGACCTTCACCTGGCGGTACTGCATCTCCAGGGCGTCGTAGATCATCAGCCGGCCGACCAGCGGCTCGCCGGTGCCGGTGAGGACCTTGATCGCCTCGGTGACCTGGATGGAGCCGATGGACGCGCACAGCACGCCCAGGACGCCGCCCTCGGCGCAGGAGGGCACCATGCCGGGGGGCGGGGGCTCCGGGTAGAGGCAGCGGTAGCAGGGACCGTGCTCCGACCAGAAGACGGAGGCCTGGCCGTCGAAGCGGTAGATCGAACCCCACACGTACGGCTTGTTCAGCAGCACGCACGCGTCGTTGACCAGGTAGCGGGTCGCGAAGTTGTCCGTGCCGTCCACGATCAGGTCGTACTGGCTGAAGATGTCCATCACGTTGTCGGCCTCGAGCCGCTCCTCGTGAAGGATCACGTTCACGTACGGGTTGATGCCCTTGACGCTGTCACGCGCGGACTCGGCCTTGGAGCGGCCGATGTCGGCCTGGCTGTGGATGATCTGGCGCTGCAGGTTCGACTCGTCGACCTCGTCGAACTCCACGATGCCGAGCGTGCCCACGCCCGCCGCGGCCAGGTACATCAGCGCCGGCGAGCCCAGGCCGCCGGCGCCGACACACAGCACCTTGGCGTTCTTCAGCCGCTTCTGCCCGTCCATCCCGACGTCGGGGATGATCAGGTGGCGGGAGTACCTGCGGACCTCGTCTACGGTGAGCTCGGAGGCGGGCTCGACCAGGGGTGGCAACGACACGGGGACTCCGTTGGTCGGTCAATCACTACAGTTGTTCTCCCAGTAACACTGCCATGGCCATCTTCATTCCGAGACACCCGTTCCGATCCGCGAGACGATGTCGTCCCAGTAGCCGGGCAGGGTCTCCCAGGGGTCGAGCAGACCGCCGCGGTCGGTGCGGTCGGTGAACCAGATCGTCGCCGCCCCCTGCCAGCGGGCGATGCGCAGCGCCTCGTCCAAGTGACCGCGGGGCACCCCGTGCACCAGGTGGCAGAAGCGCTCGGGCGGGTAGGAGGCGGTCCACTCGGCCGCCTGCGACCAGCGGTAGTCGCTCCAGGGCCCGGAGAAGGTGACGAGCTGGTCGGCGTTCTCGGCGTAGCCGGGGTACGGGTGGGTGCCGTGCCCGAGGACGATGTGGGGCGCGCTGTGCAGCGTCCGCAACGTGCCGGCGGCGCGGCGGATCTCGGGGAGGGCCGTGCGCTCCGCCGGGCAGCGGTCCAGCAGGAAGCCGTCGACCCGGTACCAGTCGAGAAACCGCTGCGCGTCGGAGATCACCTCGGCGAAGGCGCGGGCACCGTAGGTGAGGTCGAGATGGCCGAGGACGCGGACACCCGCGTTGCGGAGCCGGCCGACGGCCTCCAGGCAGTGGGGGTCGGGGCGGGCCCCGGGCCCGTCGGCGACATCGAGGACGACCCAGTGCAGGGGCCGGCCGGGGCGGGTGAGCTCGCCCCATTCGGACGGCGCGACGAGGGGGTGCGCGAAGCCGGGGACGCCGAAACCGGTGCGGACGTCGGTGGTCCCGGCGCTCGCGGTACCCGCCGGGGTGCCCGTCAGATACGACACGCCGCCTCCATCCAGATGTCGGCGAGGGACTCCTCCAGGTTGATCCGCGGCCGCCAGCCGAGCCGGTCCCGTGCCGTGCGCACGTCGGCCTGCTGCCAGCTGCCGCACCCGTCCGGGTACGGGTACGCGACCGGGGCCGCGTGGTCGGAGTCGACGCGGGGATGGCCGATGGGCGGCCGGAGGTGGGCGCCGGGCGGGCCGTCGAGTTCGTGGAGGGCGCCGCCGTATCCGGCAACGCGCGCGAGGATCGCGGCGGCGTCGCGCAGACGGACGGCGCGGCCGGAGCCGATGTTGATGACACCCTGTGCGGCGGAGAGCGAGGCGGCGTGCACGGCGCGGGCGACGTCGCGGACGTCGACGAAGTCGCGCTGGGCGCCCAGGCCGCCGAGCTTCAGCTCGCCGTCACCGGACTGCATGGCGCGGCGCATGGCCTCGGCGAGCCGCCCGAGCGGGGAGCCGGCCGGGGTGCCCGGGCCGGCCGGGGAGAAGACCCGGAGCACGACGGCGTCCAGGCCGGAGCCGAGGACCAGTTCCGTCGCGGCGAGCTTGCTGACGCCGTACGGGCCGCCGGGACGCGGGACGGCGTCCTCGGCCGTGGAGGAACCGGGCTGGCTCGGGCCGTACTCGGCGCCGCAGCCGATCTGTACGAGACGGGCGCCGCAGCCGCTGCGGCGCAGGGCCTCGCAGACGGTGGCGACGGCGACGGTGTTGTGCCGGGTCAGTTCGCGGGCGCCGCCGCGGGTGGCGCCCGCGCAGTTGACGACGACCTGGGGATGGACCGCGTCGAGGAAGCGGGTCAGCGCGCCGGGGCTGCCGGTCGCGAGGTCGAACCGGACGTCGGCGTCGTCGCCGCGGCCGAGCGCGGTGAGCTGGACGGCCGGGTCGGCGAGCAGACGGTCGGCGACGAAGCGGCCGATGTAGCCGTTGGCTCCGATCAGCAGGACCCTCATCGTGCGGCTCCCGGGGTGTGCGCTCCGACTGCTCCGACTGCTCCTGCGACCGCGACGGCTCCTGCGACCGCGGGTGCCCCGGTGGCCCCGGTCGCTCCGGATCGGGAGGTGGTCATCTCGTTTCTCCTTCGGGGATTGTGCGTGGGTGGAGGAGCGCATGCGTCGTGCGGTCCGTGCACGGTGGGGGTGGCGCTGCGCGCGGTGGTCGTGGGACGGACGGCTGCCGGAGCGCGGTCGGGTGGCTGCGCGTCAGCACGGCTGGTCCGTACGTGCGTGGGCGGAGGCCCTGGTGAGTGTGCGGGCCGCGTGGACCAGCAGGGTCAGGGCCGCAGCCCCGCAGCAGAGGGCGGGGACGCCCGCCGGGCCGCAGGCGGCCAGGAGGGCGTCGACGGGGGTGGCCAGGAAGCCGCAGCCGGGCAGCCGGCCCGCGAAGACGGTGGCCAGGGCGACCGCCTCGGCGCCGCCGGCGGCCCCGAGGACGAGTGCCGGGGCGTGGGTGAAGCCGTGCACGGTCAGGAGACGGGCGAGGAAGAGGAGCGCGCCCAGGGTGAGGGTCTGGGCATGCCCGGCGGGTTCACCGAGGGCCGCCGCGCACAGGCCGGTCAGTGCCGCGAGCGCACCCAGGAACAGCAGGAACGTGCCGAGCAGCAGCGGCTGCACGGAGGCCGCGAACTCCTCCAGGCCGCGGCTGCTGTCGAGCCTGCGCAGGGCGCGGACGGCGAACAGGTGCGCGCTCCAGGCGGCGGGGGCGCAGGCCAGCGCGAGGGCGACCAGGGGGGCGGTGGCAAGGGGCCACGAGCCGTCGCCGACCCCGGTGGGCACGCCGTCGGGGCCGCCGGCGACGGCGGCGCGCAGGACACCGTCGCCGAGGGCCGCGTAGGCGAGGAGCCAGCAGGTCCGGCCACCGGTCCGGTGCCGTCCCGCGCGGGTCCGGCCGTGCGGACTCAGCGGCCCCCGGCGGAGGGCCGCGCGCAGGGCGAGGACCACGGCGAGGATGCCCGCGATCACCACGAACAGGCGCGTCTGGCCCTCGGTGAGGCGCAGTCCCACGACGGTCCCGGCGCACAGGGCACCCGGCAGCAGCGTGAGCAGCGCCCAGTCCGCGCGCGCCCGGGGGATCACGTCGGGCGCCGCCGGGCGCGGGGGCGTGTCGCCGTCGCGGGGGACGCGGGCGTACATCTCCTCCGCGAGGGAGAAGACGTTCCGGTGCCGGAACCGGGCGGCGGTCCGGTCGGTGACGCCGTGGGCCTCCAGGGCGGCCGCGATCTCCAGGGGGTCGACGGCCCGCTCACACAGTTCGCGGTGGCGGTGCATCAGGCCCTTCACCGGGTCTGCGGCGCCTCGGCGGGCGGTGAGGGGCTTGCGAGAGGGTGCGGCAACCGGGGCGGGCCGGGTGGGGGAAGGCGCGTCCGAGGCCCTGTCCGGAAGGGAGGAACCGCTCCCCTTCTCACGGCTCTCCCCCGCATCGTCCTCGTCCCCGTCCCCCGAGAGCCACCCTTCCGACCGCTCGTCCCACGCCCCGGAGCCCTCCGGTGGGCCGGGCCGGTCCAGTTCACCCAGGCCGCTCATCGCGCCCCCTTCGTCACAACGGCCGGCGGCACGGCCCGTACCGGCGCTCCCGCCGCCCCGCCGTTCCCGCGCGAAGCGGTGGCCGGCCCGCCCAGGCCGGTCCACCGGTCCGGCAGCCACGCCTCCGCCGGGACGGCGAACGGCCGGGGCTCGCCGGCCTCGTCGAGGACGACCCGGTGGACCGGGCTGCGGGAGACGGTCTCCAGGTAGATGCCGTGGAAGGCCGCGACGTTCTGCTCGACCGTGAAGAGTTCGAGGGCGCGTGCGCGGGCGGCCGCGCCCAGGCGCGCACGGCGCTCGGGATCGCGCAACAGCGCCACACAGGCCTCCGCGAGCGCCCGCGGGTTGCGCGGCGGCACGACCAGCCCCGTGCCGCCGATGACCTCGACCACCGCGCCGACGTCCGTCGACACGGTCGCGCGCCCGCAGAACATGGCCTCGACCAAGCCCACCGGGAAGCCCTCGACGACGCTGGACAGGACCACGACGGCACCCCCCGCGTACGCCTCCGCGAGGCCGGGCACCTCCGGGGTGTCGATCTCCTCGAAGGACACGGGGTTGTCGCCGACGGAGTGCGGCCCGTCCGCCTCGTCGGGGAAGAGCTGCGCGGCCAGCATCCGGCAGTGGCCGAGGTACGCCTGCCCCTCGTCCCCGCTCGGCCCGCCGATGATCCGCAGCCGGGTCCCGGACTCCTCCTTGCGGATCTCCGCGAAGGCGTGCAGCAGGGACACCAGGTCCTTGGCCGGTTCCACCCGGCCGACCCAGACCAACGTGCGTGGATCGGCGGTGTCCGGGGTGTCGCCCACCTCGGCGAATCGGGCGGCCTCCATGCCCGGGTAGACGGTGCGCAGCTTGGCGCGGTCGGCGCCGCACCGCTCCTGCCACCGGCGGACGTGCGCGTTCCCGGCCGTGACGCACGCCGCCTGCCGGTACGCCTCGGTGGCGAGCCGTCCGTGGAAGACGGCGAGCAGAGCCCGCACGGCGGGGGCGGATCCCGGGGAGGACGAGACGACCGAGGCGGCCGAGGCGGCCGAAGCTGCCGAAGCTGCCGAAGCTGCCGAGACATCAGCGCCGGCACCGGCACCGGCGGTCAAGTAGTGCGCCCGTAGCCGCACCCCGTACTCCGTCACCACGAGCGGCACCCCGAAGAAGTGCCGCGCCACCAGCCCCGGCAGGGCGGCGGCACCCCCGGACGTGGCATGGCAGAGGTCGACCGAGCCGAGGCCGTCGGCCCCGTCGGCCCCGTACCAGTCGAGCGACAGGAGGCGCAGCTGGCGTTCCAGTCCGGCGGCCACGGCGAGCAGGTCGGATACGCGCGCCTCACGCGCCGTACGCTGCGCGCCGGGCGCTCGGCAGGCGCGCTCCAGGGCGCGCACGGCGCCTTCCGAGCGGAGCGCTCCCACCAGCCCGCCCTCGTCACGAGCGAGGTCGGCGAGTCCGTACAGCGCGTTGCTGAAACGGTCCGCCTGAGAAGCGAAACGGTCCTCGGAGGCGTCGACGGGACCCCCCTCGCACAGGACGGCGACCAACTCGCCGTAGTGCTCGGCAAAGCGCCGGCGCGCACGGCGCCCGTACGCAGCCCCGTCGTCCTCCGCCTTCCACAGCGGCGCCGTACGCACCCGGCCGACCTGCGGTGGCAGCTCGACCCAGCCGGCGGCCTCCTGGTGCTGACTGCGGCTGAGCGCGTAGAGGTCGAACTCGTGCTGCCCCAGTCCGCGCACGAGCCGGTCGCACCAGAGTCCGGCGTCACCGTTCACATACGGATAGCCACCCTCCGTAAGCAGTCCGATGCGCACGTGTGCACCCCCGATCTCCCGTTTGGGGAGCCGTCGTTGACCCGACGGCTCGCAGCGGGAAGAACGTATGCGGACAAGGTGGTGGCGCGACGGACGGTTGTCCGTCGCACCACCAAAAGGGGTGAACGGTCGTAACTTTCCTGTACGGGTCGCGTTTCGTCGCGCTAGGGGATCGCTTGATCGCGAAGCGTTACGACGCATACCCCGTCGAGCGCGGAGAGGGGCTCCTCGTCGAGGACGGCGACGGGGTGGGCCACCGCGAGCGCCCGCGCGATCCGGCGGGGTTCAGGCGCGGGTCGAGGTGACATGTGAGCCGTTGGTCAACTCCTGGGGTACGGCCAGGGGTTGGGCAGACACCGGATCCCGTCGTATTCGAGGAACTTCGTCTGCTGCTGCATGACCGGCGCGAGTTCACCGTTCTTGTCGCAGGTCACGTGGCTGTAGCCGAGCCGGTGGCCGACCTCGTGGTTGATGAGCATCTGGCGGTAGGCCTGCATGGCGTCACCGTAGGTCTTCGATCCCTGCGCCCACCGGTATGCGTTGATCATCACGCGCTCGGTGGCGGCCGAGTCGCAGGAGACGTTGTCCACAGTGGTGTCCAGGCCGGATTTCGCGCACCAGTCGGCGGTGGTGCCGGGGCTGGCGAGCGTGATGACGAAGTCGGGCTTGCCCGAGTAGATCCGTTCGAAGGTCCGTGCGCCGTTGTGGGCCCAACTGCGGTCGTCGTTCAGCGTCTTCTGCACGGCCTGTGCGAACAGTTCGGCGTCGAGCCCCAGCCCCTGCTCCACATCCACGCGGTAGGTGTACTTCCGCCCCTTGCCGGGCGCCTTGTCGATACCCGGCACCGCGTCGAACTTCCCCGGCCCCTTGAGCGTGGCGCTGAGCGCGTACCGCTCGCTCATCTTCTGCTCGTACGTCAGCGGCGTCACGCCGGCCGGCGGGGACGGGCTCGACCGGTCGTCCCCGCGTGTGGCGGTGTCGCGGGCGTCGCGGGCGGCCTGGTCCGTCGCGGACTGCGACTGGGCGGAGTCCGCGTCCCGCGCCTCGGTGACCTGCCCGGCCACCACCACGGCCAGCACGGTGGTGACCGCGGCGGCCGCGATCCCGGTGAACGTCCGCCCCTTGGCGCCCTTGGCGGGGACGGGTTCACCGGCGGGCGGCGCGTCGTCGTCGGCGGCGGGGACGGCCCGGCGGGGGCCGGCATCCCAGTCGGTGACGGAGGCGTACGGGTCGTGCGCGTGCCCCACGGACGCGGCGACGGACACCGGCCTGCGGCGCGTGAAGACGTCGTCGCTCTCCTCCGCGAAGGCGTCGAGGTACTCCTGGCGCGGCGCACCCGGGACCCCGGGCCGCTGACGGGGAATCATGGGACCGGAGCCGGCCGCCGTCCGCCCGCTCAACTCCCCCCAGCCGCCCCCGCCTTCACGCTGCTGGGGATGGCCGCCACGGACCTGGGGGAAGCCGTGGGCGGGGGTGCCGTCGGCCAGCCGGGGCGTGCCGTGGGCCGGCGTCCCGCCGGGAGATCTGGGCACACCGCGAGCGGGCGTACCGTCGGGCAGCCGGGGCACCCCACGGGCCGGCGTGCCGTCGGCGGGCCGATCAGCCCCCTGGACGCGGCCACCTCGCGCATCCCCCTGCGCGGCACCCGGTGAGGCGCTCCCCGTGCCCGTACCGCTCTGCGGCGCGCTCCTGGGCGCGGGCCCTCGTCGACTATGGCGTCCCACGACCCCCCTCAGCTCCCCGCACCGGCGGACCCGCCGGCCCGTTCGGACAACGGCCCGGAGCTCCTGCCGGTTCCCGGACCCGTCCTCGACCTCGTCTCCGCCAGCAGTTCCTTGAACGCCATGGCCACCGTCTCCGGATACTCCATCATCGCCACGTGTCCCGCGTTCGGCAGCGTGAGCAGACGGGAGTCACGGAAACTGCGCGCGGACTTCTGGGCCATGCGGAAGCCGACGAGCTGGTCGCGGCCGCCGTAGACGAGGAGCGTCGGGGCGAGGACGCGCTCGGCCTGGCGCCACAGCCCGTGCTGGCCGCCCAGGGTGTAGGCGCTGACCAGACCGCGCGCGGAGCGCGTCAGCGCGTCCCAGAAGTACGGCAGTCGCAGCCGGCGCTCCATCTCCTCCACCGCGTGGCGGAACGCCTCCGGCGTGATCCTCCCGGGGTCGCCGTAGCACAGGGCCGTGACGCCGCGGACGCGCTGTTCCGCCGTCCACTCACGGGTGAACCGGGTGAAGAGAGGGGCCAGGCCGGGCATGCCGAGGAGCCCCGTCGGGACCGCGGTGCGCTGCACGCGCAACTCGGGCAGGGCGGGCGAGACGAGCGTGAGTGTGCGGACGAGATCGGGCCGGACCGCGGCGACGCGGGTGGACACCGCGCCGCCGAGGGAGTTGCCGAAGAGGTGGACGGGCCCGCGTTCGGACGCGTCGAGGTAGCGGATGACGGCACGCGCGTGTGCCGTGACGGAGTAGTTGCCGTCGTCCGGCGGTGGGGAGTCACCGAAGCCGGGCAGGTCGACGGCCTCGCTCGCGACGACCCCGTCGAGCAGCGCCATCAGCGCGGACCAGTTCTGCGAGGAACCGCCGAGCCCGTGCACGTACAGCGCGGGTTCGAGGCCCTCGCTCGCGGGTGGCCTGGAACGGATCGTCAGGGTGACACCCGGCAGTCCGACCGATCGGAGCCGCTCGCCCTCGGCGACCCTGACGGACTCCGCGTTCGGCAGCACACTGGTGGGCGGCACGGACGGCAGCTCGGTCGAAGACATGCCGCAATGTTACGAGACGATCACGCCCCGACTGGTGTGTCCGCCGTCACAGACACCTGGTCGATCGTGTGGAGATAGCGGCGTGATTCGTGGGCACATCGCATAGCGTCCGAAAAGGGTGTCTCCTAGGCTCGTACAGAGGGCACCCGCGTGTGGCCCCTGCATCTTCAGGGACGTTCGTAGGAAGGGAGCCCGCCATGGCTATCGACCCCACCGACCCCGAGACGTTCGAGGACGACGACGTCGAGGAGTTCGACGTCGAGGCTCCGGAGAACGACGCCGCCGAGCAGCAGGCGGCCGTCGCACCGGAGCGCGACGACCCTTTGGAGGGCGTCGACCCCGCCCGGGCGAACGAGGCCGACCTCGTCGAACAGGCCCGTGTCGTCTCGCTCGACGAGGACGACTACCGCTGACACCGGCGCCGTGCGCCGACCGGGAGCAGGGCCGCATTTTGCCCAGAACACCCCAGTTTCAAACTTTGCATACTACTTCCGTCGCCGTCCGGTCCGTGAAATTCTGCGGCCACAGCGCGCACAGCACGGTTACCGAAAAGTACGATGGCGGCGCGGCGGCACACCGCGATGAGGACGACTTTGGGAGGCGGCGTGACAGCCATCGAGCAGACTGAGGCGGCACGCCCGAGAGGCACGCGCCTGCCGCGCCGCGCCCGACGGAACCAACTGCTGGGCGCCGCCCAGGAGGTCTTCGTCGCACAGGGCTACCACGCGGCCGCGATGGACGACATCGCCGAGCGCGCCGGCGTCAGCAAGCCGGTGCTCTACCAGCACTTCCCGGGCAAGCTCGACCTCTACCTCGCCCTGCTGGACCAGCACTGCGAGTCGCTCATCCAGGCCGTGCGGGGCGCGCTCGCCTCGACGACCGACAACAAGCAGCGCGTCCGCGCGACGATGGACGCCTATTTCGCGTACGTCGAGGACGACGGCGGCGCCTTCCGCCTGGTCTTCGAGTCCGACCTGACGAACGAGCCCGCGGTGCGCGAGCGCGTCGACAAGGTCACCAACGAGTGCGCCGAGGCGATCTGCGACGTCATCGCCGAGGACACCGGTCTCTCGCGCGCGGAGTCGATGCTGCTGGCCTCCGGCCTCGGCGGCCTCGCCCAGGTGGTGGCCCGCTCCTGGCTGCACAGCGACCGCAGCGTCCCGCGCGACGAGGCGGTGCAACTGCTGGCCTCCCTGGCCTGGCGCGGCATCGCCGGTTTCCCGCTGCACGGCACCGAGCAGCACTGAGCCGAGCCCACCGCGGCACCGGGCGCGCACCCGTCGGCCGTTTGTTCCCGCCCGCTGTTCGCTCCTGGCGTGGACGGCCGCGCGATGTCCGTCCCCTCACCGGGCTAATGTGTGCAGCGTACGGCGCGGACGCCCGCGCATCACTGACCGTCGGAGGGACATAGCCGTGGAGGTCAAGATCGGCGTGCAGCACGCGCCCCGCGAGATCGTTCTGGAGAGCGGTCAGACTCCCGAGGAGGTCGAGCGCGTGGTGGCCGAGGCACTGGCCGGGAAGTCACAGCTGCTCAGCCTCGTGGACCAGCACGGCCGCAAGGTCCTGGTCCCGGCCGACCGCCTGGCCTACGTCGAGCTGGGCGAGCCGGCCCCGCGCAAGGTGGGCTTCGGCGCGCTGTAGGCCGACACCACGCGAGAGGGGCCCGACAGCCATCCGCTGTCGGGCCCCTCTCGCGTGTTTCTCCACGGATGGCGCACGACTCGACCCCACAGGAGGATTGCATTCCGCAGGTCACGGGTATGACGGGCTACGACCTGAATGCACAGCCCGGCCGTCTGGGAGGGACTCGCATGATCTTGGAAGCGCTCGGCTCCGCTGTGCTCGGTCTGGTGCTCGCCTGGGCGGCGGTCCACCGGCTGTCCCACCGGCTGCCCACGCCCACCCTGGTGTTCGCGACGGGCGTCGCCGGAGCCCTGTTCGGTGACTTCGTCACCCACAGCGCGCTCGGCCCCGGCTCCGCACTGCTGAGCCTCCTCGGCGCGGCGGTCGTCTCCGCCGCCTCGCTCTCCCTGCTGCTGCGCCCGGCGGGCCGGCTCCGCCGACGATCAGTCACAGCCTAGGACGGCACCCGGCGAGGGGCGCGGGGACGCGCGACACGCCACACACCGCCCGCAGCCGCCCGAGGTTCGGAACCGGCCCCGCACAGCGTTACGCGGCCAGGCCCAGCGCGGCCATCCGCTTGGTGTGCGCCTCGGTGATCCGGGAGAACATCCTGCCGACCTCGGCGAGGTCGAAGCCGTCCGCGACACCGCCCACGAGCATCGTCGACAGCGCGTCGCGGTCCGCGACCACCCGCTGGGACTGCGACAGGGCCTCACCCATCAGCCGCCGCGCCCACAGCGCGAGGCGTCCGCCCACGCGCGGGTCCGCGTCGATCGCCGCGCGCACCCGGTCCACGGCGAAACCGGCGTGGCCGGTGTCGTCGAGCACCGCCAGCACCAGGGCGCGGGTGTCGGAGTCCAGGCGCACCGCGACCTCGCGGTAGAAGTCGCTGGCGATCGAGTCGCCGACGTACGCCTTGACCAGCCCCTCCAGCCAGTCGGAGGGGGCCGTCTGCTTGTGGAAGCCGTCGAGCGCGGCCACGAACGGCTCCATCGCGAGCGTCGGCTCCTCACCGATCTCCGTGAGCCGGTCCCGCAGCCGCTCGAAGTGGTGGAACTCGGCCGACGCCATCTTCGCCAGCTCCGCCTTGTCCTCCAGCGAGGGCGCCAGCTTGGCGTCCTCAGCGAGCCGTTCGAACGCCGCCAGCTCGCCGTACGCGAGCGCACCGAGCAGGTCCACGACCGCGGCCCGGTACTGGGGATCCGTGGAGGCGTTCGCCCAGTCCTGGGCGGCGATACCGGTGGCGGCGTTCTCAGGCTTGTCAGAGGTCGTCATGAAGCGCACAATAGCCCGCCCGCCGCAGGACGGAAGTCCCTGCTCAGTCAGCGTGCTGCCGACGACCCGAAGGACCGGACCCGTCGGTGTGACAACCACAACGTGACCGAATCGGCCATCGCATGTGCGCGATTCCGGGGTATGGTGGTAATGCGCCTGCTGAGTACTTCGACGTATCTCGACGGGCCGCACGTATGAGGATGCCCGGTCGGTGGCCCGATCGGCTCCGACCCGACAGCCCTCCCTGACCGTACGGCACTGTGCGTACGACGATCGGAGGGACCCCCTCAGCGGTACGAGCGCTAGAGCGTCGGCAGAGGTCCCGTGTTCTGACGGCCAGCCCGTGAGGCGGCCGACGTCCCCGCCACGGTCCGACACGACCCCCGCGCTCGCCTCGCACCGCGCACACAGAAGAGGCAGCACCCTGACTACGACGTTCCGAGAGCTCGGGATCCTCCCCGAGACCGCCGAGGCCCTGGAAGCCGTCGGCATCACCACCCCCTTCCCCATCCAGGAGATGACGCTCCCCGTGGCCCTGTCGGGCACGGACGTCATCGGCCAGGCCAAGACCGGCACCGGCAAGACGCTCGGCTTCGGCCTGCCGCTCCTCGAGCGCGTCACCGTCCCCGTCGACGTCGAGGCCGGACGCGCGAAGCCCGAAGACCTCACCGACGCCCCGCAGGCGCTCGTCGTCGTTCCCACGCGCGAGCTGTGCACGCAGGTCACCAACGACCTGCTGACCGCGGGCAAGGTGCGCAACGTGCGCGTCCTCGCCATCTACGGCGGCCGGGCCTACGAGCCCCAGGTCGAGGCCCTCAAGAAGGGCGTCGACGTCGTCGTCGGCACCCCGGGCCGCCTGCTGGACCTCGCGGGCCAGAAGAAGCTGAACCTGAAGCACATCAAGTCCCTCGTCCTCGACGAGGCCGACGAGATGCTCGACCTGGGCTTCCTGCCCGACGTCGAGAAGATCATCAACATGCTTCCGGCGAAGCGCCAGACCATGCTGTTCTCGGCCACCATGCCGGGCGCGGTCATCGGTCTCGCCCGCCGCTACATGTCGCAGCCCACGCACATCCGCGCCACCGCGCCGGACGACGAGGGCGTGACCGTCGCGAACATCTCGCAGCACGTGTACCGCGCGCACAACATGGACAAGCCCGAGATGGTCGCGCGCATCCTGCAGGCCGACGGCCGGGGACTGGCCATGGTCTTCTGCCGTACGAAGCGCACCGCGGCCGACCTCGCCGACCAGCTCCAGCAGCGCGGCTTCGCCTCCGGCGCGGTCCACGGCGACCTCGGCCAGGGAGCCCGCGAGCAGGCGCTGCGCGCCTTCCGCAACGGCAAGGTCGACGTCCTCGTCTGCACCGACGTCGCCGCCCGCGGCATCGACGTCGAGGGCGTGACCCACGTCATCAACTACCAGTCCCCCGAGGACGAGAAGACGTACCTGCACCGCGTCGGCCGTACGGGCCGAGCGGGTGCCAAGGGCATCGCGATCACGCTCGTCGACTGGGACGACATCCCGCGCTGGCAGCTCATCAACAAGGCGCTGGAGCTGAACTTCAACGACCCGCCGGAGACGTACTCCACGTCCCCGCACTTCTTCGAGGAAATGAGCATCCCCCCGGGCACCAAGGGTGTCCTGCCGCGCTCGGAGCGCACGCGTGCCGGGCTGGCAGCGGAGGAGCTCGAGGACCTGGGCGAGCCGGGCGGCCGTGGCGGCCGCGGTCGCGGTGACCGCCGGGCCGCCCGGGACGAGTCCCGCTCCGACGACCGTGAGCGCTCCGCCCGTACGCCGCGCCGCCGCCGTCGTACGCGGAGCGGGACCCCGCTCGACGGGGCGCCGGCCGCCGAGCAGACCCCCGTGGCGGAGGAGACGGCTTCCTCCCGTACGCCGCGCCGTCGGCGCCGTACGCGGGGCGGGGCCGCGCCGGAGGCTGTCGCCGCCGCGCCGGCCACGCCCGTCGAGACCACCGTCCCGGAGGCCGCGGAGGCGGCCGTGACGACGGCGGAGGGCCCGGCCCTCGACACGCCCGAGACCCCGGAGAAGCCGCGCCGTCGCCGCACCCGTCGTGGCGCGGACACCCCGGCGGAGCCCGTGGCGGAGACGGTGACGGAGACCCCGGCCGCCGAGGTCGCCGTCGACACGGCGGAAGCCGTGGAGGCCAAGCCGCGCCGCCGCACCCGCAGGGCGACGGCCCCGGCCGAGTCCGCGGCCGACACCGCCGAGGCCCCGGAGACGGCGCCTGCGGAAGCGACGGAGACCAAGCCGCGCCGCACCCGCAAGACCGCGGCGACGGCCGAGGCAGCCATCGACACCGCCGAAGGCACCGAGGCCAAGCCCCGCCGCCGCACCACCCGCAAGGCCACCCAGCCGGAGACGGTCACCACCGCCGACATCCCGGCCCAGGCCACCGCGGAACCGGAGCCCAAGCCCCGCCGCACCCGCAAGACCACCGCGGCGGCCGAGGCTGCGGTCGACACGGCGGAAGGCACGGAGGCCAAGCCGCGCCGCACGCGCAAGGCGACGGCGACTGCGGAAGCCGCCGTCGACACCGCCGAGGCCACGGAGACCAAGCCGCGCCGGACCCGCAAGACGGCCGCCGCGACCGCCGAGGCCACGGAAACGGCACCGGAAGCGACGGAGGCCAAGCCGCGCCGCACGCGCAAGGCGACGGCCACCGCGGCCGAAGCCGCCGTCGACACCGCCGAAGCCGCCGAGGCCAAGCCCCGCCGCACCCGCAAGACCGCGGCCACCGCACCCGCCGAGGCAGCCCTCGACACCGCCGAGGGCACCGAGGCCAAGCCCCGCCGCCGCACCACCCGCAAGGCCACCCAGCCGGAGACGGTCACCACCGCCGACATCCCGGCCCAGGCCACCGCGGAACCGGAGCCCAAGCCCCGCCGCACCCGCAAGACCACCGCGGCGGCTCCGGCGGAAGCGGCGGCCGACGCGGCCGACGCGAAGCCCAAGGCGCGGCGTACGCGCAAGGCGACGGTCGCCGCGGAGCCCGCGGACAGCTGATCGCCCGGCAGGATCACCCGGCCAGGACGGCCCGGCCTCTCCCTCACGGAGGAGCCGGGCCGTCGGCGTTGCCCCGGGGACTCGCCCACGCCCCGCACGGTCTCCCTCCACCTCACCCCGCTCTCCCGGTAGCCTCACCCCGTGACCACGCCGATCAGCTTCACCCCTCCCGCCGGAGCTCGCGCCTACCACCTGCGGACGGCGCGCGGTGAGTTCGCCGTCGTCGACGCGCCCGTGGCGACCGGGGCCGAGCCCCGGGGTGTCGCGCTGTTGCTCCCCGGGTTCACCGGGAGCAAGGAGGACTTCCACTTCCTGCACGAGCCCCTGGCGGCGCGCGGGTACCGGACCATCGCCGTGGACGGGCGCGGGCAGAACGAGTCGGACGGGCCTGCGGACGACGAAGCGCCGTACGCCCAGCAGGAGTTGGCGCGGGACGTGCTCGCCCAGGCGGCCGCCCTCGACACGCCCCTGCACCTCGTCGGGCACTCCCTGGGCGGTCAGATCGCCCGGGCCGCCGTCCTCCTGGACCACTCCCCCTTCATCTCGTTCACCCTGCTCGCCTCGGGTCCCGGGCAGATCTCCCCGTCCCAGCAGCAGCGCGTGAAGCTGCTGCACGACGCGCTCGCGGTGATGACGATGCCCGAGGTGTGGCAGGCCATCCTGGCGATGGGCCCGCCGGAGGAGGTCGGCGGGCCCGCCCGCGGCTTCGGCGAGCTCGCACTCCTGCGCCGGCGCTGGCTGAACCACAAGCCCGCCCAACTCCTCGCCACCGGCCGCCAGTTGCTCGTCGAGCCGGACCGGGTCACCGAACTCGCCGCCGTGCCACTGCCGTTCCACGTCCTGTCGGGCGCACGCGACGACACCTGGCCGGTGACCGTCCTGGACGACATGGCCGTACGCCTGGGCGCGGACCGGACGGTCATCCCGGGTGCCGAGCACTCCCCCAACATGGACCAGCCCCTGCCGACCGCCCACGCCCTCGCCGACTTCTGGGACAAGCACCCCCAGCAGTACTAGCCGGAAGTACCAGCACGGAGCGGCGGCCAGGACTGCCGGCCAGGAGCACCAGCAAGGAGTGCCGGCCCGGAGTGGCCGGAGCCCTTAGTACTGCGCCTGCAAGTGATCCCAGAACCCGTCGCGCAGCGCGCGTCTGAGGTCCGCCTGGCCGCGCAGCGAGTACTGGAGGACGCCCTCCGCCTCGACCAGGAGGTCCTGGTCGACGGAGCCGGGCAGGTAGGGGTGGCCGGGCAGCAGTTCCACGAGGGACTCCCTGCCCCGGGCGGCCAGCCACTTCGCGGCGATCTGGGCGCCGACGAAGCGGACGTCCTCGCGGGTGGGCCGGGTCGCGCCGGCCGCCTCGTAGGCGGGGGCGGTGCGACGTGAGACGTACGGCTTGAAGAAGTCGAGGTCGAGGGTGCGCTGACTGTCGACCTCCCAGAGGAGGGGTTCGGCCTGGTTGCGGCCCTCCGGGGCCTCGATGCCCCAGAGGTGGACGCGGGCGCCGTAGCCCTGCGCCGCCTCGACCGCCGACACCAGGTCCTCGTCGCCGCCCAGCAGCGCCGCGTCGCTGATCGCCCGGTGCCTGGCGAGGGACTCCAGGTCCGACCTGATCAGTGAATCGACGCCCTTCTGCTGGTTGTTGGCGTTCAGGTTGCCCAGCCGGACCTTCACGTCCGGGAGTTCGGCGATGGACTGCTGCTCGGCGGTGTGGATGCGGCGCCGGGCGCCGTCGTACCAGTAGACCCGCAGCAGCCGGCTGTCCGCGAATATGGTGCGGGCCCGGTCGATGAGCGCCTCGATCAGGCCTTCGGCGTCCAGGTCGAAGGCCCGGCGGTCCTCGGTCCCGGCGACCAGCCGGCCCGCGGCCGCGTACAGGTACCCCGCGTCGACGAAGATCGCATGGGTCGAGGGTGTCTTCGCCACCTCGGCGAGCATGCGGGTCAGCAGCTCGTTCGTGCGGTCGATACGGGCGGCGAGGGCCGCGAGGTCGTCGTTCATCACCTCCATTGTCCCGGCGGTCACGCTGCGAACACAACCGGTCCCGTTCGGTCCACCAGGACTCTTACCCGTTAGTAATTAGACGTTCGAAAAATTTCCTTAGCGTAGGGAATGTTTGTAACAAGCACCGCGTTGAATACGTATGGAACAGGGGGCACCGTCGTCCCGTGGGCCACACACCAGTAGTTCTCCTCAGGAGGATGACCAGACGAAGGGAGAAGCCATGCGCTTCGAAATCATGCGACTCGACGACGTCGACGGCACACCCGTGGACAGCACCGTCGTGGACGCCGCCTCCGTCAACCGGATCGTTCAGCAGGCCGCCGCCATCGGGCAGCGGCTGTGGATCCGTCCGGCCGACACCTCGGCCTCGTAACCCCGCGGGTCCCTTACACATACTTCGGAGCCCCGTACGGCATCACTCGGATGGCGTACGGGGCTCCGCGTCTGTTCACACCCCGGCGCCCGGCAGGTGTTCAGCTCCCCCGGATCACCTGCGTGACCCCGTTGATGATCTGCTGCACGGCGATCGCGGAGAGCATCATGCCCGCGAGCCGCGTCACCAGGACCACACCGCCGTCCTTGATGACCCGGATGATCAGCAGCGAGTAGCGCATCACCAGCCAGAGCACGACATGGATGGCGACGATCGCCGCCCACACCGACACCTGCGTGGCGGCGCTGTCGGCCTTCTGCACGGCCAGGATGACCGACACGATCGCGCCGGGACCGGCCAGCAGCGGCATACCCAGCGGGACGAGCGCGACATTGACGTCCTTGGTCTGCTTCGGCTCGTCGGTCTTGCCGGTGAGCAGGTCCAGCGCGATCAGCAGGAGCAGCAGCCCGCCCGCGATCATCAGCGCGGGCACGGACACATGCAGGTAGTTGAGGATCTGGTGCCCGAGGAGCCCGAAGACGGTGATCACCCCGCCGGCCACACAGACGGCCTGGAAGGCCATCCGCTTCTGCACCTTGCCGGGGCGTCCGGAAGTCAGCGCGAGGAAGATCGGGGTGATCCCAGGGGGATCCATGATGACAAAAAGGGTGAGGAACAGAGAGCCGAAGACGGCAACGTCGAACATCAGTACTGAGGCCTTGCGGGAGAAGAGAAACGGAACGTGGACGAGCGGGGGTGATCCTCAGACCCCGCCGGTCCCCGGGACGGGAAACGCCCCGGTCGCCCGCCGCGTGATCTCCCCGTACACCTCGGGGTCGGTCGTGTACTCGCCGAGCACGCAGGTCTTCCGGCTGCCGTGGTAGTCGCTGGACCCGGTCACGAGCAGCCCCAGCTCCTTGGCGAGCCCACGCAGCCGGGCGCGCGTGTCCGGGTCGTGGTCCATGTGGTCGACCTCGATGCCGTCGAGGCCGGCGGCGGCCAACTCGGCGATCGCGGACTCCGGCACCGTACGGCCCCGCTTGCTCGCGGCCGGGTGGGCGAAGACGGTGACCCCTCCCGCGGCCTTGACCAGCCGGATCGCCTCGAAGGGGTCGGTCTCGTGCTTCTCGACGTAGGCCCGCCCGCCGTCGGCCAGCCAGTCCTGGCTGAACGCGTCGCTCACGGTCGGGACGACGCCCAGTTCCACCAGCGCGGTCGCGACATGCGGCCGTCCGACGGACCCGTCGCCCGCGATCCGTGCGACCTGCTCCCAGGTGACGGGGACGCCCAGCCCCTGAAGCTTGGCGATCATGCCCTTGGCCCGCGGCACCCGGTCGTCGCGCACGAGCTCCCGCTCGGCGAGCAGGGCGGGCTCCTCGGCGTCGAAGAGGTAGGCCAGCATGTGCATGCTGATGCCGTCGATACGGCAGGACAGCTCGGCCCCGGTGACGAGGGTGAGCCCCGGCGGCAGCGCCGCGATCGCCTCGGCGTGCCCGCGCGTGGTGTCGTGGTCGGTCAGCGCGACGACGTCCAGCCCGGCCGCGGCCGCGTTGCGGACCAGCTCGGCCGGGGTGTCCGTACCGTCCGAGGCCGTGGAGTGGCAGTGCAGATCGATACGCACGACGCGGGCTCCAGGCGGTGACGGGACGGATGGGGACGCTTCAGCATAACGGGAAATCGAACGACCTCTGTCACACCCGCACCCCGGGTACGCCCCCTACAGCGTCCACACAGCGCCCGCTACGGTTTCAGCAGCCTCGGCGACAGCGCCCCACAGGGCACCAGCTCCACCTCGGCGCCGGCGTCCCGCAGGTCCGTCAGCACCAGCTCGTCGTACATCAGCAGCCCGGACTGCTCGGGCCAGACCACCGCCCACAGCCACAGCCCCAGCGCCTCACCCGCGAAGACCGCACGGTCGTCGGGGGCGCCGGAGACGTGCCACAGCGGGGTGGGCCGGCCGGCGGCCAGGACCTTGGCCTGGGGCGGCTTCTCGACGTTCAGGTACGGGCCGGGGTCCGGGCCGTCGATCCCGGCGTAGCGCGCACCGAGTCCGACGCCGAGTTCCTCGGCGATGAGGACGAGTTCGCCCACCCCACCGAGCGGACCGGGACCGGAGCAGGCGACGACGGACGCCCGGCCACCGCTGCGGTCGTCACCGGCGTACGCCACGCCCGTGAACAGCCAGCCGACCGGCAGCGGCCATGGCATCCACACCGGCACCTGCGTGCGGTGCACGACGACACTGAGGGCCTCGACGCTGGGCGGGATCACGGGCTGCAGCGGATGCACCGTCCCGTGCACATCGCACTGCCAGGAATCGGCGAAGAGTCCGGGAGCCCTGACCCGGCCACCACACTTCGGGCAACTGGGTTCGCCCCTCATAGGGCTCCACGGTCCTACCCCTTCCCCTCCACGTCAAGGACGATCACCCGTCCGGGCGGAAGCAGGCGGTCGCAACAGATAGATGTAGATTGCATTAATTAGAACCACTAACTTACTATGTGCATATGCCAACCATCCACGTCCGGATCGGAGCAGTCATGGACCCCTTCGACGCGGGAGCCGACGGCATCCTGCGGCAGCCCAAGGCGGTCTGGGCGACCGCCGGCGCGTCCGTCGTCGCCTTCATGGGCATCGGGCTCGTGGACCCGATCCTGCCGTCCATCGCCCGGGGCCTGGACGCCTCCGCCGGCCAGGTCTCCCTCCTCTTCACCTCCTACTTCCTGATCACCGCCCTGGCGATGCTGCTGACCGGCTTCGTCTCCAGCCGCCTCGGCGGCCGCAGGACCCTGCTGCTCGGGCTGGCCCTCGTCGTGGTCTTCGCGGGCCTGGCCGGCACCTCCGACACGGTCGGGCAGCTCGTCGGCCACCGCGCCGGCTGGGGGCTGGGCAACGCCCTCTTCGTCTCCACGGCCCTCGCGGTGATCGTCGGGGCGGCCGCCGGAGGGAGCGCCGCGGCGATCCTGCTGTACGAGTCGGCCCTCGGCCTCGGGATGGCGTGCGGACCCCTGGTGGGCGCACTGCTCGGCGACGCGAGCTGGCGCTACCCCTTCTTCGGCACCGCGTTCCTGATGGCGGTCGGCTTCCTGTGCATCGCGGCGTTCCTGAAGGAGCAGCCCAGGCCCGCGCGCAAGACCTCCCTCCTCGACCCGGTGAAGGCGCTGGGCCACGGCGGTCTCGCCTCGGCGGCGGTCTCGGCGTTCTTCTACAACTACACGTTCTTCACCGTGCTGGCCTTCACGCCGTTCGTGCTGAACATGACGCCCTACCGGTCGGGCGCGGTCTTCTTCGCCTGGGGTGTGCTGCTCGCCGTCTTCTCGGTCGTCGTGGCATCGCGCCTACAGGAGCGGTTCGGCTCGCTGAAGGTGCTCGGCGGTTCGCTGCTGCTGCTCGCCGCGGACGTGCTGGTCCTCGGCTACGGCGACCACACCGCGGCCGTCGTCTGCACGATCCTGTCCGGCGCCTTCATCGGCGTGAACAACACCGTGTACACGGAGCTCGCCCTGGGCGTCTCGGACGCCCCGCGCCCGGTGGCGAGCGCGGGCTACAACTTCGTGCGGTGGTTCGCGGCGGCGGCCGCGCCCTACTTCGCGCCGAAGATCGAGGAGTGGACCGACGTCCACATCCCGTTCGTGGTGGCGGCGGTCACCGCGGCCGTGGGCGCGCTCGTGGTCGTCGTACGGCGCAAGGCGCTCACGCTCCCCCACTCCCGGCTTCCCTCGGGCGGGGGAACGCCCCTCGCCGAGGGGCGCGAGCCGCGGCACGCGGCGGAGGACGGGGTCACCGTTCCCGCCGGCTGAACCGACGCCGGGTCAACTGACGCGTGCGGGCCGCCGGTTGGTGATCTTCCTCACCCGGCGTCAGTCCAGCGGGACGGATCTCCGGGACGGGTCCCTGAGGTCCGTCCCGTGCGTCAGCCAGCGCTCCTGGAGGGCCTGGGCGCCGTGCACACGCTTCCAGGCCGCCTCGTTCGGGGTCATCGGCAGCAGCGGCAGGAAACGCACCGGGTCGAGGGGCTCGTCGAGCTCCAGGTCCTCCACCAGACCGCCCGGCTCGGCGACCAGCACCGAGGTGAACGGCGCGCCCGGCCACAGCGGCCCACCGACGTCGAGGGAGGCGCCGGGGGCCACGATCACACCCTCGACCTGCGGGGACGCGGCGAGCACGGCGAGCGGGCGGAGCACCTTGTCGGTGTCGGCGAGACCGCCGCGCACGGACAGGAGCAGCTCCGCGCGCGGACCCTTGACCGGGTCGGTGATCAGCGCGGTGGGGTCACCCATCGGCTGCGCGGACATGCCGAGCGTGGCGTAGCGGACGATGTCGCCCTCGTGAAAGCGCAGCACCTCGATGCGGTCCGTACCGAGGAAGGTGATCGCCGCGCGGGCGTCCGGCTCGCCCAGCGCGGTAAGCAACCGGGCCTCGACCAAAGGGAGAACATCAGTCATGTCGCGAGAATAGAACTCGTCAGTACCGGGCAAAGCAGCGCCTTGACACTTCCGTCGGCTGATACTCTTGCCCGGTGGTTCGGGGCAGCACGCAGAAGCGTCGCGATCAAGCCCCGACGCCGAAGAGATTCCCCCACGGGGGACCGGCAGGAGGAGGTGGGGCTGTCATGGATCGAAGTCGACCGTGCAGTACCACTCGCTCTTCCCGCCGCTGATGTAGCTCTGTGGCTCCGGCCGACCGCCGCCTCTCGCGCTCGCGTCTTCACACGGAAGAGCACTTCGTTTCGTTTTACCGGATCTGCCGGATCTGTCCGATCCATTCGATCCGTCTGATCTGAGCAGTAGCCGAATCAGTAGCGAAACCCGCCACCGCGACGGTGCGGTGCTCCCCGCTTTGTGGACGTGCCAAACATCCGCAGTCAGGACGTCCCCATTCCGGGTAGTTCCACCCGTCGTCGGCGCCTTTCGTTGCCCGCCGCGAAGGAGCCTGCCATGTCGATGATCCGCGACCTGCGCGCAGCCGTCCGCCCGTCCCGCCCGTCCCTGCGCAAGGACAGCGGCGCGTACGACACCACCCGCGACCCGGCCACGCCCTCGGCCGTCGTCGACTGCGCCGTCTACCGCGACGGCGCCCGCGTGCAGACCGCGGCACCGCTCACCCCGCACGAGGCGATGCGGCACGTGCGGCGCGACGGCGGCTTCGTGTGGATCGGGCTGCACGAGCCGACCGAGGCCGAATTCGCCGGTATCGCGAGCGAGTTCGGGCTGCACCCGCTGGCCGTGGAGGACGCCGTCCAGGCCCACCAGCGCCCCAAGCTGGAGCGTTACGACGACTCCCTGTTCACCGTCTTCAAGACCATCCACTACGTCGAGCACGAGCAGTTCGACGCCAACAGCGAGGTCGTCGAGACCGGCGAGGTCATGTGCTTCACCGGCAAGGACTTCTTCATCACCGTCCGGCACGGCGGCCAGGGCTCGCTGCGCGGGCTGCGCCACCGCCTCCAGGACGATCCCGAGCTGCTCGCCAAGGGCCCCTCGGCCGTGCTGCACGCCATCGCCGACCACGTGGTCGACGGCTACATCGCGGTCGCGGACGCCGTGCAGGACGACATCGACGAGGTCGAGACCGAGGTCTTCTCACCGGGCCGCAAGGGTGCCCCGCGCGGCACGGACGCCGGCCGGATCTACCAACTCAAGCGCGAGGTACTGGAGTTCAAGCGGGCGGTCTCGCCGCTGCTGCGCCCGATGCAGCTGCTCAGCGAGCGGCCCATGCGGCTGATCGACCCCGACATCCAGAAGTACTTCCGGGACGTCGCCGACCACCTCGCCCGCGTCCAGGAGCAGGTCGTCGGCTTCGACGAGCTGCTCAACTCGATCCTCCAGGCCAACCTCGCGCAGGCGTCCGTCGCGCAGAACGAGGACATGCGCAAGATCACCTCCTGGGCGGCCATCATCGCCGTACCGACCATGGTGTGCGGTGTGTACGGCATGAACTTCGACCACATGCCGGAGCTGCACTGGAAGTACGGCTACCCGGTGATCATGGGCGTCACGGTGATGCTCTGTCTGGGCATCCACCGCACGCTGAAGCGCAACGGCTGGCTGTGAGCGCGCCTGGATAGGGTGAAGCCATGACACGCGAGCTGCTCGACCAGGCCCTCGTCGAGGAGGCCACCAAGAAGTCCGGCCTCATCTGGGTCAAGGGGGCCGGCGAACCGGCTGCCCGGGCGCTGTGGCACGTGTGGCACGAGGGCGCGGCGTGCCTGGTCGGCGACGGGTCCGGCGAGCAGCCGCTGCCGGGGCTGACCGACGGCTCGTCGGCCGAGGTGACCGTCCGCAGCAAGGACAAGGGAGGCCGGCTGGTCTCCTGGACCGCGCGGGTCGTCCAGCTCGCCCCCGGCACCGAGGCGTGGGACGCGGCCGTCGGCGAGCTCAAGGGCAAGCGGCTGAACGCGCCCGACGGCGAGGCGATGACCGAGCGGTGGGCGCGGGAGTGCAGAGTGCTCCGCCTGGAACCGGCCGGGGGTACCTTGCCGCTGCCCGAGGGTTCCCTGGCCGAGGCTCCGCTGCCCTCGCCGGCCACGACCCGTCGGGCGGTTCCCGCCGGTCTGCCGCGGCTGCTGCTGAAGAGGCGCAAGAGAAAGTAGCGAGCCGGGCACGGCCCGCCGCCGACGTCGTCATGGCCGAGCGGCGGAGCGGATCGTTCAGGAGGTCGGCAGCTCCTTGCCGTAGTCCACCGTCTCGCCCTTCGCCGGCTCCTCCAGGGCGAAGTCCTGGCCCCAGGCCGAGAAGCTCAGCGTGCCCGCGCCGCCCGCGCGCACCAGGCGCAACGGGTACGGCTTGCCCTCCAGGGAGACGTCCAGCGTGCCGCCGGAGCCGCCGTCGCCGGTGATGCGGATCGTGCGCACGCCCGCCTGCTCGTGGTGCCCGTCCTTGCCCAGCGCACCGTGCAGCGTCAACAGATCGCCGAGAAGGAGGTCCTTGTCCGTGAAGCCGCTGAACTTCTTGTACGAGGGGTCGCCGGTCGGCACCTTCACGTACTTGCCGTCGAGCTTGTCGGCGGCCGCCGTGTCCGAGTCGCTGGTGCCGGCCTTGCCGTCCTCGTTCTTCCAGAACGCCGCGTCCGCCTTCAGGTACAGCTGCTCTCCGACCCGCAGCAGGTGGAAGGCCACCCCCTCCGCGGTGACCGACCCGGTGCCGCCGTCCGGCTTCAGGCGCATGTCGAGCTTGTACGACTTCCCGCCGGCGACCACGGTCCCGGACAGCCGCACCGCGTCGACCGCGCCCGCGGCCGCCTTCGTCTTCGCCTGGATCCGGTCGGCCGACAGCTTGCCGACCCCGTTCGTGCCCGCGTCCGGATCCTCACTGCACCCCGTCACTCCCAGGCCCGTCACGGCCAGTGCGCACATCGCGCTCACCAGCGCGGCCCGACGATGGGTACGGCCCTGGGGAATCACAGTCACAGAGGGGGCTGCCTTTCTGCGGGGAAGTCCTGAGCGGCGTACGGCAGCGTACCGGGGTGGCAGGCCAGGAGCGGAGCCAGTCCGTCCGGACCCCTCACCAGGGCGTACCCGATCGGGACGGGCTAGCCTGAAGCCCGCACGAGTGGGCAATTGGGAAAAGAGCCTCACAGGAAACAGCCCAGGAAACAGCCCAGGAATCCCCCCAGCAGACACGTCGGCGAACGCCCCGGCAGACAGTCCCGTCCACACCCGGGCGATCGCCTCGTACGAGCACCGAAAAGGAGGTGCGGCCATGGCCGCGGGCGTCCCCCGGGTCTTCGTCTCGCACCTCGCCGGTGTCGCCGTGTTCGACCCCAACGGCGACTCGGTGGGGCGCGTGCGCGACCTGGTCGTCATGCTGCGGGTCCGACGGCGTCCGCCGAGGCTGCTCGGGCTGGTCGTCGAACTGCCCACCCGCCGCCGCATCTTCCTGCCCATGACCCGGGTGACCAGCATCGAGTCCGGCCAGGTCCTCACCACCGGCGTGCTCAACGTCCGCCGCTTCGAGCAGCGGCCCACCGAGCGTCTCGTCTTCGGCGAGCTGCTGGACCGGCGCGTCACGCTCGTCGAGACCGGCGAGGAGGTCACCGTCCTCGACGTGTCAGTACAGCAGTTGCCGGCCCGCCGGGACTGGGAGATCGACCGGGTCTTCGTGCGGAAGGGGAAGAAGGCGGGTGCCTTCCGGCGCGGCAAGGGCGAGCGGCTGACCGTGGAGTGGTCGGCGGTCACCGGTTTCTCGCTGGAGGAGCACGGGCAGGGCGCCGAGAGCCTGCTCGCCACCTTCGAGCAGCTGCGCCCGGCCGACCTCGCCAACGTCCTGCACCACCTCTCCGCCAAGCGCCGGGCGGAGGTCGCCGCCGCCCTCGACGACGACCGTCTCGCCGACGTCCTGGAGGAGCTGCCGGAGGACGACCAGATCGAGATCCTCGGCAAGCTGAAGGAGGAGCGCGCGGCGGACGTCCTGGAGGCCATGGACCCCGACGACGCGGCCGACCTGCTCGCCGAACTCCCGGAGGAGGACAAGGAGCGGCTGCTGAGCCTGATGCAGCCCGACGACGCGGCCGACATGCGGCGCCTGATGTCGTACGAGGAGCACACGGCGGGCGGTCTGATGACGACCGAGCCGATCGTGCTGCGTCCCGACGCCACCGTCGCCGACGCCCTGGCCCGCGTCCGCAACCGCGACCTCTCCCCCGCCCTCGCCGCCCAGGTCTACGTCTGCCGCCCGCCCGACGAGACCCCCACCGGCAAGTACCTCGGCACGGTCCACTTCCAGCGCCTGCTGCGCGAACCGCCGTACACCCTGGTCAGCGCGGTCCTCGACGACGACCTCCAGGCCCTGGCCCCGGACGCCACGCTGCCGCTCGTCGCCGGGTTCTTCGCGACGTACGACATGGTCGCGGCGCCCGTCGTCGACGAGGCGGGGTCGCTGCTGGGCGCGGTGACCGTGGACGACGTGCTGGACCACATGCTGCCGGAGGACTGGCGGGAGACGGAGTTCCACCTGGCCGAGGGGGAGGTGTCCGATGGTGCCTGAGCGTGAGAGCGGCCGCATCGAGCGCACCCTGGCGGGCGCCACCGCCACCGCCACCGGCCGCCCGCGTGTCCGCCTGGACCAGCCGCGTCCGCCCCGCCGCCGGATCCTGCCCGAGTGGGACCCGGAGGCCTTCGGGCGTCTCTCGGAACGCATCGCGCGCTTCCTGGGCACCGGACGGTTCATCGTCTGGATGACGATCGTCATCATCCTGTGGGTGGTGTGGAACGTGTCCGCGCCGCGTGACCTGCGCTTCGACGAGTACCCGTTCATCTTCCTGACGCTGATGCTGTCCCTCCAGGCCTCCTACGCGGCCCCGCTGATCCTGCTCGCGCAGAACCGGCAGGACGACCGCGACCGGGTCAACCTGGAGCAGGACCGCAAGCAGAACGAGCGGTCCATGGCGGACACGGAGTACCTCACCCGCGAGATCGCCGCCCTGCGCATCGGGCTCGGCGAGGTCGCCACCCGGGACTGGATCCGCTCGGAGCTGCAGGACATCGTCAAGGAACTGGACGGGCGGCACGACGGGCACGGCGTATTCCCGACAGTCGCGGCAGAACGGTCGCGCGGACGTGACGCAGACGACCGCTGACGGGCATCCCGGGGCGCCCGCCGGGCGCCGTACCATCGTCCTTATGGCTACGGAAGACGCGGTGCGCGAAGCACTGGCGACGGTGAACGACCCCGAGATCAACCGCCCCATCACCGAGCTGGGGATGGTCAAGTCGGTGGAGATCGGTGCGGACGGAGCGGTCGCGGTCACCGTGTACCTGACGGTCTCCGGCTGCCCGATGCGCGACACGATCACCCAGCGCGTCACCGAGGCGGTCTCCCGGGTCGAGGGGGTCACCCGGGTCGACGTCACGCTCGACGTGATGAGCGACGAGCAGCGCAAGGAGCTGGCGACCGCCCTGCGCGGCGGCCAGACCGAGCGCGAGGTCCCCTTCGCCAAGCCGGGCTCGCTGACCCGGGTGTACGCGGTCGCCTCCGGCAAGGGCGGCGTCGGCAAGTCCTCGGTGACGGTGAACCTCGCGGCGGCGATGGCGGCCGACGGTCTGAAGGTCGGTGTCGTCGACGCCGACATCTACGGTCACAGCGTGCCGCGCATGCTGGGCGCCGACGGCCGTCCCACCCAGGTCGAGAACATGATCATGCCGCCGTCCGCGAACGGCGTGAAGGTCATCTCCATCGGCATGTTCACCCCGGGCAACGCCCCGGTCGTCTGGCGCGGTCCGATGCTCCACCGGGCGCTCCAGCAGTTCCTGGCGGACGTGTACTGGGGCGACCTGGACGTGCTCCTCCTCGACCTGCCGCCCGGCACCGGTGACATCGCGATCTCCGTCGCCCAGCTGGTCCCGAACGCCGAGATCCTGGTCGTGACGACGCCTCAGCAGGCCGCCGCCGAGGTGGCCGAGCGGGCCGGCTCCATCGCCGTGCAGACCCACCAGAAGATCGTCGGCGTCGTCGAGAACATGTCCGGCCTCCCGTGCCCCCACTGCGGCGAGATGGTCGACGTGTTCGGCACGGGCGGCGGCCAGACGGTCGCCGACGGCCTCACGCGCACCACGGGCACGTCCGTCCCCGTCCTCGGCAGCATCCCCATCGACGTCCGTCTCCGCGAGGGCGGCGACGAGGGCAAGCCGGTCGTGCTGACCGACCCGGACTCCCCGGCGGGCTCCGCCCTGCGCTCGATCGCGGGGAAGCTGGGGGGCCGGCAGCGGGGGCTGTCGGGACTGTCCCTGGGGATCACTCCCAAGAACAAGTTCTGATCTGAGGTTCTCGACGCCGTCGGGCAGCGCCGCGAGGGACGCGGAGCCGTATCGGCATGCGGCTCCGCCGGGTGGGCGCCAGGACCACGGCGCGCGGACCACGGGGCGAGGACCACAGTCGGTCCGCGCTCGGCCCGCAGTCGCCGACGTGAAGAAGCCCTACGACGAAGGGGCGCCGGGAAATCCACGGCGCCCCTTCGTCACGCGTAGGCGGCGATGTCCTTGATCATGGCGAAGCCGAGCCCGTACGCGCTCATCCCTCTCCCGTACGCCCCCACGTGCACCCCTTCCTTCGTCGAGCCGGCCAGGACCCAGCCGAACTCGGACTCGCGGTAGTGGAAGGGGGTCGGCACGCCGTCGACCGGAAGGGAGAGCGTGGACCAGTCCGGGCCGGCGAGGTCGTCGGCCAGCACCCACGCCGTCTCGGTCTGCTGCTCCAGCCAGTCGTCGCGCAGGCTGTGGTCCATCTGGCCGGGCCAGGTGAAGGACAGCAGCCCCACCCCGGCGAGCCACGCCGCCGAGGAGACCGACGTGGCCTCCAGCAGCCCCGTGCCGTCGGCGCTCCGGCGGGACGGGCTCGCGGCCACGGTCACGACGACCGCGAACTTCCCGCGGTCCTCGCCGGCCGTCTCGTGCCGTACGGAGGGCTCGTCACCGTGCCCGATCGAACCGTGCTCGACGGCCCCGTCGGCCGCCGTGCCCACCTGCATCAGCCAGCGCGGTCCCGTGAAGGCCTCGTCGAGGCCGTACCACGGGAAGGGCGCCTCCAGGTAGCCGTCGACCGTACGCCGACCGGAGGGGACGGGTTGCCCGCCCTCCGCGGCCGGCGTCTGCGCGACTGCCCGACTCGTCGTCTCCATGTGCCCGGACGCCTCCTCGCTCTCGCCGGACCGCCCCGGCCCGCCCCCCTTCGGGCGTACTCGTCCGGTCCGCACAACAACCAGGCAGCATAGCCATCCCGCTCCTGGCTGGGGGGAAGCCGCCCGGCGCGTGGGGCGTGCGCCCCCTCACACCGGGGAGGCGCGTGTGGTTCAGGTGGCGTCCGCGTCGAAGACCGGGCGGGTGTCCTTGGCCGGCTCCTCGGGCTTCTTCGACAGGTCGATGCGACCACCGGACGAAGACGACGAGGACGACGACGCGGCAGAGGCCTCCGCGTCGTGGCTGTGGACCGCTTCCGTGACCTCGGCCATCTCCTTCTTCAGGTCGAAGCCGTTGCGGATCTCCTTCAGCCCCAGTTCGTCGTTGTCCAGCTGCTTGCGGATGAACGTCTTGGGGTTGAGGTCCTCGAACTCGAAGTCCTTGAACTCCGGTCCGAGTTCCTGCCGGATGTCCTGCTTGGCGCTCTCCGAGAACTCACGGATCTTCCGGACGGTGCGCATCACGTCCTGGATGACCTTCGGGAGCTTGTCCGGACCAAAGACGAGCACGGCCAGGACGAAGATCGTCACCAGCTCGAGCGGTCCTATGTCATTGAACACCTGAAGCTCCTTGCGATGTCCGCGGTCCTCGGCCCTCGGTGGTCAGTTCGGGTCTTCCGTGGTCCGGGCCGGGTCCACGGTACCTGTCGCACCTGTCCGACCGGTACCTTCCAGAGGTGTCCGAGTGAGTACGGACGACCTGTTTTCCGCGTTGTTTGCCCAGTGGGGCCGTATTTCGTGGCCCGATCTGTGAAGTTCCTGTCAATCGGAGGACCCGAGCACCAGGGAGAGGGAGCGTTCCTTTCCGTCGCGTTCGATCGTCAGCTCCAGCCGGTCGCCGGGGCGGTGGGCGCGGGTCTTGACGATCAGTTCCTCGCCGGAGTGGATGCGCTGGCCGTCGATCTCGGTGATGACGTCTCCGGCCCGGATGCCGGCCCGGTCGCCGGGGCCGCCCGGGGTGACCGGGGAGCCGCCGTCGCGGCCCTGGGTGCCGACACGGGCGCCGTCTCCCGCGTAGTCCATGTCGAGGGTGACCCCGATGACCGGATGGGTCGCCTTACCGGTGTTGATCAGCTCCTCGGCGACGCGCTTGCCCTGGTTGATCGGGATGGCGAAGCCCAGGCCGATCGAACCCGCCTGCCCGCTCTCGGGGTCGGCGCCGTCGGCGGCGGACCGGATGGCGGAGTTGATGCCGATGACGCGGCCCCGCACGTCGAGGAGGGGACCGCCGGAGTTGCCGGGGTTGATGGGCGCGTCGGTCTGCAGGGCGTCGACGTAGGACATGTCGCTGCCGTCGCCGCTCTCGCCGCCGGCCGTGATGGGCCGCTCCTTGGCGCTGATGATGCCGGAGGTGACCGTGCCCTCCAGGTCGAAGGGGGCGCCGATGGCGACGACCGGGTCGCCGACCTGGACGTTGTCGGAGTTGCCGAGGTTGAGGGGCTTGAGCCCCTTCACCCCGCTCACCTTCACGACGGCGAGGTCGTAGCCGCTGTCCCCGCCGACGATCTCGGCCTCGGCGGTCTGGCCGCCGTTGAAGACGACGGTTATCCCACCGTCGGAACCGGCGGGCTCGACGACGTGGTTGTTGGTGAGGATGTGGCCGAGCGAATCGAGCACGAAGCCGGTACCGGTGCCGGACTCCTCGCCGCCGCTGACGTGCAGCGTGACGACGCTGGGCAGGGCACGGGCGGCGATCCCGGCCACGCTGTCCGCGGCGCGCGCGGTGGGCTCCGCGGAGGCCTGCGGCAGCTCCACCCCGTCGAACCCGCCGTTGCGCTCCAGATGGACGCCCACGACCCCGCCGAGCACCCCGGAGACCAGAGCGAGGGTCAGGGCCCCACCGACCAGCGTCTTCCGTACCCGCTTACGCCGCTGCTGCTCCGTGGGGACGGCGGCGCCGGTCTGCTGGAGCGGGGCGGTGGACCAGGGGTCGTAGCGCTGCCAGGGGGCGCCGGGAGAGGTCGGGGAGGCTGGGAGCACCGGGGGTGTGGGGGCTGTGGGAGGTGCCGGTGCGGGGGCTTCTCCGGCGGCGACCGGAGGCACGGGCGGATGGGGAGCGCCGGGGGTGGACGGGACGGGCGGCATGGTGGCGGCGGGAGCCGGTGTGGCGGGGGTGGGCTCGGGCGCCGGGATGGCGGGCGCTTGCATGCCGGGGGTGAGCGTGCCGGGCGCGGAGGTGGACATGCCGGGGACTGGCTCGGGCATGGCGGGGGCGGGCGTGCCGGGCGCGGAGGTGGACATGCCGGGGACTGGCTCGGGCATGGCCGGCGTGGGCTCCGGCATGCCCGCAGCGGACGTGGGCATGGGGGGCAGGGGCGTGGGCGTGCCGGGCACAGGCGTGGGCATGCCGGGCGGGGGCGTGGCCAGGGGCGTGCCCTGGGTGGGTGGGACTGCCGCCGGGTGCTGTACGGGCGGTGCGGGCGCCCAGGGGCCCGGCTCGCCGTACGGCGGGGTGCTGTAGGGGTCGGGGTCGTGCAGGGGCTGGGGACGGTCGCCCGTGGCCGAGGGCAGAGGGGTGGACTCGGCGGGGTCGGCCGCCTGGTCCGCGGGGTCCGGCGGGGCCGACTCGGTGGCCGACGCGGTGGCCGACTCAGTGGCCGACTCGGCGTGCCGCTCCCGCACGGATGCCGGCTCGGCCACCGGAGCAGGCGGCGCCACGGACTCCCCCGCGGCGGCTTGGGCCGTCTCGGTTCCCACCCCGGTGTCCGTGTCCGTCGCCGGAGCACTCACGCCCACCGGCCGGCTCAGTTCGTAGTCACCGTCCTGGGGGCCGCCGTCGGATGTGCCGACCGGTCCCCCGGCGCTCTCCTCCACCGCCGCCGCCCCCACGGGCCGCGCCAGCTCGAAGTCCCCCTCGGTGTCCTCCCGCCCGCTGTCCCGCCCGCTCTCCTGCCCGGCAGGGCTCTGCGGTCGAGGCCGGCTCCACCACTTCCCCTTAGGGGGCTTCCCCTCGTTCATGCTCTCCCCGCACTCGGGCCCCGTCGCGGCATGGCTCGTCGGCGGGGGGGCCGTAGCTCGTCGAACGCCGCCCCCGTGCCCGGCCGCCGGGCATGGGAGCGGTCCTCCGAGGATTCAACCAGGTTCGCGGCGTACCGGCGCCGGGACCGGATCAGCGGGCGTTCTGCGGAGAGGGGGAGGTGGTCGGGGGGGAGGTGGTGGCGGGGACGGGCGCGGCGAGCAGACCGGGTGCCGTGACCTCGGGGGTGGTGGACCACGAGGTCAGGGCGATCGGCGGGGTGGTGCCGAGCGGACGTATCAGCGGGGACATGGCGGCGGCGCCGGCCACCACGGGCGTGGTCAGCCCGTGCAGGGCGGCCTGGCCGGCATGGACCATGGCCGGGGCCGGCACCCCGGGCAGCAGTGGCGCGGAGACCTGGGTCGGTGCGACCGGGGTCTCACCGAGCAGCTGGCCGCCCTGGGCGAGCAGGGGCCCGGCGGTACGGCGGCGCTGGTTGTCGGGGGCCGTCGTGGAGCCGGTGGCGGGGGTGCGGGCCGGAGTGACATTGCTGCCGGAGCCGCCGCGGGCGTCCGTGTCGACCATCGGGGGACCCGTGTTGACCCCGCCCAGGGCGATCGCGGCCAGCGACACCGCGCCGGCGGCGACGAAGGCGAACCGCAGCCCCCGCGAACGCTCGGCGTCGCCACGGCCGACGGCGTGGATGCGGAAACCGCGCTCCGTGGCGGGCGTGAGCACGGATCCGTGCTCACGCGCGGGCACGTAACCGAACTCGAAGGGCTCGTTCCGCTTCACTCCGAAGACTCCGGCCGCTCCGGGGCGGGAGTCGAAGCGGTCGGCGAACCCTCCCCCGAGCGGCATTCCGCCGCCGTCCGTGTCACCTCCTCCGGGGAGCCCCTGGAGACGGGCCAGGAAGCTTTCGGAGGGGGTGGGCGGGGCCACTTCCGCGAAGACGTTCTTCAGCCGGCGCTGGGCGTCGACCTCCGCCTTGCACTTGGGGCAGGTCGCCACGTGCGCCAGCACGCGCTCCCGCGTGTCATGACCGAGCTCGCCGTCCACGAGGGCCGAGAGCCGGTCGCCGAGGTGCTGTTCCGCCAGGAGTCGCTCGGCGGGGTTGTGCCGGGATCCGTTCACGCGGTCGCGCCCCCTCCTCCCAGAGCGGGCACGCGGGCCACGAAGGAGCGCCGCTCCGCGCGCGCCTCGGGCGAGCGGTGGGCCAGCGCCTTGCGCAGCTGCGAACGGCCGCGGTGGATGCGCGAACGGACCGTGCCGAGCTTGACTCCGAGCGTCGCGGCGATCTCCTCGTACGACAGTCCCTCGATGTCGCACAGGACGACCGCGGCGCGGAACTCCGGCGCGAGGGTGTCGAGGGCCTGCTGGACGTCCGCGTCGAAGTGGGCGTCGTTGAAGACCTGCTGGGGGGTGGGCTCCTTGCTGGCCAGCCGCTCGGCGGCGTCCTCGCCGAGCGCGTCGAAGCGGATGCGCTGCTTGCGGCGGACCATGTCCAGGAAGAGGTTGGTGGTGATGCGGTGCAGCCAGCCCTCGAAGGTGCCCGGCGTGTACGTCGACAGGGACCGGAAGACACGGACGAAGACCTCCTGGGTGAGGTCCTCGGCGTCGTGCTGGTTGCCCGTGAGGCGGTAGGCGAGCCGGTAGACCCGGCCGCTGTGCATGCTGACGATCTCCTCCCACGTGGGCGGAGTCCACGCCTGCCCGTCCGCGTCGGTGGAGAAGGTCGCGGTCTGGGGCCGGCCGGCGGTGAGGCCGGCGGCGTGGCTGTGGTCAGCAGTGTCGTTCACGGATTTCGGCCTGCCCGCCGACCCGAGAAAGCGCCGCAGCACTCCTCCCTGATCCACAGGTGCAGCCGCACCTCCCCTGTCGGCTCTGGTGGTGTCCAGTGGAGCCCCTACCATAGCCACCTCGCCCGTTAGCTCCGGATAAGCGGTTTTACGAGAATTTGATCTGTGCTGATACGGCTCATACGGCTGCGTCAGCACTTGCTCGGGGACGCGTCCCTCGTCGTGATCCAACCGTGTCCCCCCGTCGTTCTTCCCACCCCTTCAAACGCCCGGTCCCATCTGCGGGTTCCCGGCGCCAACGGATACAGTCACGCCCAGGCAACCACGGGGACAGGAGAGGGTCATTACCGGCAACCGGCAGACGAGCTGGGCGTTCGCCGACGCCTATGTCGCCGAGGACGAAGCGCTGCGCTGGGCCCGCGACCGGGCCCGCGAGGCAGGGCTGCGCTCGGTGTCGCCCAGCACGGGCGCCGCACTGCGGTTGCTCGCCGCCACCGTGGACGCCAAGGCGGTCGCGGAGATCGGTACCGGCACCGGCGTCTCCGGGATCCACCTGCTGCACGGCATGCGCCCCGACGGCGTGCTGACCACCGTCGACCCCGAGCCGGAGCACCAGCAGTTCGCCCGGCAGGCGTTCCGCGCCTGCGGCTTCGCCAGCAACCGGGCCCGCTTCATCCCGGGCCGCGCGCTCGACGTCCTGCCCCGCCTCGCGGACGCCGGCTACGACCTCGTCTTCTGCGACGGCGACCGTCTCGAGGTCATGGACTACCTCGACGAATCGTTGCGGCTGCTGCGCCCCGGGGGGCTGGTGGTGTTCGAGGGCGTCTTCGCCAACGGCCGCACGATCGACTCCGGCCCGCAGCCGACGGAGGTCATACGAATCCGCGAGCTGCTGCGCGCCGTACGCGAGAGCCAGGAGCTGGTGCCGTCGCTGCTGCCCGTGGGGGACGGGCTGCTGTGCGCGGTCAAGCGGTGACCGCTGGTTCGCCCGGCCGAGAGGTGTGACGGCGAGCGGTGTGGGGGTGAAACAGCCGCCCCGGCAACCAAGAGGATGCCGGGGCGGCTGAAAGAGTATGGTCGCTTGCGCGTCAGCCGACGACCTTCTTGAGGGCGTCGCCGAGCGCGTCGGCCTCGTCAGGGGTCAGCTCGACGACGAGTCGACCGCCGCCTTCGAGCGGAACGCGCATGACGATGCCCCGCCCCTCCTTGGTCACCTCGAGCGGGCCATCGCCCGTCCGCGGCTTCATGGCCGCCATGCTCGTTCCCCTTCCTGAAACCAGCTCATCGTCAAAGCCGACGGCCCGTGAAGGGCACGCGCCATCCAGTGTGGGGCACGCGACACCGGCATCGAACACATTGCTTCCCGGCCATTATCCCGCATCTCAGGACCCGATGACCAACATCGGTCGGCATCGCTTGCGCAACGCGCGCGAGCAAAACCACTCAATTCGGCGATGTGACTGCGATACTGCGCGCCTGCACCGACTTCCGGCCACCGGAAATCGTCCCGAATTCTTTGACGCAGGTCACACGTGCTGCGCGGTGCGCTTCCTTCATGCTGTCCTTCGGAGACGGGCGTACCGGTCGGTACGCCGCAGCCGTGACACCGGAGGGGACATCCCATGGCCGACACCGTGCTCTACGAGGTGAGCGACGGGCTCGCGACGATCACCCTGAACCGCCCGGAGGCGATGAACGCGCTGAACATCGCGACCAAGATCGCCCTGCGGGAGGCGGTGCGCTCGGCCGCGGAGGACGGCGCCGTCCGCGCGGTGCTGCTGACCGCCGCCGGTGACCGGGCCTTCTGCGTCGGCCAGGACCTCAAGGAGCACATCGGGCTGCTGGCGACCGACCGGGAGACCGGCTCGGGCCAGACCATGACCACGGTCAGGGAGCACTACAACCCGATCGTGCGGGCGCTGACCGAGGCGCCGAAGCCGGTGGTCGCGGCGGTGAACGGCGTCGCCGCCGGGGCGGGCTTCGGTTTCGCGCTCGCGGCGGACTACCGGATCGTGGCGGACACCGCGGCCTTCAACACCTCGTTCGCCGGGGTGGCGCTGACCGCCGACTCCGGCGTCTCCTGGACGCTCCCGCGCGTGGTGGGCCCCGGCCGGGCCACCGACCTGCTGCTCTTCCCGCGCAGCGTCAAGGCCCAGGAGGCGTACGAGCTGGGCATCGCCAACCGGGTCGTACCCGCGGCCGCGCTCCGCGAGGAGGCCGCGAAGGTGGCACGGGCCCTGGCGGAGGGGCCGACCGTCGCGTACGCGGCGCTGAAGGAGGCCGTGGCCTACGGGTTCTCGCACTCGCTGGCGGAGACGCTGGAGAAGGAGGACGAGTTGCAGACGCGGGCGGGGCAGTCGGAGGACCACGCGATCGCGGTGCAGGCCTTCGTGAACAAGGAGAGGCCGAAGTACCTGGGAAGGTGACCGGCCGGGGCGGGGCTCAGCCCCGCCTCGCCACGCAGGCCTCCAGGTGATCGTCCACCAGTCCGCAGGCCTGCATCAGCGCGTACGCCGTCGTCGGCCCCACGAACCGCAGCCCCCGCTTCTTCAGCGCCTTGGACAGGGCCGTCGACTCCGGGGTGACCGCCGGGACGTCGGCGAGGCTCTTGGGAGCCGGGCGGCCGTCCGGGTCGGGGGCGTGGGACCAGATCAGGTCGTCCAGGTCGCCCGGGGTCCAGTCGGCCAGCACGCGCGCGTTGGCCAGGGTGGCGTCGATCTTGGCGCGGTTGCGGATGATGCCGGGGTCGGCGAGGAGCCGTTCGCGGTCCTCGTCGGTGAAGGCGGCGACGGACGTGATCGTGAAGTCGGCGAAGGCGGTACGGAAGCCGGGGCGGCGGCGCAGGATGGTGATCCAGGACAGGCCTGACTGGAACGCCTCCAGGCTGAGGCGTTCGAAGAGGGCGTCGTCGCCGTGGACCGGGCGGCCCCACTCCTCGTCGTGGTACGTCACGTAGTCCACGGTGGACAGGGCCCAGGGGCAGCGCAGGGCGCCGTCCGGACCGGCGAGGGCGGTGCCGTCGCTCACCGCGACTCCCCCTGCGCGGGCTTCTCCATGGAGACGTGGGGCTCGGGCATCCGGGCGGCGGACAGGGCGGACTCCAGTTCGGCGATCCGGGCGTCGCGCTCGGCCAGTTCGGCGCCGAGGCGGTTGAGGGCGTCGTCGACGTCCGCCATGCGGTAGCCGCGGGCGGCGAGCGGGAAGCGGAGGCGGTCGACGTCGGACCGGTTGAGGGGGCGGTCCGGGGGCAACGGGTCGTGCAGTCGCTCGGGGGCGACCTCCGGCAGCGGGCCGGTGCCCTCGCCGCCGCCCACCACGGCGAGTGTCACCGCGGCGACCACGACGGCGAGCGCGACGACCAGGAACAAGAACATAACCATCGGTGGGTCCCCACGCTCGCTGTGCTCGGTGTCGAATGTGTCAGGGTCCGATCGTGCCATGCGGGTGTGCCGGTTAGGGTCGCAGGCGGCGGATGTCCAGGACGTACCAGGAGAGGTCACAGGGGATGCTCAGGCTGGGCAGGCGTGAGTTCGGCAGGCACGAGCCGGTCGTCATGGCGATCGTGAACCGGACCCCGGACTCCTTCTACGACCAGGGTGCGACCTTCCGTGACGAGCCGGCGTTGGCGCGGGTCGAGCAGGCGGTCGCGGAAGGGGCCGCGATCATCGACGTCGGCGGGGTGAAGGCCGGGCCCGGCGAAGAGGTGACCGCCGACGAGGAGGCGCGGCGGACGGTCGGTTTCGTGGCCGAGGTGCGACGGCGCTTCCCGGACGTCGTCATCAGCGTCGACACCTGGCGGGCCGAGGTCGGGGAGGCCGTCTGCGAGGCGGGCGCGGACCTGCTGAACGACGCGTGGGGCGGTGTCGACCCCCGGCTGGCGGAGGTCGCGGCGCGGTACAGGGTGGGGCTGGTGTGCACGCATGCCGGAGGCGCGCAGCCCCGGACCCGTCCGCACCGGGTGACGTACGACGACGTCATGGCCGACATCCTGCGGGTGACCGTGGGGCTGGCCGAGCGGGCGGCGGGGCTGGGCGTGCCGAGGGAGTCGATCCTGATCGACCCGGGGCACGACTTCAACAAGAACACCCGGCACAGCCTGGAGGCGACGCGGCGGCTCGGGGAGATGGTGGAGACGGGGTGGCCGGTGCTGGTCTCCCTGTCCAACAAGGACTTCGTCGGGGAGACCCTGGACCGGCCGGTGAAGGGACGGGTGGTCGGCACCCTGGCGACGACCGCGGTGTCGGCGTGGCTCGGCGCTCAGGTGTACCGGGTGCACGAGGTCGCGGAGACGCGGCAGGTCCTGGACATGGTGGCGTCGATCGCGGGCCACCGGGAGCCGGCCGTGGCACGGCGGGGACTCGTGTAGGCCGGCCGCGAAGCGGGCCCCGACGGTGGTGGCCCGCTTCGCGGCCTGCGGTACGAGCAGGCGCTAGCGGCCCGCCTCCTTGGACACCAGCGTCACCGCCTCCTCCACGTCGTCCGTGACGTGGAAGAGGAGGAGGTCCTTCTCGGACGCCTTGCCCTGCGCGATCAGGGTGTTCTTCAGCCAGTCGATCAGGCCGCCCCAGTACTCCGTACCGAACAGGACGATGGGGAAGCGGGTGACCTTCTGGGTCTGGACGAGGGTGAGCGCCTCGAAGAGTTCGTCCAGGGTGCCGAGGCCGCCGGGCAGGACGACGAAGCCCTGCGCGTACTTCACGAACATCATCTTGCGGACGAAGAAGTAGCGGAAGTTCAGGCCGATGTCGACGTAGGGGTTCAGGCCCTGCTCGAAGGGGAGTTCGATGCCGAGCCCCACCGAGACGCCGCCCGCCTCGCAGGCGCCCTTGTTGGCCGCCTCCATCGCGCCCGGGCCGCCGCCCGTGATGACCGCCCAGCCGGCCTCGACCAGGGTCCGGCCGAGCCGCACTCCCGCCTTGTACTCCGGGGAGTCCACGGGCGTCCGGGCGGAGCCGAACACGCTGATGGCCGGGGGGAGTTCGGCGAGCGTGCCGAAGCCCTCGATGAACTCCGACTGGATGCGCAGCACCCGCCAGGGGTCCGTGTGGACCCAGTCCGAGGGGGCGCGCTCGTCCAGCAGTCGCTGGTCCGTGGTGCTCGCCTGCACCTGGTCCCGCCTCCGGAGGACCGGTCCCAGGCGCTGTTCCTCCGGTGGCTGCTTCTTGCCCTCGGGGTTGCCGGTAGCCATGTGAGCTCCCTCCGCTTGCAGATGTTCCACCTCAGCGTAGATCTACGCGGGTTACGGACGGGGGACGTCGGCGTGTCCGCCGTGGAGCGCCTTCGGCCGCGAGGCCCTCGGGACGCCTCACGCCGTGAGCCACGCGCGCAGCCTCTCCTCCCCCGCCAGGACCTTCGCCGTCTCCACGCGCTCGTCCCGCTTGTGCGCCAGGTGCGGGTTGCCCGGGCCGTAGTTGACGGCGGGGACGCCGAGCGCCGAGAAGCGCGAGACGTCCGTCCAGCCGTACTTGGGCATCGGGGTGCCGCCCACCGCCTCGATGAAGGCCGCGGCGGCCGGGTGGGAGAGGCCGGGCAGGGCCGCGGCGCTGTGGTCGTCGACGACGAACTCCTCCACCCCGCAGTCGGCGAAGACCTCGCGGACGTGGGCGACGGCCTCCTCCGGCGTACGGTCCGGCGCATAGCGGAAGTTGACCGTGACGACGCACTCGTCGGGGATGACGTTGCCCGCGACTCCGCCCGTGATGCCGACCGCGTTGAGGCCCTCGCGGTACTCCAGGCCGTCGATCACGGGGTAGCGCGGCTCGTACGAGGCCAGGCGGGCGAGGATCGGGGCCGCGGCGTGGATCGCGTTGGAGCCCATCCAGCCGCGCGCCGAGTGGGCCCGCTCGCCCTTCGTCCTCAGCAGGACCCGCAGGGTGCCCTGGCAGCCGCCCTCCACCTGGCCGTCGGACGGCTCCAGCAGCACCGCGAAGTCGCCCTCCAGCCATTCCGGGTGGGCCTCGGCGACGTGCTTGAGGCCGTTCAGCTCCGCGGCGACCTCCTCGTTGTCGTAGAAGACGAAGGTGAGGTCGCGGTTGGGGGACGGGACCGTGGCCGCGATGCGCAGCTGGACCGCGACGCCCGACTTCATGTCGCAGGTGCCGCAGCCCCAGAGCACGCCGTCCGCGTCCAGCCGGGAGGGGACGTTGTCGGCGATCGGGACCGTGTCGATGTGGCCGGCGAGGATCACCCGCTGGGGGCGGCCCAGGTTCGTGCGCGCGATCACGTTGTTGCCGTAGCGGTCCACCGTCAGGTGCGGCAGTGCGCGCAGGGCGCCCTCGATCGCGTCCGCGAGCGGCTTCTCGGTGCCGCTCTCCGACGGGAAGTCGACGAGCTGTGCCGTGAGGAGTGCGGCGTCCAGGGTGAGGTCAAGCGGGGTCTCGGCCATGCCGTCGACCCTAACGCGCCGCCTGCTCGTCGCGCCGGGCACACCGTTTCTCCTCCGTCTCCCCGGTTTCCGTACTCTCCAGTACCTTGTACGCGTGCCCGAGCCGTCACCCTCCCCCAAGCGCCGCGGCCGCCTCCTCCGTTTCGGGGCGGCCTGTGTGGCCCTGTCCGCCGTCGCGGGTTATGTCGTGGTCCAGTACGTCACCGGCGGCGCCGGGAAGCCGGGGTGCAGAGTCGTTTCCGCACAGGGTGACGGGACGACGTACGAGTTCAGCCCGGAGCAGGCGGTGAACGCGGCCACGATCGCCGCCGTCGGCACCAACCGGGGCATGCCCGAGCGGGCCGTGACCATCGCGCTCGCCACCGCGCTCCAGGAGTCGGCGCTGCGCAACCTCGACCACGGCGACCGGGACTCGCTCGGCCTGTTCCAGCAGCGGCCCTCGCAGGGCTGGGGCACCGCGCGGGAGGTCACCGACCCCACCTACGCGGCGAACATCTTCTACGAGCACCTCGCCAAGGTCCCCGACTACACCGGGCTGCCCCTGACCGTCGCCGCGCAGCGTGTGCAGCGCAGCGGCTACCCGGAGGCGTACGCCAAGCACGAGCCGGACGCCACGCTGCTGGCCGCCGCGCTCACGGGCACCGCGGCGGCCACGCTGACCTGCGAGGGGCTTGCCGAGACCGCGACGGCCACGGGTCCGGCCGCGGTGCGCGCCGCGCTCGTTCGGGACTTCGGGCGCGACGCGCTCCAGGAGGCGGGCGTGGAGGCCGGTACGGAGACCGGCACGGAGACCGGTGCGGCGGAGGCGGTCACGCCCGCCGTCGAGACCAGCGGGCGGACCGTGACCCTGCCCGTCACCGCGGAGACCGCCGCCGGCCGCGGCGTCCGGGAGCGCGGCTGGCAGCTCGCCCACTGGGCGGTGGCCAACGCCTCGGCCCTGCACATCGAGCGGGTCGGGTACGCCGGCCGCGAGTGGGTCGCCGGGAACACCGACAGCACGTGGCGGGCCACCAGGACCGGCGGGACGGAGGCCGCCGGGGTCTCGGGTTCGGCGGCCGGCGCCGGGACGAGCGCCGTGCGGATCGTCACCGCGCAGTAGTACGGGCCATCACCCGCGGGGGTTATGCAGCGCGGATGAGGGACGCCGCGCGGTCAGCTTTTCGCGGCCTCACTCCCCATGCGCCGAAACCGTTGGAAACAAAGGGCCGCAAGGGTTTGGCGGACTTTCACACCGGGCGCCCTTTGCCCGTTTTTATCCGCAGCCGATAATGCGACACATTGCCAACTCTTTACGTTGGCGGTCCGCAACCTTCGCGGACTTCGAGCGGTAGTCACTGCGTCCGAGCCCGGACGATCGACAACCGGTCGCTCAACCGCCGGGCACGGTCGGACATTTCAGTGTCATTACCGTTTCCTTCCGTCTAAGGAGCATCATGTCCCTCCCCCTGACCCGCAGGATCGCCCGTGCCGCGCTGCTCGTCGCTGCGGGAGCGGCTGCCGGGGTCGGTGCGGCCGGCTCCGCCGGCGCGGCCCCCGCCCTGCCCGCCACCCCGGAGCTCGGCGGCCTCACCGCCCTGGACGGGGCGAACGTCGGTCACACGGTCGAGGGCGCGGCGAAGGACGTCACCGGGACCCCGGCCGTGACCGGCGGCAAGACGGTGGAGCAGGCGGTGCCGGCCGCGGGCAGGACCGGCGACAAGGCCGTGCGGAAGGCGGCGCCGACGGCGCAGAAGGCGGTCGCCGCGACGACGGGCTCCGCCGGCGGTGTCGTCGACGACACCGCGACGACGGCGACGAAGGGCGGCCTGCCGACGGCGTCGCTCACCCAGGGCGGGCTGCCGGAGGCGGAGACGCTGCCGCTCGGCTGACCACGGGCTCTCGGCTGACCACGGGCTCGAAGGGCGACGGGGTCCAGGTACCTTCCTGGGCCCCGTCGCCCTGTGCGCTCACACCGGCAGGGGCGGGCGCCTGTGCGACGGCACCCGGCACAGCGGTTACCGACGCTGCACAGCGGTTACAGACGCTCCACCGCGGCCCTCACCCGCTCGTCCGTCGCCGTCAGCGCCACCCGGACGAAGTTCTCGCCGGCCGGGCCGTAGAAGTCGCCGGGAGCGACCAGGATGCCCAGGTCGGCCAGGTGGCCGACCGTGGTCCAGCAGGACTCGTCCCTGGTGGCCCAGAGGTAGAGGCTGGCCTCGCTGTGTTCGATGCGGAAGCCGTGGGCGAGGAGGGCGTCGCGCAGGAGGGCGCGGCGGGCGGCGTATCGCTCGCGCTGGACGCGGACGTGCTCGTCGTCGCCCAGGGCGGCCACCACCGCCGCCTGGGTGGGTGCCGACGTCATCATGCCGCCGTGCTTGCGGATCTCCAGGAGGGGGCCGAGGACGGCCGGGTCACCCGCGAGGAAGGCCGCGCGGTAGCCGGCCAGGTTCGAGCGCTTCGACAGGGAGTGGACCGAGACGATGCCCTCGTACGAGCCGCCGTTGACCTCCGGGTGCAGGACCGACACCGGGTCCGCCTCCCAGCCCAGCTCGATGTAGCACTCGTCCGAGAAGAGCAGGACGCCGTGCTCGCGGGCCCAGGCGACGATCCTCGTCAGGTCCGCCTTCGACAGGACCTTGCCCGTCGGGTTGGACGGGGAGTTCAGCCAGAGGAGCTTCAGGCCGGCGGGGTCGAGCTCCGTCGGGTCGTCGTAGACCTCGTGGTCGGCGCGGGCCAGGCGGGCGCCGACCTCGTACGTCGGGTAGGCCAGGCGCGGGTACGCGACCCTGTCGCCGGGGCCGAGGCCCAGCTGGGTCGGGAGCCAGGCGACCAGTTCCTTGGAGCCGACGATCGGCAGGACGTGGCGGTGGGTGACCTCGCGGGCGCCCAGGCGGCGCTCCAGCCAGCCGGTGATCGCGTCGCGCAGCGCCGGGGTGCCCCAGACCGTCGGGTAGCCCGGGGAGTCCGCCGTGTCGATCAGCGCTTTCTGGATCAGCTCGGGGACCGGGTCGACCGGGGTGCCGACGGAGAGATCGACGATGCCGTCCGGGTGCGCGGCGGCCGTCTTCTTGTACGGCTCCAGCTTGTCCCAGGGGAAGGTGGGCAGACGGTCGGAGACTGCGGACACGGTGTACTGGCTCTCTTTCGTCGGTACGGCTCGACGGCCCCGTACGCCACTCGTACGGCAAACGCCTCGGTCCCGTACGGCGACCGAGGCGATCAGGGCGTACGGGACCGAGGCGGCGCGATGCTGGCCGCTTACTGGTTCTGCGGCGGCAGCGCGGCGATGAAGGGGTGGTCGCGCTCGATCAGCCCCAGCTTGCTGGCGCCGCCGGGCGAGCCGAGCTCGTCGAAGAACTCGACGTTCGCCTTGTAGTAGTCCTTCCACTCCTCGGGAGTGTCGTCCTCGTAGAAGATCGCCTCGACCGGGCAGACCGGCTCACAGGCACCACAGTCGACGCATTCGTCCGGGTGGATGTACAAGGACCGGGAGCCCTCGTAGATGCAGTCGACCGGGCACTCCTCGATGCACGCCTTGTCCTTGACGTCGACACAAGGCTGCGCGATGACGTAGGTCACGCTGTCGTTCCTCCTCGATAGGGCGCTGGCGGGCCTCCCACAGGCTCCGCCGCCTGGCGCGCGGGAGCGCGGCGTCGTCGATGCCCGCCCCTAGTATCTCCGTTCTTGGGCATGATCCGAACAGGAGGGGTGAACTGACCTGTGGAAATCTCGGCCGCCGGACGCCTCAAGGTCCATATCACCACTGCTGACGTGGGCAAACGCGTCTCCGTGCGCTGCTTGAACGCGCCTGGGGACACGGAGGGGAAATTCACCGACACGGTGGGTGTTCTCACATCATGGGACGCCGGTGTGCTGGTCATCACACGGAAAAACGGGGAGGTCGTCCGGATTGACGAGGCCTCGTTGGTCGCCGGGAAGGTCGTCCCGGCGGCTCCGGCACGGCGCCGGGGACCGGCCGCCTCCTACGAGGAACTCGCCCGTGTCTCCGCGCGGGCCTGGCGCCCGCTGGAGAGCGAGCGGCTGGGCGAGTGGGAGCTGCGGGCCGCGGTCCAGCAGGTGCCGAGCGACGCGCGTCCGTCGGGTGCGGCGGCCGGACGACGGGCGGGCTTCACCCGCCGGGCGAACTCCGTGCTCCCCCTCGGCGACCCCGGCCTGCCGCTCGACGAGGCGCTGGACGTCGTACGGCGCTGGTACGGCGAGCGGGGCCTGCCCGCCTACGTGCAGACCGCGACCGGCGCCGAGGGCACCCAGGAGCTGCTCTGCGCCGAGCTGGAGCGGCGCGGGTGGGTGCGGGAGGTGACCGCCGAACTGTGGATCGGGGCGCTGGCGCCGGTCGCCGACCGGGTGGAGGCTGAGGGGGTGGTGCTCGCCCGGGAGGCCGACGAGGCGTGGCTGGCGCGCTATCAGCGCAAGGGGGTGACCGAGGTGGCCCTGAAGGTGCTGGGGAGCGGGCCGTCGGTGTGGTTCGCGTCCGTGCCGGGCGAGGGGGGAGCCGCGCCGGCCGCCATCGGGCGGTGTGTCGTGGACGGGCGGTGGGCCGGGTTCGCGGCCGTCGAGGTCGATCCGGAGCAGCGCAGGCGGGGGCTGGCGACGGTCGTGATGGCCGCGTTGGCGCGGCGCGCGCTGGAGGAGGGCGCGTCGGCCGCGTGGTTGCAGGTCGAGGAGGACAACGCGGGGGCGAGGGCCCTGTACGGCGGGATGGGCTTCGGGGCGCATCACGCGTACCACCACTACCGGGAACCGGAGGCCGGCGCGCCATGAGCGGGATCGAGCCGGCCGAGGTGCGGCGGCGGTTCGCCGAGGAGGCGCGGGCCGAGCGGCCCGATCTGTCCGTGCTGTGCCTGCTGGTGGGCGCGGAGGGCGACCGGACGCTCGACGAGGCCGGTCTGGACGCCGCGCAGGTCGAGCTGGACGAACTGGCGGGGCAGGTGCCGTTCCGGCCCGGCGGGCCGCGGTCGTGGGCGCTGGCGCTGCGGGAGCTGCTGGGTGAGCGGTACGGGTTCAGGGGCTCCGCCGCGGACTACCAGCGGCTGGAGTCGTCCCTGCTGCACCAGGTGCTCCGGCGTCGGCGCGGGCTGCCGATCCTGCTGTCGGTGGTGTGGATCGAGGTCGCCCGGCGGGCGGGGGCGCCGGTGTACGGGGTGGCGCTGCCGGGGCACTTCGTGGTCGGGTTCGGTCCGCGGGAGGAGCAGGTGCTGGTCGATCCCTTCGACGGGGGACGGGTTCTGACGGGGCGGGATGCGGAGCTGCTGGTGGCGGGGGCGACGGGGGCCGCGCTGGAGCCGTCCATGCTGGTGCCGGCGGAGCCCCTGGACGTGGTGCTGCGGATCCTGAACAACATCCGGGCGTGGGCGGCGGCTCGGCCGGAGCGGTCGGAAGTCGGCCTGGGGGCGGTCGAGTTGTCGTTGCTGCTGCCCTCCCACCCGGCTCGGTTGCGGTACGAGAAGGGCCAACTCCTGGTACAGCGGGGCGAGTTCCTCGACGGTGCGGCGGAGATGGAGGAGTACGCCGGGCTGGTGGAGGTGGTGGATCCGGGGCTCGCCGAGCGGGTGCTGAGGGAGGCTCGGGCCGCTCGGGCCATGCTCAACTGACGGCCACTCCCTGCCGCCGGTCCTTTCCGGTGGGGGCCGGGCGGGCGGCGGTGTCGGCCGTCCGCGGTGCCGTACGACAGCCGCCCCGCTAAACACGCACGTCATGGGAAACGGCGAAGAGGGCACCCGGAGGTGCCCTCTTCACCGCTGCCGTACGTCAGCTCGGGTCGGTCTCGATGACCGCGACCCGGTCGGTCTTGCTCTTCAGGGCCAGGCGCAGGGCGCCGATCACGTCCTGGACGGTGACGTCCGTCTTCTGGCCGGTGGCGCGGGTGATCTGGACGCCGTCGAAGGTGCCGCCGTACAGCTCCTTCAGGGCGGCCTCGTCGTAGGTGTCGACGAGCTTGCCGTCGATGGCCTTGACCTGGAGGAACTTCCACAGGGAGTTCTGCGGGCTGAAGCGGACGGTGTGCGCCGCGTCGGTCTGGACCGTGACGGTGCCGGACATCGCCGGTTCGGCGAACTCCTTCATCATCCGGTCGACCTCGGCGTTGGAGACCGTCGGCTGCTTGGTGGTCGTGGGGACCTTCACCGGGGTGGCGGTGCCGCTCTCCACCTGTGTGCGGTAGGCGGCTACGACGGCCGTCTCGGCCTTCGTCGCGTCGATGCCCTTGCCCGCCTTGCCGTAGACGGCGACGGCCTTGCCCGGCTCGAACTTGATCGTGCCGTCGGTGGCCGAGCCGGAGCCGCCCGCGGCGGTCTCCAGGGCGGCCTGGAGCTTCTCCTCGTCGACCGGCATGACCGGCTCGACCTGGCGGTGCTCCCCGAACAGCGAGCCGATCACCGAGACGGGGTTGTAGTCGCTCCTGGCCGCCTGGTCGACCGTGGACTGCATGTCGAACTGCAGGCCCGCCTGGTCCGGCTTGAGGGTGACGGTGTCGCCGTCCACGGACAGCTTCAGCGTCTGGTTCACCCGGTCGTCGAAGGCCTCGTCGAGCTTCTTGACGGCGTCGTCGCGGGTGCCGCCGCCGATGTCGACGCCGAGCACGGTGGTGCCCTTGGGCACGTCGGAGTGGTTCATCAGCAGCCCGGCACCGTAGGCGCCGGCCGCGCCGACGACGACCACGCCGCAGAGCAGGGCCAGCTTGCTGCGGCCCTTCTTCTTTTTCTTCTTCGAGCCGGCCGCGGGCGCGTTCTGCGCGACCGGCCCGGACGCCTGCGGCGGGGTGTGCGGCTGCGGCCCGTCAGGATGCGCGCCGGGCGCGAACGGCCCGCCCGGGCCCGCGCCCTGACCGGGCGGCGGCACGACCGGGATGCCGCTGGTGACGGTGTGTCCGGAGACGTTGTCGTGACGGCCGTAGCCGCCGCCCGCGCCGGGCTCGGGGGCCGGCTTCTGCGGGGTGAGGATCGCGGTGTCGTCGCTGAGACCGCCGCCGGGGTGACGACCGGTGCCGGGGGCGCCCTGGGCACCGGGACCGCCCGGGACGCCAGGACCGCGCTGGGCACCCGGCCCGCCGGGACCGGCGGGAGCGCCGGGCGCCGCGCCGTTCATCGGCGGCACCATCGGGCCGTCGCCGGTGACCGGCCCGCTGGTGGGGCCGGCGGGGCCCTGCGGGCCGTTCCCGGGCCGGCGGCCGCCGGGGCCGTCCGGCCCGTTGAAGTTGTTGGGGCCGCCGAGGCCACCGGGACCGCCGGGGGCGCCGCCCTGGCCGTTGGTCCCGGCGAAGCCGTTCTGGCCGCCGCCGGTGTCCGAGAAGTACGGCAGGCCGTCCTGGCGCGGCTCGGCGGCGTCCCCCTGCCCGGGGCGCGCACCGCCGCCCAGCGGGCCTGCGGCGAGCGCCTCGGTCACGTCGAAGGAGCCGGTGCCGCCGCCGTGCCCGGGAGCCACGGGACCACCGGTGGCGCCGGTCAGCCCGGCACCGTTCGTCCCGCCGGGGCGGGTGGCGCCCGGCGCGCTCATGGAGCCGACGACACCGCCGGGCCGCCCGGCACCCGGACGCGCGCCACCGGGCGCACCGGCACCGGATCCGGCCGGACGGGCACCGCCGGTGCCGCCGACGGCACCGGTCGAACCACCCGCCGTCCCGGCCCCGTTGGCGGCTCTGTCGCCCTGATCGCCCTTGCCGGGCGAGGACTTGCGCGGCGCGAACCAGTCGCTCGCCTTCTCGTCACCCATCGGAGCCTGTCCGGCGGGCGCGTCGGCGGGGCGTGCGGACGGCGCGGTGGGCGCGGAACTCCCGCCGCCGGCGGCCGCGGCGCCCGCGCCCGGGGCGGAGCCTCCGGTCTGCTTGTCGCCGCCGCCGTCGCCCGCGCCGTCCACGTCCGCGACGGGCTTGCGCACGACGACCGGCGGAATGGGCCGCGACCCGGGGATGTTGATCCGGATCCGGGTCGTCAGCGTGGTCTCGGTCTTGCGTTCCTCCGGCTGCGCGGCCGAACGGCCCGCGTCCGGACCGCCGTCGGACACCATCGGGGTGCCGTACGGCGGCGTGCCCGAGGGGTATGCGGCTCCGCCGCGCCCGTTGGGCCCGGAGGACGGACTGTCAGTTTCACGACTCAAGGCAGGTTCTCCAGGTTGGCTCCGCCGCCCGCCACAACCTCACGGGCAGCTCGGCGGCGCGCACCACCATACTGGCCACTTCTGGCGCGTATCCCGCGACCGCCGACGAAACCCGCACCGGACTCGCACGGCCACGCCATGGCGAAGTAGTACGTCACTTGCCAAGTCGGACGTCGCCGCCGACAGGTTGCCGCCCGGGGCCAAGCGTGGCGCAGATCACAGCCAGGGCCATGCCTCCGAGGAGGAAGAGGTAGGAGCTGCTTCCCGCGCCGAACAGGAAGTCGCCCTCGGGGCGGCCGGCGATGAGCAGGACGACGGCGATCATCCAGCCGGCGGCGGGCGCGACGGCCCCGCCCCGGCCGTCCAGGGCGCGCGCCCCGCCGAGGAACAGGCCGGCGGCGCCCGCGAGCGCGAGCAGCAGCCCGCCCGGGAACCAGCCGGCCTGGAGGAGCGCCCCGGCGAGGCCGGTGACCGCGCCGAGCAGCAGGAGCCCGAGGTGGGCGGCGATCCGTGCGGCGGAGGGGCGCGGGAGGGGCTGGGCGAGCATCGGCCCTCGGTCGGACATCAGGCCACCCCCTCGACACCGGCGAACAGGTCGGTCTCCTGGTCCTGGTCAGACTCCCCGCGTACCAGCTCGTAGTACTCGGTGGTGAAGAGGGGCTGCGCGAGCTCGTTGGAGAGCACGAAGGACCGCCCGTCGGGGGCGACCTCGATCTGCGTGGCGTGCGCGCCCATCGCGGCGGCCTTGGCGGCGGCGTACGCGGTGCCGTCGATCGCGGTGGTGATCCGCTCGTCGTCGACGACGCCGGGGACGTCGTCGACGGTGGCGCTCCCGGTGAAGGGCAGGCCGGGCAGCTCCTCCCGGAGCCGGGCGAAGGCGGCCTCGGCGACGGAGCGCGGGACGCGGTTCCAGTAGACCTTGGGGACGCTCCAGCCGGCGTCGGCGGCCAGTTCCACGGCCCGCGTGGCGACGCGGTGGGCCTGGATGTGGTCGGGGTGGCCGTAGCCGCCGTTGTCGTCGTAGGTGACGAGGACCTGGGGGCGCAGGTCGAGGATCACCTCGGCGAGCGGGGCGGCGGCGGTGTCGACGTCGGCCTGCCAGAAGCAGGCGGGGTCGTCGTTGTCGGAGAGGCCCATCATCCCGGAGTCGGTGAAGCGGCCGGCGCCGCCGAGCAGCCGGAAGTCGCCGACGCCCAGTTCGGCCATGGCGGCGGTCAGCTCGCGCAGGCGGTACTCGCCCAGGGCGGCGCCGGTGAGGTGCCGCAGCTCCGGCGGGATGACCTCGCCGCGTTCGCCGAGGGTGCAGGTGACCAGGGCCACGTGGGCGCCCTCGGCCGCGTACCGGGCCATGGTCGCGCCGTTGTTGATCGACTCGTCGTCCGGGTGCGCGTGCACCAGCAGCAGCCGCCGGGCGGGCAGTTCCGTCATGGGGCCAACCCTACGAGGCACAACCCGCCCGCCTCCGGCCGCCCACCCGGTCGGCTCGCTCCCCTCGCCGTCGAGTACGTGGGCGATGGCGAGTGCGATGCGCTCGGTCCAGGCGAGGGGGCCGCCGGCCCTTCGGTCTCCGGATCGCGTCCGCGCGCCTCCTGCGCCTCCGCCATCTCCTGGGGGTCGGCGGCGCGGGCCGACCGGAAGCGTCGGCGGGACGGGCGGCCTTCGCCGGCTGTCGCAGCCGAGGGTCGGCGTCGCGTCCGTTCACGCGCCCCGTTGCCGCCCCGCGCCTGTCCCGGCTCCGTCGGGCTTATGGATCAGGATGCCGGGCAGGTGCGGAACATGGCGGACAGCGGCGAGCTCCGGTCGACCGCCCACCGGAGCCCACTCGTCGGCACGCTCAGAACTTGATGCTGCCGATCATGCTCGCCACGCTCGTCGTCAGGTCGCTGATCGTCGGCGCGACCGTCGAGGAGGCGAGGTAGAAACCGAGCAGGATGCAGACGACTGCGTGACCGCCCTTCAGTCCTGACTTCTTGATCAGCAAGAAGACGATGATCGCCAGCAGCACCACCGCCGAAATCGAGAGTGCCACGGCGGCTCACCTCCAAGAACCCGGGTACGTGAGGGGAAACAGAGCGAGGGAACTTGTAAATCCATACAACTGCCAGCAGGTTCATACCCACACAGCGCTAGTGATCATAACTATGAGTACGTGCGCATCGAGTGGCGCACAGCCGCACAAGGGGGCGCATGGCCAATATGGTCATGGCATGACGACCGAGTCCGACTCCTTCCCCCGGCGGCACGCCCGCACCCAGCGGTTCACGCTCGGCGCGCCGCGTTCGTTCACGGTGGCCCCCGACGGCTCCCGTGTCGTGTTCCTGCGCTCGCACTCCGGCACGGACCGGGCGGGCATGCTGTGGGTGCTCGATCCGGCGGACGGCCAGGAGCGCGTGGCCGCCGACCCGCGCGCCCTCCTGAGCGGCGCCTCGGAGGACCTCTCACCCGAGGAGCGGGCGCGCCGTGAACGCAGTCGCGAGGGCGGGGCGGGGATCGTCGGATACGCCACCGACGAGGCCGTCGAGTTGGCCTCTTTCGCCTTGTCAGGGCGGCTTTTCACGGCGGAGCTGCGGGCCGGCACGGCACGCGAAATCCGCGTCCCCGGGCCGGTGATCGACCCCCGGCCCTCGCCGGACGGGCGGCTCGTCGCGTACGTCGCGCGGGGCGCACTGCGGGTCGTGGGTGCCGAGGGCGAGGGCGATCTGGCGCTCGCCGAGCCGGAATCGGCGTCGGTTTCCTATGGATTGGCCGAGTTCATCGCGGCCGAGGAGATGGGGCGTTCGCGGGGGTTCTGGTGGGCTCCGGAGTCCGACCGGCTGCTCGTGGCACGCGTGGACGACACGCCGGTGGAGCGGTGGTGGATCTCGGATCCGGCCCAGCCGAAACGTGACCCACAACACGTGCCATATCCGGCGGCCGGGACGGCCAACGCGGAGGTCCGGCTGTTCGTGATCGGCCTGGACGGGGTGCGCACGGAGGTCGTCTGGGACCGGGCGCGCTACCCGTATCTGGCGCGAGTGCACTGGTCAGCGGCGGGTGCGCCACTGCTGCTGGTCCAAGCGCGCGACCAGCGCAGTCAGCTGTTCCTGGCGGTGGACACCGACTCCGGGGCGACCCGGATGGTGCACGCCGACGAAGATCGGATTTGGCTTGATCTTTTCCCTGGGGTGCCCTGCTGGAGCCCCGCGGGACACCTCGTCCGGATCGCCGACGAGGGTGGCGCGCGGGTCCTGGCGGTCGGCGAACGGCCGCTGACGGGAGCGCAGTTGCACGTGCGGGCGGTGCTGGACGTGACGGCCGACGACGTGCTGGTCTCGGCGTCGGCCGGGGAGGGCGCGGAGCAGCCGGAAACCGGCGAGGTGCATGTCTACCGCGTCAACGAGCTCGGCGTCGAGCGCCTTTCCCAGGAGCCCGGGGTGCACTCGGCGGTGCGTTCCGGGGGCGTGACCGTGCTGGTGTCGGCGGCGCTGGACCGGCCGGGGAGCCAGGTGCGGGTACTGCGGGACGGGAAGCCGACCGCGAGCGTCCGTTCGTATGCGGAAGATCCCGGTCTGTCCCCCCGCGTGAAGCTCACCCAGGGGGGCGCACGCCGTATCCCGTGCGCCGTGCTTATGCCTACGGACTACCCCGGTGACACCTCGCTGCCGGTGCTCCTCGACCCCTACGGCGGACCGCACGGGCCGCGGGTGCTCGCCGCGCACAACGCGCATCTGACCTCGCAGTGGTTCGCCGACCAGGGCTTCGCGGTGGTCGTCGCCGACGGCCGGGGCACACCGGGCCGCTCGCCCGGCTGGGAGAAGGCGGTCCACCAGGACTTCACGGTCGCCCTCGACGACCAGATCGAGGCGCTCCAGGATGTGGCGAGGAACCACCCCCTGGATCTGTCCCGGGTGGCGATCCGCGGCTGGTCCTTCGGCGGCTATCTCGCCGCCCTGGCGGTGCTGCGCCGCCCGGACGTCTTCCACGCGGGCATCGCGGGCGCCCCGGTGACGGACTGGCGGCTGTACGACACCCACTACACGGAGCGGTACCTAGGCGACCCGACGACGGCCGCGGAGACGTACGCGAGGAACTCGCTCGTCACCGACGAGGGGCTCTCCTCCCCCGCCGAGCCGCACCGTCCGCTGATGATCGTGCACGGTCTGGCCGACGACAACGTGGTCGTGGCGCACGCCCTGCGGCTGTCCTCCGCCCTGCTGGCCGCCGGCCGCCCGCACGAGGTGCTGCCGCTGTCCGGGGTCACGCACATGACCCCGCAGGAGCGGGTCGCGGAGAACCTGTTGCTGCTTCAGGTGGACTTCCTGAAGCGGTCCCTGGGGATCACCGGCGGGACCACCGGCTGAGCACGGCAACGGACCGGGGTGACATGGCGCACCCCGGTCCGTTTACGGCACCCGCACGGCCGTACGCTGTTCAGCCTGACGCGTCCGTATATCGGAATCGGGTCGGCCAAGTTGCCTCCGTGTTAACGCGGTTGCTGCACAAATGTGCTGCTATGCGCCCGCGTCGGCCGAGCGCCCCATGGATACGGGCTCGGCGAAGTGGCACGCCGAGTCGTGGGCGACGGGACCGCCCAGGTGGCCCAGCTCCGCGGGGACCGCGAGCGCCGGGACCTCGAGGGCGCAGCGCTCCCGGGCCTTCCAGCAGCGGGTGCGGAAGCGGCACCCGGAGGGGACGTTCGTCGGGGAGGGCACGTCGCCCGAGAGGATGATCCGCTCCCGGCGCTCCCGCGCCTGCGGGTCCGGCACGGGCACCGCGGACAGCAGCGCCTGGGTGTAGGGGTGCGTGGGGTGGTCGTAGATCTCGGTGTCGCTGCCGGTCTCCACGATCCGTCCGAGGTACATCACCCCGACCCGGTCGGAGACGTGCCGCACGATCGACAGGTCGTGCGCGATGAAGAGGTACGACAGCTCGAACTCGCTCTGCAACCGGTCGAGCAGGTTCATGACCTGGGCCTGGATTGATACGTCCAGCGCGGACACCGGCTCGTCGGCGACGATCACCTCGGGGCGCAGCGCCAGCCCCCGGGCGATGCCGATGCGCTGGCGCTGGCCGCCGGAGAACTGGTGCGGGTAGCGGTTGATGTGCTCGGGGTTGAGGCCGACGACGTCCAGCAGGTCCTGGACCTTCCTGCGCCGGTCGCCCTTCGGGGCAACCTCCGGGTGGATCTCGTAGGGCTCCCCGACGATGTCGCCGACCGTCATCCGGGGGTTGAGGGAGGTGTACGGGTCCTGGAAGACCATCTGGATGTTGCGTCGGACGGCCTTGAGGGCCCTCCCCGACAGCCTGGTGATGTCCTCGCCCCGGTAGCGGATCCGGCCCGCCGTCGGCCTCTCCAGGTGGACCAGCATCTTCGCGACCGTGGACTTGCCGCAGCCCGACTCGCCCACGATGCCCAGGGTCTCGCCCCGGCGGAGCGTGAAGTCGACGCCGTCGACGGCCTTCACCGCGCCGATCTGCTTCTTGAACAGGACGCCCCGGGTGAGCGGGTAGTGCTTGACGAGGCCGCTGACCTCCAGGATCGGCTCAGCTGTCGTGGCCATGCAGGCACTCCCTCCAGAAGTGGCAGGCGCTGCCCCGGTCCTCGTCCACCTCGTACAGGGGCGGCACGTCCGTGCGGCACACGTCCCGGGCCATCGGGCAGCGCGGGTGGAAGGGGCAGCCCGGCGGGATGTGCATCAGGTTGGGCGGCAGGCCCCTGATGGCGTAGAGCTCCCGGCCCTTCCGGTCCAGGCGCGGGATGGAGTCGAGCAGGCCACGCGTGTACGGGTGGGCGGGTGCCTTGTAGATGTCGTGGACCGGGGCCGACTCGACGATCCGGCCCGCGTACATCACGGCGATGCGGTCGGCGACGTCGGCGACCACGCCGAGGTCGTGGGTGATGAGGATCAGGCCCATGCGGTACTCGCGCCGCAACTCCGCGAGCAGATCCATGACCTGGGCCTGGACGGTGACGTCCAGGGCGGTGGTCGGCTCGTCGGCGATGATGAGCGCCGGTTCGAGGGCCATCGCCATCGCGATCATGATGCGCTGGCGCATACCGCCGGAGAACTGGTGCGGGTAGTCCCCGACCCGCTCCCGCGCGGCCGGGATGCGCACCCGGTCCATCAGCTCGACGGCCCGGGCCCGCGCGTCCTTCCTCGACAGGCCGCGGTGCACCACGAACATCTCGCCGAGCTGGTCGCCCACGGAGAGGACGGGATTCAGGGAGGACAGGGCGTCCTGGAAGACCATCGCCATCTCTGCGCCCCGGACCTTGCGGCGCTCCTCCTCCTTCAGCCTCAGCAGGTCCCGGCCCCGGAAGAGGATCTCGCCGGCGGTGATCCGCCCCGGCGGCATGTCGAGGATGCCCATGATCGCCTGGGCGGTGACGGACTTGCCGGAGCCGGACTCGCCGAGCACGGCGAGGGTCTCGCCCGCGTCGACGCCGTAGGTGACGCCGTTGACGGCCCTGGCGATGCCGTCGCGGGTGCGGAACTCGACGTGCAGGTCGCGTACTTCGAGCAGCATCCGGCCGTCACCTCAGTTTCGGGTCGAGGGCGTCGCGCACCGCGTCGCCGAGCATGATGAACGCGAGCACGGTGACCGCCAGCGCGCCGGCGGGCCACAGCAGCGCGTGGGGGGCGTTGCGGATGTAGGGCGAGGCGGCGGAGATGTCGATGCCCCAGGAGACGGTCGGCGGCTTCAGGCCGACGCCGAGGTAGGACAGGGTCGCCTCCAGCGCGATGTACGTGCCGAGCGCGATGGTCGCCACCACGATCACCGGGGCCACGGCGTTGGGCGCGATGTGCCGCAGCAGCAGGCGGGAGGGGGAGGCGCCCAGGGCGCGGGCGGCCTGGACGTAGTCGTTCTGCTGGACGGTGATGACCGAGCCGCGGGCGATGCGGGAGATCTGGGGCCAGCCGAGCAGCACCATGAACCCGATGACCGGCCAGACCGTGTTGCTGGTCATGACCGAGAGGAGGACCAGACCGCCGAGGACGACCGGGATCGCGAAGAAGACGTCGGTGATCCGGGACAGGATCGCGTCCCCCGCCCCGCCGAAGAACCCGGCGAGGCCGCCGAGGACGCTGCCGAGGAGGGCGACGCCGAGCGTGGCGAGGACGCCGACCGTGACGGACGTACGGGCGCCGTACACGGTGCGGGTGTAGACGTCGCAGCCCTGGCCGTCGTAGCCGAAGGGGTGGCCGGGCCGGGAGCCCTCCTGGGCCCTGGCGAGGTCGCACGTGAGGGGGGAGCCGGAGGCGATCGCCGAGGGCCACAGGGAGATGAAGACCAGGAAGAGGATGACCAGCGACGAGACGATGAAGACCGGGTTGCGGCGCAGGTCCCGCCAGGCGTCGGACCACAGGGAGCGCGCCCGTCCGACGGCGGCGGCCGACGGGTCCGGCCCGACGGGGCCCGTGCCGTCCGGTCCGCCCGGGGCCCCTCCGGCGAAGACGGCCTCCCCGCCCGACCACCGCCGCTCCAGCGTCGCCCCCTCGGTCGCCGCCAGGTCCATCGCGCCGCCCGTGCCGGTCCCGGCGATGGCCCTCTCGGGCTCGTACGGCTGCTCAGGCATAGCGGATCCTCGGGTCGAGTACGGCGTACAGGAGGTCGACGAGCAGGTTCGCCACCAGGAAGACCAGGACGAGGACCGTCACGAAGCCGACGACGGTCTGGGTGTTCTGGCGGAGGATGCCCTGGTAGAGCTGGAAGCCGACGCCGTGGATGTTGAAGATGCGCTCGGTGACGATCGCGCCGCCCATCAGGGCGCCGATGTCGGTGCCGATGAAGGTGACCACGGGGATGAGGGAGTTGCGCAGCAGGTGCCGGGTGACGACCCGGCGCCGGGGCAGGCCCTTGGCGATGGCGGTGCGGACGTAGTCGGACCGTTTGTTCTCCGCGATCGAGGTGCGGGTCAGACGGGTGACGTAGGCCAGGGAGACCGAGGCCAGCACCAGGCCCGGGACGATCAGCTCGTCGAAGCCCGCCTCGGGGGACACCGACGGTTTGATCCACGCCCACTCGACGCCGAGCAGCAGCTGGAGCAGCAGGCCGGTGACGAAGGTGGGGACGGAGATCACGACGAGGGTGACCAGCAGGACGCCGGTGTCGACGGGCCGGCCCCGGCGCAGCCCCGTGACGACCCCCAGGGTGATGCCGACGACGATCTCGAAGAGGATCGCCACGATCGTCAGCCGGATGGTGACCGGGAACGCCGTCGCCATCAGCTCGGTGACCGGCTGGCCGTTGAACGCCGTACCGAAGTCGCCGGTGAAGACGTTCCCCATGTAGGTCAGGTATTGCTGCCAGACCGGCTTGTCGAGGCCGAACTCCTTCCTCAGCCGGCCGGCGGTGGCCGCGTCGCACTGCCGGTCGCCGCACAGCCCCGCGACGGGGTCGCCCATCACGTTCACCATCAGGAAGATCAGCAGCGTGGCGCCGACGAACACCGGGATCATCTGGAGCAGGCGCCGGATCACATACCGCCCCATGGCGGGTCAGCTGACCTTGATCTCGTTGTAGACCGGGACGGAGAACGGGTTGAGCCGCACGTCGGACAGCCGCTCGGAGTAGCCGGCGCTGCCGTTCTGGTACCAGAGCGGGATGGCGGCCATCTGGTCCCGGACGACCCTCTCGGCCTGCTGGAACTTCTCGACGGCCGCGGCGGTGTCGCTCTCGGCGTTGGCCTCGTCGACCAGCCTGTCGAACTCCTTGCTGGACCACTTGCCGTCGTTGGACGAGGCGTTCGTGTAGTAGAGCGGCTGGACGAAGTTCTGGATGAGGGGGTAGTCCATCTGCCAGCCGGCGCGGAAGGGGCCCGTCATCTTCCGGTCGGTGATCTGGCCGCGGAAGTCGGCGAAGGTGCCGACGGGGTTGCCGACGCAGGCCTTGTCCTTGCCGAGGGCGTTGTTGATGGAGTTGCAGACCGCGTCCACCCACTGTTTGTGGGAGCCGGTGTCCGCGTTGTACGTGATCTTGACCTGGCCGCCGGGCAGGCCGCCGCCCTCCTCGATGAGCCTCCTGGCCTCGGCGGGGTCGTAGACGCAGGCGTCGCCGCACAGGCCCTTCTTGTAGCCGCCCTCCGTGCCGAGCACCGGGGAGGCCCAGTCGGTGGCGGGGGTGCGGGTGTTGTGGAAGATCGTCCGGGTGATCTGCTCGCGGTTGATCGCGCGGGACAGGCCGGTGCGGACCTTCTCTGAGCCGGCCCTGTTCCATCTCTTGTCGTAGTGGGGGAAGGCGAGCGTCTGGATGATGCCGGCCGGGGTGTTGAGGTAGCGGTCGCCCAGGTCGTTCGCGACGTTTTTGAGCTGGGTGGCGGGCACGTCGTCGACGAGGTCGAGGTTGCCGGCCATCAGGTCGGTGTAGGCGGTGTTGTTGTCGGTGTAGACCTTCAGGGTCACCCCGCCGTTCGCCGCCTTGTCCGGGCCGGGGTAGTCCTCCCACGTCCTCAGCTCCATCTGGGAGCCCTTGGTGTAGGACTCGATTCTGTACGGGCCGTTGCCGACGGGTTTCCTCAGCCAGCCGGCGTGGTCGGTGAAGAAGGCCCGGGGCAGCGGGGCGAAGGCGGGATAGCCGAGGGTGTCGGGGAAGGTCGAGAACTTCTGCCTGAGCCGGACCGTGAAGGTCCGCTCGTCGACGACCCGCAGTCCGGAGAGGGTCTCGGCACTCTGCTTGCCGCCGTCGTCCGGGTGGGTCCTGGTGTAGCCCTCGATGTACTCGAAGAAGTAGGCGTTCTTCTGGTTGTTCTTCAGGCTCGCGCCGTAGTTCCAGGCGTCGACGAAGGACTTCGCCGTCACTTTCTCGCCGTTGCTGAACGTCCAGCCGTCCTTGACGGTGATCGTGAAGTTGCGCGAGTCCGAGGTCTCGATCCTCTCGGCGAGCATGTCCTCGGCCCGGCCGGTCCGCGGGTTGTACCGCTTCAGGCTCCGGAAGATCATGTCGAGGACCTTGCCGCCCTGCACCTCGTTGGTGTTGGCGGGTTCCAGCGGGTTCTGCGGGTCTCCCCAGGAGGAGCTGAGCACGGCGCCGGTGTCAGCGCCGACGCCACCTCCGCAGGCCGTCGCCGCGAGCGTCACCGCCGCCGCGCATGCGACCCGTGTGACCTGCGTGACTCCACGCATGGAGTGCCTCCTCGTGAGTGTGCCGACGCCGGGGGTGCTGTCCCTTCACCGGTCAATATCACCCCATCACGCACATGACGCACATTCAGCCCACCCGTCCGGGGGCGGACGCCATCCTGATGTACGCATTCCGGCAGGCCCACGCCCGCAGACCGGACCGGATGGCGGACGCGCCTTCCGTATCCCGCTTCGGTCATGGCAGTTCAAAGCTGGACCATGCAGCCCACCGCACCACGGTCAAACGGCAAAAGAGCAGATCAAAGCCGCAAACGGTGCATTGACGGCGGCCGGGCGGGGTTGAAAAGTCGCGCTTGGCACATCGGTTGACGTCATGCCGACGGCACGGAGTCGTCACCGTCATGGGCTCCCCCGTGCCGACGGCACAGGGATGCCACGTTTCGACGGCGCGGAGTTCCGGCCGTGCCGTCGGCACGCCGGCGGCAGGTGGGTTCGCTCCTGCTGACGGCACGTCGATCCGTCGTGCCGTCACCGGTCGCCCCACGCCGCCCCCTAGCCCCGTCCATGCCAGGCCAGGCCAGGCCAGGCCAGGAGCACCATGACCTCCCCCATGTCGTCAGCCGCCGCCTCGTTGCAGATGGCGGTGGACCCGGGTGCCGCACCCCCGACGCCCACCGCCCCGTCACCGGGGGTTACAGGCCGTTCCCCCCGGCGGATCGCCTGGCTACGCTTCCGCCGCGACCGCACGGGGGTCGTCTCGGCCTGGGTGGTGCTGTTCTTCTTCATGGTCGGCATCGCGGCCCCGCTGATCGCGAAGCTGTACGGCAAGGACCCGTACACCACCTACGGCCAGAACCAGTCGGGCCTGCTGAACGACTTCGGCGGCGAACATCGTGGTCGACGCGGTGTACGCGCTCATCGATCCACGGATCCGGCTGGCGTAGTGCGGAACCTGAAGGTGCGTCTCTGGCGCGGGCGTTGACGCTCTCGCCCAAGCCGATCGTGGCGGACGAACCGGTATCCGTCGGCGGTCCCCGAGGTCACCGCGCAGGACGCGCCGCACCGTGACCGCATCCTCCTCACCGGCGACGTCCCCTCCCCCGTCGCCCCGCCGTCCGGCTGCCGCTTGCGCACGCGCTGCTGGAAGGCGACGGAGCGGTGCGCGACGGAGACACCACCGCTGGTCGGGATCGAGGGCGACGGCACGGGTCACCTCACCGCGTGCCACCACCCGGAGGCCACCGCGGAGGAAGTCGGCTCCGGTACCGGAGTGCACGTTCGTCAGGGCGTCTGACTCCCCGTCCACTCGGGGTGCCACTCGCGCGCAGGTGGATGCGGACCGGCCGCGGCGACCGACGGCGGCTCGGCGGTGCTCGCCCGCACGGGCGCTGCGCCGCCAGGGACGTTGCCACCCAAATCGAGCACCTGGCGGACCGGCCGCCGGGACCGCGGTCGGCGCCGTGCGCCGGGCCTTGGTGCCTTTCCTCGGGATCGCCGGCGCCGGCCCGCGCCATCCGCGGCGCGTCCTGTCGCAGGGCCGTGTGGTCCGCTGACCCGCACCCGAGACGTCTGAGGGTCCCCGAGGCCCCGGGACGACGAAACACCGGAGCCGACCCGTCGTACGTACAACGGATCGGCCCCGGGAGCAGCGGCGCGCGTCAGCCCTTCTTGACCTCGGCGGCCGCGCCGGCGTTCTCCTCCAGCGCCTTCAGCGCCGGGTCCATCACCACGTCCTCGTCGCGCGCCTCGGTGGTGGGCTCCTCCGGGAAGTGGCAAGCCGTCAGGTGACCCTCACGGTTGCCGGAGAGCTGGATCAGAGGCGGCTCCTCGGAGGCGCACTTGTCCTGCGCCTTCCAGCAGCGCGTACGGAACCGGCAGCCGGACGGCGGGTGAATCGGCGAGGGCACGTCACCGGCGAGCCGGATCCGCTCCCTGTTCTCCGCCTCGTCATCGACCGCGACCTCGGGAACCGCCGAGAGCAGGGCATGGGTGTAGGGGTGGCGGGGCCGGTTGTAGATCGACTCCCGGTCGCCCACCTCGACCACCTTGCCGAGGTACATCACCGCCACGCGCTGCGAGAAGTGCCGGACCACCGCCAGGTCGTGGGCGATGAACAGGAAGGCGATGCCGAGCTCCTCCTGGACCTTCTGGAGGAGGTTCACCACCTGGGCCTGGATCGACACGTCCAGCGCGGAGACCGGTTCGTCGGCGACGATCAGCTTCGGGTTGAGCGCGAGGGCGCGGGCCACACCGATGCGCTGGCGCTGGCCGCCGGAGAACTCGTGCGGGAAGCGGTTGTAGTGCTCGGGGTTGAGGCCGACGAGCTCCAGGAGCTCACGGACCTTCTTCTCCCTGCCACCCTCCGGGTTGATCCCGTTGACCTCCATCGGCGACCTGACGATCGTGCCGACGGTTTGCCGCGGGTTCAGCGAGGAGTACGGGTCCTGGAAGATCATCTGGATCTCGGACCGGACGGGGGCCAGCTGCCTGCGCGAGGCGTGGGTGATGTCCTGGTCCCTGTAGACGATCTTCCCGCCGGTCGGCTCGAGGAGCCGGGTGATGAGCCGGCCCGTGGTCGACTTGCCGCAGCCGGACTCACCGACCAGGCCGACGCTCTCGCCGACCCCGACGGTCAGGTCGATGCCGTCCACCGCCTGCACGGCACCGACCTTCCGTTTGATCGGAAAGCCGCCGTAGATGGGAAAGTGTTTGGTCAGGCCCTCGACCGTGAGCAGCTTCTCGGCCGAGGTACCGGGGGAGCCCTGCTGTGCGGGGAGGGTGAGGTTGTCGCTCATGTCTCGGATCTCCCTAGCGCAGCCGAGGTTGGATCTTGTCGATGAAGATGGTCTGCTTCTGTTCCGCCGTCAGGTGGCACGCGGAGGCGCGACCAGCGCCGAGTGCGGGCCGCTCCCCGCTGCACCGGTTGCCGGCCACCTCGCCGGTGAAGGCGCACCGCGGGTGGAAGGGGCAGCCCGAGGGCGGGTTCAACAGGCTGGGCGGAGAGCCGGGGATGGGCATCAGCGCCTGCGCGGTGTCGCCGCCGAGCCGCGGCATCGAGCTCAGCAGTCCCCAGGTGTACGGGTGTTGGGGGGTGCGGAGCACTTCACGGACGCTGCCGCGCTCCACGGCCCGGCCCGAGTACATCACCAGCAGGTCGTCGGCCATGTCGGAGATGACGCCGAGGTCGTGGGTGATGAAGATGATCGCCGAGCCGAACTCCTGCTGGAGGTCCTTGAGCAGGTCGAGGATCTGGGCCTGGACGGTCACGTCGAGCGCGGTGGTCGGCTCGTCCGCGATCAGCAGGTCGGGGTCGCAGACCAGGGCCATGGCGATCATGGCGCGCTGGCGCATACCGCCGGAGAACTGGTGCGGGTAGTCGTCCACGCGCGTCTTCGGCTGCGGGATGCCGACCTTGGTCAGCATCTCGATCGCCCGGTCCTTCGCCTCCTTCCTGGAGGCGCCGGTGTGCTTCATGAAGGGCTCGGCGATCTGGCGGCCCACCGTGTAGTACGGCGAGAGGGCCGTCAGCGGGTCCTGGAAGATCATCGCGACCTTGTTGCCGCGGAGCTTCTCCATCTCCTTCTCGGTCGCGGTGACCAGTTCCTGGCCGTCGAGGACGATCTCCCCGTCGACGGTGGTGGTCTTGGGGTTGTGCAGGCCGAGGACGGTCAGGTTGGTGACGGACTTGCCGGAACCCGACTCGCCCACGATGCCGAGGGTCTTGCCGCGTTCGACGTCGAAGGAGAGTCCGTCGACCGCCTTCACGATGCCGTCCTCGGTGGAGAACCGCACCCGCAGGTCGCGGACCGAGAGGAAGGCCTCGGGCCCGGTCGGGGCCTTCTCACCTTCAGCCTTGGTCAGTGTGGTCACGGTATTTCTCCTAGCTGAGGCGCACGCGCGGGTCGATGAAGGCGTAGGCGAGGTCCACGAGGATGTTCAGGACGAGGATGAAGAACGCCCCGAACAGCATGACGCCCATCGTCAGCGGAAGGTCCTTGTTCACCGAGGACTCGACCGCGAGACGGCCCAGTCCGGGCAGGTCGAAGGTGTACTCCGTGACGACCGCACCCGACAGGAGCGCGCTGAGGTCCATACCGATGATGGTGACGATCGGGATGAGCGAACCGCGCCAGGCGTAGCGGAAGAAGACGTACCGCTGCCTCATTCCCTTGGCGCGCGCGGTGCGGACGTGTTCCTCCGAGAGCTGCTCGATCATGGTCGAGCGGGCCATACGCGTGTACTGGGCGGTGAAGATCGTGGCCATCACGGCCCAGGGGATCAGCAGGCCCAGGAACCAGCCGGGCAGGTCCTCGGTGAAGGGGACGTACTTGGGGTCGTCCATCCAGCCGGTGCTGTAGACGAGGATGCCGAGGACGATCGGGCCGAGGAAGTAGATCTGGAAAGAGCTGAGCACCATCGAGGCACCGCTGACCACCTTGTCGACCATCGTTCCGCGCTTCCAGGCGGCCAGCAGTCCGGAGCCGAGGCCGAGCACAAGGAAGATCACCAGGCCGCCGACGGTCAGCGACAGGGTCAGCGGGAAGCGGTCGACGATGGAGTCCCAGACGAACTCGCCGCTGTCGAAGGAGACGCCCAGGCACGGTGCGGAGCAGTGCCCCTGAGGGAAGTCACGCCCGGTCACGATGCCGGTCATGAACTCCCAGAACTGCGCTGTGATGGGCTTGTCGAGACCGAGGTTCTCCCTGATGACCGCGATGTTCTCGGGCGTGCAGTTCTTGCCGCAGGCCAGCTCGGCGAAGTCTTGGGGGATCGTATAGAACAGGAAGAACGTGAAGGCGCCGATCAGGAACATGATGACGACGGCGCCGATCAGCCTGCGGAGGAGGAACTGAAGCATGGCGGTGGATGCTCTCTTCGAAACGCGGCGGTCTGACGGGGATACCGTCCGCGGGGGTGCGCTCCGCCTGGCGCACACCCCCGCGGATCAGCCGAGCTGACGGGTTACGGCTGCTTCAGGAACAGGTCGTTGATGTCGATGTAGCTCGACTCCGTGCTGTACCGGGCACCGCCGATGTTCGAACCGTAGAGCTGGATCTGCTTCGAGTAGTAGACCGGAGCAGCCGGGTTGATCTGCTCCACGATGCGGCGGTGAGCCTCTTCCCAGGTCTTGGCGGCCTGCTCGGGCTGCTGCGTCACGGCCTTCGCGATGAGGTCGTTGACCTGCTTGTCGTTGATGTGCGAGTAGTTCGGCGAGCCGTCGGCGACCTGGTTGCCGTCGTAGACCGGGGTGATGACCGTGGACGGGGACGGCCAGTCCTGGCCCCAGCCGGTCATGTAGAGGTCGTACGGGTTCTTCAGCTTGCCGACCTGCTCGTAGAACGTGGCGCGCTCGATCTCCTTGGCCTGCACATCGAAGCCGAGCTTGCCCAGCGCGTCCTTGATGATGACCATCTGGGCCTGACCGCGCGGGGTGTTGGAGTAGGCGTAGGTGAGCTTGGTGCCCTGCTTGACACCCGCTTCCTTGATCAGCTCCTTGGCCTTCTCCAGGTCACCGTTGGGCTTCTTGAGCTTGCCGAACGGGTCGTACTTGGGGTCGTAGCCCGGCAGGGTCGGCGCCATCAGACCGCCGGCGACCTCACCGCCGTACCGGCCGCCGTCGGCCTGGACCATGGACTGGTTCGGGATCGCGTAGGTGATCGCGTCACGGACCTTCTTGTCCTTGATCCGGTCAAGGTTGAAGGACAGCTGCCACACGTAGGGCTGGTAGCCCTGGATGGTGCGCTTCTTGGTGTCCGCGTTGGTGATGACCGTGGACATCTGGGCCGGGTCCACCGAGTCCGTGAACTGGATGGCGTTCTTGGCCTCGCCCTGGTCGGCGATCAGACGCTTGGTCTGGCTCGCCTGGTCGATGGTCGAGGTGAACTGGTAGCCGTTCACGTACTGGTGACGGACCGAGTCCGTCTTCGGGTCCCACTGGTCGTTCTTGACCAGCGTCAGCGACTTGCCCGGCTTGTAGTCGGAGATCTTGTACGGGCCGAGGGCCGCCGGGGCCTTGTCGTACTTCTCCTTCGTGTCCTGCTTCGCGGGCACGATGGCGTAGCCGGCCATGGCGAGGGCCTGCGGGAGGTCCGGCTGGGCCTGCGCGAAGTGGAAGACGACGGTCTTGGCGTCCGGGGTCTCCAGGACGGTGTCCGGGAGGTGCTTGCCCTTGTACGGGCCGTCCGGCAGCGCGTCACGGTACTTCGCGCCGGAGAGCCAGGTCTGCACGTAGGTCGGACCGTCGAAGATGACCTTCGAGTACATCCGCTCGATGGTGTGGCGGACGTCGGCCGAGGTGATGGCGTTGCCGTCCTCGTCCTTGATGCCGTCCTTGAGGGTGTACGTCCAGGTCTTGCCGCCGTCGGAGGACTTGCCGGAGTCGGTCGCTATGTCGCCGACGACCGTCAGGTTGCCCTTCTCGTCCTCCTGGAAGTTCGTCAGACCGCGGTGGATCAGGTTGGCGAACTGGCCGGCGTCGCTGACGTAGATCTGACCCGGGTCCATGTGGCTCAGGTCCGACTGCATGTACACGTTGACGATGCCGCCGGACTTCGCCCCGGCCACCTCTTCGGCCGGACCCGTGGACGCCTTGACGTCACCGTAGGCGACAGGCTTCGACTGGGCGGCGGCGTCCTCCTGCGACTTGGACTCGTCCTTGGCCTTGTTACCGCTGTTGCCGGAGCAGCCGGTCAGTGCCAGCGAGCCGGCCACGACGGCCACGGCCACGGCGCGCGCGGTGCGCGTTCTGATGGGCTTCATGATGCCGATGCACCTACCTGTCGATAGTTGTCCACGAGTGCTGCCTGACGGTCCGGGAGACCCGGAACGGGGGTGGCAGCCCCCCCACCCACCAATGGACGGTTAGCGTCCGGTCTTGGGGTCGAATGCGTCCCGGACGGAGTCTCCGAGAAGGTTGAAGCAGAGCACGAAGAGCACCAGCGCCACCCCGGGGAAGACCATGAACATGGGGTCCTGCTCGTACACCTCGGAACCGACGGCGAACATACGGCCCCAGTCGGGGGTGGGCTCGACGAAGCCGACACCGACGAACGAGAGGAAGGCGATGGTCAGGATCGTGCTCGGCAGGATGTAGGTGCTCTGCACCAGGATCGGCGTGACGATGTTCGGGAGGATCTCCTTGCGCACGATGCGCCAGGGAGAGGCCCCGGACACCTTCGCCGCCTCCACGAACTCCCGTTCCCGCAGCGACAGCACCGAGCTGCGCACCAGACGGGCCAGACCCATCCAGCCGAGGACCCACATCACCAGGATGATGGCGACGGCCCGCAGATAGGTGGGCGTCTCGTCCCGCGGAGAGACGAACAGCGCGGTGACGACGGGCATGAACGCGATGAAGAACAGCTGGCTCGGGAAGGCGAGGAAGAAGTCGGTGATCCGGCCCAGCCAGTAGTCGACCCGGCCACCGAAGTAACCGCTGACCATACCGATGATGACACCGGTGACGACACTGAGCCCCGTGACGATGACCGCCATGTAGAGCGAGGTGCGCATGCCGTAGAGCAGCATGGTGAACACGTCGCGCCCCAGCTTGGGCTCGACCCCGAACCAGAAGTCACCCGACATGCCGCCGAACGAGCCCGTGGGCATGGCGAAGTCGTCGAGCAGGAACGGGTAGTCGGGCTCCTGCGCGTAGAGCGTGTAGGGGTCCTTGCCGTACAGCTTCGAGATGACCGGAGCGAGCGCGGCGACCGCGAAGAAGAAAATCACTACGCAGGCGGAGACGACTCCAGTACGGTCTCGCTTGAAGCGCTGCCACATCAGCTGGCCGGGGGAGCGGCCCTCGAGCTTCTTGGGCTCGTCGGCCTCGGCGGTCGCAGCCAGTTCGGGGTCCAAGGCGACCGACGACCCCGAGCCCTCGGCCTTGGTTGGACTGGTCATGTGTGTTCTTCCCCCGGGGGTGGAGAGTTTGAGCGCAGCACAGATACCGGCGGGTTCTGTGTTTTGTGGGAACTTTCGCCAAGTCGGTCAACGCGCGTCAAGGGTGAACGACATAGGGATCTCCCTACCGTCCATATTTTGAACAAAATTTGCAAAGATCGACACCTTGGCGCGCTTGACAGGTGAGACCGACTCTTCACGAAGCGGACATGTGTGGAGATATTTTCGGTTACCCGTCCGAAACACGATCGCTACCTCTCCGGTATCCGAACACTGCCTCACAGTCCACGGACAGCGACGTCGGCCTGATCCGGGCAGTACCCCGGATCACACCGTGAAGGCCGAGGTCAGCGGGCATACGGCACACCAAAGACCCGGCTCCCCCTCCTTGCGGGGAGCCGGGTTGCGGCAAGCGGGGGTTGAGGCTCCGTCAGCCGTGCTTGGCGCGGCTCGCGGCGCGGGCGCGCTCGCGGGCGTCCAGGTTCACCTTGCGGATGCGAACCGCCTCCGGGGTGACCTCCACGCACTCGTCGTCGCGGCAGAACTCCAGCGACTGCTCCAGCGACAGCTTGCGCGGCGGCACGATCGACTCGGACACGTCGGCCGTCGAGGACCGCATGTTGGTGAGCTTCTTCTCCTTGGTGATGTTGACGTCCATGTCGTCGGAGCGGGAGTTCTCGCCGACGATCATGCCCTCGTACACCTCGGTGCCCGGCTCCACGAAGAGCACGCCGCGCTCCTGAAGGTTCGTCATCGCGAAGGCGGTGACGGCACCGGCGCGGTCGGCGACCAGCGAGCCGTTGTTCCGGGTCTGCAGGGTGCCGAACCAGGGCTCGTGGCCCTCGTGGATGGAGTGGGCGATGCCCGTGCCGCGGGTCTGGGTGAGGAACTCGGTCCGGAACCCGATCAGGCCGCGGGACGGCACCACGAACTCCATGCGGACCCAGCCCGAGCCGTGGTTGGACATGTTGTCCATCCGGCCCTTGCGGACGCCCATCAACTGCGTGACCGCGCCCATGTGCTCCTCGGGCACGTCGATCGTCATGCGCTCGACCGGCTCGTAGACCTTGCCGTCGACGTCCTTGGTGACGACCTGCGGCTTGCCGACGGTCAGCTCGTAGCCCTCGCGGCGCATGGTCTCGACGAGGATGGCCAGCGCCAGCTCGCCACGGCCCTGGACCTCCCAGGCGTCGGGGCGGTCGGTCTCGAGGACCCGGAGGCTGACGTTACCGATCAGCTCGCGGTCGAGGCGGTCCTTGACCTGGCGGGCGGTGACCTTGCGGTCCTTGACGGCGGCCTTCGCGTCGGCGCCCTTGCCGGTGCCGCCGCGGCCGACCAGCGGCGAGGTGTTGGTGCCGATGGTCATGGAGATCGCGGGCTCGTCGACCGTGATCAGCGGCAGCGGGACCGGGTTCTCGGTGTCCGCGAGCGTCTCGCCGATCATGATGTCGGGGATGCCGGCGACGGCGCAGATGTCACCGGGGCCCGCCTTCTCGGCCGGCCCCCGGGTGAGCGCCTCGGTCATCATCAGCTCGGAGATGCGCACGTTGGCGACCGACCCGTCGCGCTTCATCCAGGCCACGGTCTGGCCCTTCTTCAGCTCGCCCTGGTGGACGCGGAGCAGCGCGATACGGCCGAGGAAGTTGTCGGCGTCCAGGTTGGTGACGTGGGCCTGGAGCGGGGCGGCCTCGTCGTAGGTCGGGGCGGGGATGTGCTCGAGGATGGTGGAGAAGAACGGCTCCAGGCTGGTGGAGTCGGTCGGTACGGTCCCGTCCTCGGGCTTGGTCAGGGAGGCGATCCCGTCCCGCCCGCACGCGTAGACGATCGGGAACTCGATCTGCTCCTCGTCGGCGTCCAGGTCGAGGAAGAGGTCGTACGTCTCGTTGACGACCTCGTCGATGCGGGCGTCCGGACGGTCGGTCTTGTTGATGCACAGGATGATCGGCAGCCGGGCCTGGAGCGCCTTGCGCAGCACGAACCGGGTCTGCGGCAGCGGGCCCTCGGAGGCGTCGACGAGCAGGACGACACCGTCGACCATCGACAGACCGCGCTCGACCTCGCCGCCGAAGTCGGCGTGGCCCGGGGTGTCGATGATGTTGATGGTGATCGGGTCCCCGCCATCCTTCGGGTGGTACTTCACCGCGGTGTTCTTGGCGAGGATCGTGATGCCCTTCTCACGCTCCAGGTCGTTCGAGTCCATCATGCGGTCGTCGACGGAGTCGAGCTGGTGGGCGGCGAAGGCACCGGCCTGCTTCAGCATGCCGTCGACGATGGTCGTCTTGCCGTGGTCGACGTGGGCGACGATGGCTACGTTGCGAATGTCGTGGCGCGTGGCCATAAAGCGGCGTTCTCCCGGAGTGTGAGGACCGGCCCTGCTGCGTACATCTGTGTTACGCGGGCCCTGCCGGGCTTGACACGCCACGGCCTCACCCCATGGTACGTGGCCCCGCGAGGGACGGCCCCCACAGGGCCACGAGGCTCACGTCCCCACGCCTGTCACCTCGCACGTCACCGCACTTCCCGGAGGGGTTCCCGACGTGTTCCTCGTCACTTCTCGGACGGGCTCGCCGAGATCCTCGCGCCCTTCTTCAGGAAGCCCATGTCCTCGTAGACCGGGGTCTGGAACCCGAAGGCACCCGCGTTGACCACGTTCTTCTTCGCGGCCGTGAGCTGCGGGCGCTGGTAGAGGGGAATCGATCCGGCAGCCGCCCAGATCCGGGCGTCGGCCTTGCGCAGCAGGGACCGTTCCTCCTCCTCGTCCAGGGTCGAGATCGCCTGGTCGAACAGCTGGTCGACCTGGTCGGTGCCGACCCGGGTGTAGTTCTGCTCGACGCTCAGCGACCCGTCGGCGGCCGGGACCGGCTTGGCGTAGATCGGCCGGGCGTCGGTGGCCGGGAAGGCGGAGGCGGGCCAGGAGTAGAGGGCCAGGTCGTACTCGCCGGAGGCGATGTGGTCCTTGAAGTAGCTCTCGTCGGAGACCTTGGTGAGCTCGGTGCGGATGCCGACCGTGTCCAGCATCCGCGCGATCCGCCCGGCGACCGCGTGCAGCGGCTCCGAGCCGGCGCCGGTCGGCAGCACGAACCGCAGGGTGAGCGCCTTGCCGTCCTTGGCCAGCGCCCCGCGTGCGGCGCCGGCCGGGGCGGCGGTGCCCCGGGGGGCGTAGGCGCCGGGCGCGCCGTTCCGGTTGACGGACTGCTTGCCGTCCTGGGCGAGCTGCCTGCCGTGGTCGTCGTCATCCCGGTCCGACCGGCCGGGCGCCTTGTCGTCCTCGCCGACGATGTACGTGCCGTCGTCGCCGCCCTCGGACGCGTCCTCGCCGCCCGTGTCGCTCCCGGACTTCTCGCCCCGGGACCCGGCCGCCTTCTCCGCCTTCTCCGCCTCCTTGACCGGGCCGCCGGGAACCCATCCGGCGTCCGCGAGCAGCGCCTGCGCCTCCTTCGTGTCCTGTCCGCCGAGCGCCCCGCTGTTGTCGGCGTAGACCTCCTGCCCGGACAGGGCGAGGTGGCTGCCGACGGGCACCGCGGGCAGGCCCAGCGGCTCGAGCACCGCCTCGACCAGTTCCTCGCGGTCCAGCGCCCGGGCCACCGCCCGGCGCACCCGCTCGTCGGCGAGCGGACCGTCGGCGCCGTTCAGGGCGAGCTGCGTGTAGGCCGGCTCCAGCGACTTGCGCACCTCGTAGTCCCGCAGCGCCTTCTGCTGGCGTTCCCACGTCGCGATCGCCTGGCGCAGCTTCCTGCGGGCGTGCAGCTCGTCGTCGGCCGCCTCCTCGTCGGATCCGTAGGCGAGGGCCCAGGAGCGCAGCGCCTTGGCGGCGGTGCGGCCGCCGCCGGGACCGGCCAGCGGTCCGGCACCGCCCTGGGCGGCGCCGTCGATGCGCTGGGCGGCGGCCGGGTCGATCTCGGCCAGGTCGATCTGCCCGGCGGCGAGCGCGGCGGCCCGCTGGTCGCGCTTCACGGCCGTCAGGACGATCTCGGAGAGCTTGGCGGGCCGCCCCCACCAGCGCGGGTTGGGGGTGAGCCGGATCCGGCCGTTCTCCCGGTCGACCGAGGTCAGGGCGAACGGCCCGGCGGTGACCTTCAGCTTGCGCCGCGCCCCGTCGTTGAAGGAGTCGGGCGTGCCCATGACGTCCTTCGGGTACAGCGGGGAGAACAGCGACTGCCAGTCGGCGTAGGAGCGGGCGAAGGTGACCCGGACCTCGAGGTCGTTCGCGCCGCGCTCGATCTTCGCGATGCGGTCGTAGCCGGCGTTGCGGGCGGTCCAGTAGGCGCTGTCCTTGCCGGACAGGGCGCGCCACTGGGCGGCGAAGTCGGCGGCGCCGATCTCGCGGCCGTCGCTCCACACGGCCTGCTGGTTGAGCTTGTACAGGACGACCTGCCGGGGCTCGGTCTCGACGACCTCGGCGGACTCCAGGTAGTCGGGATTGCGCGCGGGCCGCCCGTTCGCGTCGAGCCGGTACATCGACGGCAGGACGGCCTGGGCGACCCGGGTGGTGGCGGCGTCGGCGTCGGACTGGAAGGTGTTGAAGGTCTCCGGGACGGCGTCCACCGCCCAGCGCAGGGTGCCGCCCTCGGCGACCTGGGCGCGGGCGGCCGGGGCGATGTCCTGGGCGGCCAGCGGCTTGCCGGCCTGGTCCTCGGCTCCGCAGGCGGCCAGGGAGGGGACCGCGAGAGCTCCCGCGGTGAGGTAGGCGACCGAGCGCATGACCGCGCGCAGTCCGACGCCGTCGTGGGACATCTCAGGTACCTCCGGGGAGCCGCTTCCGTCACTGACGCGGGTGCCTTATGTTCACATTTGGCGGTATTTTGGAGCTGATCTGATCTACGGCCCACTGAAGAGGAAAGGGTTCGCCTGCCGGGGGCGACACGGCGGCGGGAGCGCGTAAGCCCACCCGTGCGGAGTAACGCACGCCCCCGGCGCACACAGAGCGCGTTCGGGCGTGCACCGGAGGCGTGCGATCGGCCAATCGCTGCACACGCCTTCACATCCACGGGTGTGACGCGCAACACTCGCAGGCGCATGGAGCGTCGCCGTCCAGGGCCGTGGGGCCCGCGGAAGTGAGGTCACGTCATGTCCGTGCAAGACGATCTGGCAACGGTCCAGCGCTGTCTCGACGACCTGGCGCGGTCCGTGTGCCGCCTGGAGCAGCAGCTCGGCAGCGCCGGACTCGAGATGCGCCGGGTGCGCACCGACACCGCCCATCTGCGCGAGAGCGTCGCGCTGCTGCGCGAGGCGGCCGCCACGTCCGCCTCGCCCAAGCGCCCCGAACTCGTCACCATCCCCGACACCCCCTACGACGACTCCCTGTGGATCGACACGGACGACGAGGGACTCGGCGCCCGTGACCGCCGTGCCCCCTGAACCGCCCGGAGTCCCGAGCCGACCGGAGTCGTGAATTGGCCACTGGTACGGAACCGCCCGCCACCGAACCCCATCCGCCCCGCGGCGTGCGCACCGCCACTCGCGCCGCGATCACCGCGCCCCATCTGCGCACCGACCGCTGGTGGCTGGCCCCCGCGGCGACCGCCGCCGGGCTGCTCGCCTTCGTCGTGTACTCGACCTGGCGGGCCTTCGCCGACGCGGACTACTACGCGGCGCCCTATGTCTCGCCGTTCTACTCGCCCTGCCTGGCCGAGCGCTGCGAGCCCATGCGCGCCGGCCCGAACTGGGAGATCTTCGGCGGCTGGTGGGGCATCTCCCCCGCGATCATCATCCTGATCTTCCCGCTCGGCTTCCGCCTGACCTGCTACTACTACCGCAAGGCCTACTACCGGGGCTTCTGGGCGTCCCCGCCGGCCTGCGCGGTGGCCGAGCCGCACAAGAAGTACACCGGCGAGACCCGCTTCCCGCTGATCCTCCAGAACGTCCACCGGTACTTCTTCTACGCGGCGATCCCGGTCGCCGGGATCCTGACCTACGACACCGTGCTCGCCTTCCGCGACGAGCACTACGAGTGGGGCCACATGGGCCTCGGCACCCTCGTCTTCCTGGTCAACATCGTGTTGATCTGGGCGTACACGCTCTCCTGCCACTCCTGCCGGCACATCGTCGGCGGAAAGCTCAGGCACTTCTCCCGGCATCCCGTGCGCTACCGGATGTGGCAGTGGGCCGGAAAGCTGAACGCCCGGCACATGCAGCTCGCCTGGGCGTCGCTGGTGAGCGTGGCGCTCGCCGACTTCTACGTCTACCTGGTCGCGTCCGGCGCCTTCGACGATCCGCGCTTCTTCTAGATGAGTGGGGCCTTGTGATGTCCGTGGTCGACCGGCAGGAGTGGGACGTCGTCGTGGTCGGGGCCGGTGGGGCCGGCCTGCGGGCGGCCATCGAGGCGCGCGAGCGGGGCGCCCGTACGGCCGTGATCTGCAAGTCGCTGTTCGGCAAGGCGCACACGGTGATGGCCGAGGGCGGCATCGCGGCGGCGATGGCCAACGCCAACGAGCACGACAACTGGCAGGTGCACTTCCGCGACACCATGCGCGGCGGCAAGTTCCTCAACCAGTGGCGGATGGCCGAGCTGCACGCGCAGGAGGCCCCGGACCGGGTGTGGGAGCTGGAGACCTGGGGCGCCCTGTTCGACCGCACCAAGGACGGCCGGATCTCCCAGCGCAACTTCGGCGGCCACGAGTACCCGCGCCTCGCGCACGTCGGCGACCGCACGGGCCTGGAGCTGATCCGCACCCTCCAGCAGAAGATCGTCGCGCTCCAGCAGGAGGACCACCGCGAGACCGGGGACTACGAGTCCCGGCTGAAGGTGTTCCAGGAGTGCACGGTCACCCGGATCCTGAGGACCGCGCCCGACAGCGGCTCCCCCACGGGGGCGGCCCGCGTCTCGGGGGTCTTCGCCTACGACCGCGAGACCGGCCGTTTCTTCGTCCTGGAGGCCCCCGCCGTCGTGATCGCGACCGGCGGCATCGGCAAGTCCTTCAAGGTGACGTCGAACTCGTGGGAGTACACGGGCGACGGCCACGCGCTCGCCCTGCTCGCCGGGGCGCCCCTGCTGAACATGGAGTTCGTGCAGTTCCACCCGACGGGCATGGTCTGGCCGCCGTCGGTCAAGGGCATCCTCGTCACCGAGTCCGTGCGCGGCGACGGCGGGGTGCTCAGGAACTCCGAGGGCAAGCGGTTCATGTTCGACTACATCCCCGACGTCTTCAAGGAGAAGTACGCCGAGTCCGAGGACGAGGCCGACCGCTGGTACGACGCCCCGGACGACAACCGGCGTCCACCGGAGCTGCTGCCGCGCGATGAGGTCGCCCGCGCCATCAACGCCGAGGTGAAGGCGGGCCGCGGCTCCCCGCACGGCGGCGTCTTCCTCGACGTGTCGACGCGGATGCCCGCCGAGGTCATCAAGCGCCGGCTGCCCTCGATGTACCACCAGTTCAAGGAGCTGGCGGACGTCGACATCACGGCGGAGGCGATGGAGGTCGGGCCGACCTGCCACTACGTGATGGGCGGCATCGCCGTCGACTCCGACACGGCCGCCGCGCGCGGGGTGCCGGGGCTGTACGCGGCCGGCGAGGTGGCCGGCGGCATGCACGGCTCCAACCGGCTCGGCGGCAACTCCCTCTCCGACCTGCTGGTGTTCGGCCGCCGGGCGGGCTGGCACGCCGCCGAGTACGCGGCGGCGCTCGGCGCCCGGCCGGCCGTCGACGACACCGAGGTCGACACGGCCGCCGCCGAGGCGCTGCGCCCCTTCTCGGCGGAGAGCGAGAGCGGGGAACCGGCCGGGGCGCCGGCGGAGAACCCGTACACCCTGCACCAGGAACTCCAGCAGACCATGAACGACCTGGTCGGCATCATCCGCCGCGAGGGCGAGATGATCCAGGCCCTGAAGAAGCTCGCGGAGCTGCGCGTACGGGCCCGGCGGGCCGGGGTGGAGGGCCACCGCCAGTTCAACCCCGGCTGGCACCTCGCCCTGGACCTGCGGAACATGCTGCTGGTCAGCGAGTGCGTGGCGCGGGCCGCGCTGGAGCGCTGCGAGTCGCGCGGCGGCCACACCCGCGAGGACCACCCGGCGATGGACCGCGGCTGGCGCAACGTCAACCTGCTGTGCCGGCTGGCCGACCCCACGGGCGGGCTGGCGGCGACCGACCCGCTCCACGGCCAGATCACCCTCAGCCGCGAGACCACCGAGCCCATCCGCCCCGACCTGCTCGCCCTCTTCGAGAAGGAGGAGCTGGTCAAGTACCTCGCCGAAGAGGAGCTGTACGAGTGAGCAGCTACGAGGCCCGCTTCAAGGTGTGGCGGGGTGACGTGCAGGGCGGCGGCCTGGAGGACTACCGGGTCGAGGTCAACGACGGCGAGGTCGTCCTGGACATCATCCACCGCCTCCAGGCCACCCAGGCCCCCGACCTCGCCGTCCGCTGGAACTGCAAGGCGGGCAAGTGCGGTTCGTGCTCGGCGGAGATCAACGGGCGGCCCCGGCTGATGTGCATGACCCGTATGTCGGTGTTCGGCCGGGACGAGACGATCACCGTCACGCCCCTGCGCGCCTTCCCGGTCATCCGCGACCTGGTCACGGACGTCGGCTTCAACTACGAGAAGGCCCGGGAGATCCCGTCGTTCGTACCGCCCGCGGGGGTGGGGCCGGGCGAGTACCGCATGTTCCAGGAGGACGTGGACCGGCCGCAGGAGTTCCGCAAGTGCATCGAGTGCTTCCTGTGCCAGGACACCTGCCATGTGGTCCGCGACCACGAGGAGAACAAGCGGTCCTTCGCCGGCCCCCGCTTCCTGATGCGGGTCGCGGAGCTGGACATGCACCCGCTGGACGCGGCGGAGGAGACCGGCCTGGACCGCAAGGCCACGGCCCAGGACGAGCACGGCCTCGGCTACTGCAACATCACCAAGTGCTGCACGGAGGTCTGCCCCGAGGGCATCAAGATCACGGACAATGCGCTGATCCCCTTGAAGGAGCGGGCCGTGGACCGCAAGTACGACCCGCTCGTCTGGCTCGGGAACAAGATCCGGCGACGCGCCTGAGACACCCCGGGCGGCCACCGCCGACACCTCGAGCGGTCTCCGCCCGTGCCTCAGGCGGTCTCCGCCCGCAGGTACCCGGAATGCGCCACCCGGCCGAGGAAGGTCAGCCGCGTGTCCGTGGCCATGTGCTTGTCGAACGCCTCCTCGATGCCGGGCCACTTGGGGTGCCCGAAGTCGTCCAGGACGACGATCCCGCCGGGCGCGACGATCCTCTCGGCCCACTCCAGGTCGGCCGCGACACCGGCGGCGGAGTGGTCGCCGTCGACGATGATCACGCCGTAGGAGCGGTCGGAGACCAGGGCACGGACCTCGGGGTCCTCGGAGAAGCCCTGCTGGATCCGGGCCGCGGCACCGGCCGGCCCCGCCAGGGACAGGTTGGTGCGCACCGCGGCGCCCCGCACGGGGGTGCCGGACGCGTCGTCGCCCATGGTGGTGCCGGGCTGCAACTGCGTGCCCGCGAGCGGATCGACGATCGTCAGGCGCGGGTCGCGTCCCGCGCGCTCCATCATCCGGATCAGGGCCGCGCCGAACATCCCGTACAGGGTGCCGATCTCCAGGATCTCGTCGTTCGGCGGGTCGAGCAGCGGTACGGCCGACAGCTTGCCGACGATGTTCATGGTGCCGCCGGCGATCCGGCCGACCCCGAGCGCCTCCATCGCGATGAGCAGCCGGAACGCCTGGGCGACGGTGCGCTCGGCGCCGTCTCTGTCACCGGTCACCGCGGCCAGCTCGGCGATCGCGCGGTCGAGGTGGGAGGCGGACGGCAGCCGGGACACGCCGCGCCCGGTCCCGTCGAAGAACAGCTCCAGCGGGCGCTGGCGGTCGCGCAGCCTCTTCAGCTCCCGCTGCGCCGCGTCGGACGAGAGGCTTCCGGCGGCGATCCCTCCGGCGTTCGCGGCGGAGGTGGCGAGGATGCGGCGGACCTGGCGTTCGATGCGCTGGTCGATGAGTTCGGCCACCGGGCGCAGGGCGCGACGGACGGCTTTACTGGTGAGTGGCGATCGCATCAGTGGGTGACCCTCACAGGGATAGGAGATGTGGACGCTAGGACGCCCACAGCCCCCTGCACAACCAACGCGGGTGTCCGCGGAGGGGAAGCGCACATGACGTCCGGGCGACGGGACGCTTACCTCCCAGGTGCCGGAGCGGGTGCGTGTCCCGGCGCCTGCGGCGGGCGTCCGATCAGCTCCAGGGCCCTGCGCAGGTTGTGCTCGGCGATCGCCCGCATCGGCCCCGGCTCCGGGAAGTCGCCGTCGAGCAGCCGCAGCGGACCCGCGACGAGGCTCAGACGCATGGCGAGTCGGTAGAGGCGCAGCCGGTCCTCGTCGAGACCCGGGACGCGCAGGGCGTCGTACGCCTCGTGGAAGCGCAGTTCGAGGAAGACGTGCTCCCACTCGACGTCGAAGTACATCAGGCCCTCGATGTCGATGAGCGCGGGGCGGCCGTCGGCGTCCAGCAGGACGTGGTCGGGCCCCAGTTCGCCGTGGATGAGGGCGTGCCGGGAGCGGGGCCGGACCGCCGCGCCCATCTCCTGTACGGCGGCCTCCAACTCCTCCCGCGCGTCGGCGATCCGCGCGTCCCGTACGACGGTGGCGGCGATGTCGCGCAGGGCGCCGTCGATGACGCGCTGCTCGCAGGAACGGTCGGACGGCACACCGCCGTTGTCGACCAGCGCGACCTTGCCGAAGGCCGGGCCCCGGTGCGCGTGCAGGGCGGTGAGCTGTTCGGCGAGTTGTTCCAGGGAGGCTCGTCCCGCGTCCGGGTCCCGCTTCAGGGCCGCTTCCAGGCTGCCGCCCGTGAGGTCCTCGACGACCGCCGTCTCCGCCGGGAGGTGGGTGTGTGTGTCGTCGGCGTACAGCAGGCGGGGCGTACGGACGCCGACGGCGGTCAGGCGGTCGTGCGCGGCCGTGAACAGGCCGAGGCCGGTGCCGTGGGAGAAGGGGTCACGGAGGTCGGAGGGGCCGGCGTCCCAGTAGTCCTCGTCCGCCGACCAGACGTAGGCGACGGCGGTCGTGTCGTCGTCGAAGTGGAGCCGGTAGACGCCCTTCTTGCTGCCGCCGCGCAGCCGGACGACGGCCGCGAGGGCGCGGTGGGGGCCGGCCGCGGCGCGGACGAGGGGGGCGAGGGCGTCACGGGTGAGGGCGGTGCGGGGGGCAGGGATCCGGTGGGGAGGGGTGCGGTGGGCAGGGGTGCGGTGGGGAGGTACGGGCGTGGCGGTCATGCGCCGGATGGTCGCACCGCCTCCCGTCGGGCGCAGGCGGTTTTCCGGCGCGGGCGCGCGGCCCTGGGGGCTGTGGTCAAACTCCCGTCGTCGCCCGGAGGCGGGAGTTTGACGACGGCCCCTAGCGGACCCAGTCCTTCCGGTACGCCGTCCAGTCCTCCTCCTTCGCCGCGAAGTCGACGTACAGCGCCACGCCGAAGTTGGCGCGGTCGGCGTCCGTGCGGGACAGGCCGAGGCGGACGCCGCGGACGGCGGCGGGGACGGTCTCGGCGTGCTCCCAGTGACCGAACCCCTTCTCGTGGTAGAAGGGCAGGCCCATCAGCAGGTCGGTGGTCCTCGGGGTGATCTCCAGGGCGAGCGAGGTCTGCTGGGCGACATAGCCGCCGTAGGTGCTCTCCAGCGGCTGCATGGTGTCGTACGACATGAGGGCGATCTGGTCGACGCGGCGGGCGACCTGGCCGAAGAACTCCTGCGACCACCACTTCGGGTGCCCTGTGACGGCGCCCCGGAAGGAGTGGAGGCCCGGGATCGGGTCGATCTGGTGGGCGGCGACGGAGAGCGGGGCGTCCTGGGCGGCGGTGACGCGGTGCAGGGCGTCGAGGAGGGTGAGGTAGTTCCGGTCGTCGGAGTGCAGGGGCTCCAGGTCGAAGTGGGCGCCCTCGAAGCCGGCGGCGAGGATCTCGCGGGTCGACCGCACCACGGCGGCCCGCGTCTCCTCGCGCTCCAGCCGCATGCCGCGGGAGCCCTCGCTGGCGAGCACGTCACCGAGCCAGGCCTGGATTCTGATCCCGGGCATCTCGCGGTGCACGGCGTCGATGAACCAAGGGGCGTTGGCGTAGGCGGACTCGGGGAGCGTGCCGTCGTGCTCCAGGGGACCGGCGTGGACGTACAGATCACGGATGCCAGTGCCCTCCAGCCGGGCGGCCAGGGCACTGACGTCCGCGTCCTTCTTACGCCCGTCGACCCAGGCGTGCCCGAGCCAGATGGCGTCCTTGCCGCGGGTGCGGGCACTGTCGGCCGGGTCACCCATGTAGTTCACGCGCAGGGCGGTGAGGGCGGCGAGCAGAGGGAGGAGAACGACCAGAACAAGGCCGAGGAGAACCCGCCGAACCCAACGCCGCCGACCCCGCCGGGGGCGGGGACTCCCCGGTTCCTCGGCCCCACCGCCGCCCCCGTCACCCTTCCCACCGCCACCACCGGCACGGGTTCCGTGCCCGGACGCGGCCGCCCCGGCCGGGGGATCCCCAGCGTCGGCGACCGCGGGCACGGGGTCCTTCTCCGTTCCCGGCGCGGGCGCGGGATGCGGGTCCGGCTCGGGTATGGGGTCCGGGGCGGGCCCGGGTCTGGAATCCGGGGCGGGCCCGGGTATGTGGTCCGGGGCCGGGGCGGGCGCGGGCGCCGGGTCCGGCTCGGGCGCGGGCCCGGGCTCTGCGTTCGACTCGGACACGGACGCGGACTCGGGCTCGGACACGGACACGGACGCGGACGTGTGCGCTGGTTCCGGGTCGAGCCCAGACCCCGGCTCCGGCTCCGGCTCCGGCTCCGGCTCCGGCTCCGGCTCCGGCTCCGGCTCCGGAACAGGATCGGGCTCCGGCGCGAGCTCGGGATCCGGAACAGGCTCGGGCGCGAGCCCCAGCGTGGGCTCAGGCGCCGTCGGCTCGGCCAGCGGCTCGGGCGAAGACCCCGGCGCGTGGTCGGGCGACGCCTCCGCCGCCTTGCCCGGGGCCACGTCCGCTCCCCCGGCCGGCCCCGCATCCGCATCCGTATCCGTACCCCTGTCCATATCCGTCCCGGGCCCCGGCACCGCACCCGGCGCCACCCCCGCCCCCGACCCCGTGCCTCCCCCCACAGCCGGTCCCGTCTCCCTGGTGTCCGAGCGTTCCATCGCCGTTCCCCCTCCTCCGGTGTCGCCCCGTCGCACGGCCCCCGCCTCGGGTGTATCCCGGTCGCGGGGCCGCATGGGCGGTCATACGCTCCGAAATGTGACGTCGTCCTTCTTCCGAGGCCGGACGCGGCGTGCCTGGACGCACAGGTCCGTGCGGGTGGCTCGTGCCGCGTTGGTCGGTGCTGCGGGGGTCGTGTGGCTGGTGTTGCCGGGGATGACGACGCAGACGGACGCTCCGGTTGCGATCACCCGCGCCGCGTCCGCCGCGCCGGCGGAGAACGGGACGTCCGCGACCGACCTGGTGCTGCCGCTCGCGGTGCTCGGCGCCGCGGGGGCGGCCGCGGGCTACGGCTACCTGCGCCGCGTCCGCCGCAGCCGTGAACGGACGACACCCGGCGGGGCCGGCATCCCGCCGCCCGCCGGCTCCTCGCCGCCCCTCGCCGGGCTGGACGAGCGGGCCCGCGAGTTCCTCGTCGAGGCCGACGACCGGGTGCGGTCCGCCCGCGTGGAACTCGGCTTCGCCGAAGCATTGTCCGGGGCGGAGGCGGTGGCTCCGTTCAGCCGTGCGCTGCGGGACGCGGAGCATGAGCTGGCGGCCGCCTTCCGGATGCGGCAGCGCTACGACGAGGGCATACCGGAGGAGGAGGCGGCCCGGCGGCACGCGCTCGCCGGGATCATCGGGCGGTGCGAGGAGGCGGGGCGGCGGCTGGACGCGGTGGCCGGCGACTTCGTACGGCTGCGGGGGCTGGAGCAGGGGGTGGGCGAGGCGTTGGGGGTGGCGGAGGCGCGGTTTCGCGAGCTGACGGGACGTACGGGCGCGGCCGGGGCGCTCCTCGGCGAGCTGAGTGCTCACTACGCGGCCACCGCGACCGCCTCTCTCACGGGGTACGTCGAACAGGCCAAGGACCGGTTGCTGTTCGCCACCGTCCGCCTCAACCTGGCCCGGCAGGCGGCCGACCTGGACCGGCTTGAGGACGCCGCCCGGCAACTGCGCGCCGCCGAGGGGGCCGTCGCCCAGGCGGCCGTCTTCGTCGAGGGCGTGGAACGGCGGGCCGCCGAGCTGCGGGAGGCCGAGTCGATGGTCCCGGCCGCGCTGACCGGCGCCGAGGCGGAACTCTCGGCGGCGCGCGGCCCGAACGGCCTCGTGGGCGAGCCGCTCGCCCAGGTGCTGCACGCCGACGCCGTCCTCGCCGCCGTACGCCGTGAACTGACCGCCGGGCAGCCGTACGACCCCATCGGTGTCCTGCGCCGGATCGTGCTCGCCACCGCGCCGCTCGTCCCGGGCCGGTCCGGGGTGCTCCCGGCGGCCGCCCTGCTCACCGCCCGCAGCGCCACCGCCGCGACGGACGACTTCGTCACGACCCACCGGGGCGCGGTGGGCGCCACCGCCCGGACCCGCCTGGCGGAGGCCCGACGGCTCCTGTCGGCCGGCGCCCCCGCCGACCGCCCGCACGCCGACGCGCTGGCCCTGGAGGCCCGGGAACTGGCGGAACAGGACGTGCGGCTGCGGGGGAACCCGTATGCGGGGGTGGCGGCCGCCTCCTCCGCCGCGAGCGCCACGGCCGGGACGTCCGGCGCGGTCCTCGGCGGTGTCGTCCCCGCCGAGGATCCCGAGGGCGGCCGTCCGGCGGGCTTCGCGCCGCCGCCCGTCAGAACAGGCTCAGCAACGCCTCCGCCGGATCCGTGAGCCCCGTCTCCCCGTCCGGCAGCGGCAGTTCGAACCACACCGTCTTCCCCCGCGGGGTCCGCCGGGAGCCCCAGGCGGCGGAGAGCAGGCCGACCAGTTGCAGACCGCGACCGCCCTCGTCGGTGTCCCGGGCGCGTCGGCGACGGGGCTGGACGAGGCCCGCGTCCCAGACCTCGCACACGAGCGTGCGGTCGAGCAGCAGGCGCAGCCTGATCTCGCCCTCGCCGTACCGCAGCGCGTTGGTCACCAGTTCGCTGACGAGCAGTTCGGTGGTGTCGACGAGCGGCTCCATGTCCCAGCTGAGGAGCTGGCCGCGGGCGTACTCTCGGGCGCGGCCGACGCTGCGCGGTTCGCGGGGCAGGGTCCAGTCGCCGACGGAATCGGCGGGCAGGCCCTGTACACGTGCCATCAACAACGCGATGTCGTCCTCGCCGTGATGGCTGTCGAGGGTGTTGAGGACGTGGTCGCAGACGTCCTCCAGGGGGCTGGAGGGGTCGGTCAGCGCTCCCACGAAGGCCTGGAGGCCCTCGTCCAGGGGGTGGTCGCGGGATTCGACCAGTCCATCCGTGTAGAGCGCCAGCAGCGCGCCTTCGGGGAGTTCGACCTCCACCTCCTCGAAGGGCTCCCCTCCCACGCCGAGCGGCATGCCCGGCGGCACGTCGAGCATCAGGGCCGGCTCACCGGGTTCGACCAGTACGGGCGGCAGATGGCCGGCGTTGGCGAACGTGCAGCGCCGTGTGACGGAGTCGTAGACGGCGTAGACGCAGGTCGCGAGGTACACCTCGGACAGGTCGGCCTCGCGGGGGCGGCGGGCGGCCCGGGTGGCCTGCTGGACGCCACCGGGGGTGCCGAGCCCGCGCGCGATCTCGTCCAACGCCGAGAGCACCTCGGCCGGTTCGAGGTCGAGCAGGGCCAGCGTCCGCACCGCCGTGCGGAGTTCGCCCATGGCGACCGCCGCGCGCAGTCCCCGCCCCATCACGTCCCCCACCACCAGAGCCGTCCGGTGTCCGGGGAGTTCGATGACGTCGAACCAGTCGCCGCCGACCTCGCTGGGACGGCCGGTGGAGGCATTGCCGGGCAGGTAGCGGCAGGCGATGTCGAGGCCCGAGGCCACCGGGTCGCCCGGCGGCAGCAGCGACCGTTGCAGTATCAACGCCCGCTCGTGCTCCCGCCGGTACAGGCGCGCGTTGTCGATGCAGACGGCGGCCCGGGCCGCCAACTCCACCGCCAGATCCCGGTCCCGTTCCCCGAACGGCTCACTGCCCTTCGTCCGCGAGAACTGCGCGAGGCCTACGACGGTGTCGTGGGCGACCATCGGAATGACGAGCGTGGACTGCACGAGGCCGCCCTCCTCGCCGGGGACGGTCTGGGGGCGGGCGGTGCGCAGGACGTCCGCGCAGGGGGAGTGGAAGGGGTAGTGGTGGACGGCGCCGACCGCGACGGGCGTGCCGGTGCCGGCGAAGGGCGCGTCGGAGACGGCGGACGAGAAGGCGACGCGGCGCAGTTCGGCGCTGCCGTCGGCGAGCCCGGGCGGGGTCTCGTCGCCGGCCAGCAGGCCCTGGTACAGGTCCACGGTGGCCAGGTCGCAGAAGCCGGGCACGACGACGTCGAGGAGTTCGCGCGCGGTCGTCTCCAGGTCGAGGGAGTTCCCTATGCGGGCGCCCGCCTCGTTCAGAAGGGCGAGATTGCGCCGCGCGGCGGCGGCCTCGCGGGCGGCGTCGCGGCGGGCGGTGATGTCGGTGCCGAGCCAGGCGATGCCGATCGGGCGGCCGGAGCCGCTGTTCACGCGGTAGAGGTTGATCGACCAGTGGCGGCGCTCGTCGGAGTCCGGCAGAAACCCGGTGACGTGCATGTCCGTGATGGAGTCGCCGGTCCGCAGGACGCGGCGCAGGATCGCGGCGACCCGCTCGGCCTCGGGCCGGGGCAGGTAGTCGTGGACACCCTTGCCGCGGTGGTCGTCGGGGGTGCCGCCGAAGAGGGAGGCGAACCGCTGGTTGGCGCGGCGGACCCGCAGCTCGGGGTCGATCAGCAGGAACCCGAAAGGAGATTGACCGAATATCGCCTGCGAGGCGGCGAGGTCGGTCTCGATGCTGCGCAGGGTGCGGACGTCGACGACGATGCACACGGCGGCCTTCTCGCCCTCCTGGGTGCGCGTCGGCATGACGTACACCTCGGCGAGGCCGTCCTGGCCGCGCCTGCCGTCCGCGCTGTCGGGCATCCGGAAGGGGACCACGCCGGTCCACTCCCGCCCGTCGAGGATCTCGGCCATCTTGCGCTGGCCGCGGTCGCGCAGGTGCGGATCGATGAACGCGTCGATGGGGTCCATGCCGACGGCCCGCTCGGCCGGGATGCCGAAGATCTGCTCGGCACGCAGGCTCCACTGGTCGACCAGCCCGTCGGGGCCGATGGAGAACGAGGCGACCTTGATGTAGTCGTAGATCGAGCCGGGCGGACTGCTCTGCCACAGGTCGTCCCCGGCCGGCATCTCTTCCTCGCCGCCGACGGCACCGCCGGCCAAGGTGTTTCCGGCATCGGCTGTGAGCGCGCCCGCGGCCTCGGCCCTCGGGCCGTCGGCCTCTTCCCTCGCGCCGTCCGACGGGTCCTCGGACTCCGTGGCCTTCGCTGGTATCTCGCTCACGCGAACCGTCCCCTCCAGCTCACCGCGCCCGGCACCGGTCACCGGGGGCGGCTGCCCGCAGTATCCAGCACTACGGCGCCGCGCGGCACGATGTTCACGATCACAGCACGGTCCAGGCGTTTTCCGGACCGTTCCGTGACAACACTTCCAGTCTTCTAACCAGCGGACACGTCGTCGAACCACACCTTCCGGCACGGGTCGCCGGGGAGGCCCCCGGCGGGCGCGCCGCCGGGCCCTCAGGCTTCCAGGCCGGGGCCGCGGTCCCGGTCGGGCACCGCCAGTTCGAACCACACCGTCTTTCCGGTGTTCCCGGGCCGGGTTCCCCAGCGACGCGAGGAGGAGGCCACCAGTTGCAGTCCGCGGCCGCTCTCGTCGTCGGGCCGGGCGACGCGCTCGCGCGGCGGGTCCGGCAGCGGGTCGGAGACCTCCACCAGCAGCACGCCCTCCAGACGGGCGGGGCGGACCAGACGGACACCGATGGGGCCGGTGGCGTGTCGCAGGGCGTTCGTCACCAGTTCGCTGACCAGCAGGGCCGTGAGATCACCGAGGCTGTCCAGGTCCCAGCCGCGCAACTGCCCCCGCACCGCGCTGCGGGCGGTGCGCACCACGCCGGGCTCCGCGGGGAACGTCCACTCGGCGTAGTGGCCTTCGGTGTCGATCACGCCGATCACTTCCCGAGCCAGCGAGGTACACCCATGTCCGGTTTCGTGGGGTTAATGGCCCCATACCCGATATCCGAGGGCGAGTACCGCTCGGGAGGGCGCCCTGTGGCACCAACGGCGTATCAGAAACAGGGGGTCGCACACGGGCCGACCGGAAACGGGAGACCGGGCACGGGAGATCGGGCACACGCGCCGCGCCCGCGAAGAAGCGGGTCCCTCTCTCGTCGCGGCCATTGTCACCCGGCTCAGGAACTCGGACACGGTGATCAGGCGCGGGGATGGGGCACGGAGATCAGGCACGGGGATGGGGCGCCGGGGTCAACGCGCGCTCGTCCCCAGCCGCGTGATCGTCTCCCGCACGGCCGGCACGTCCTGGTCGAGCCAGTCCACGTCCCAGATCTCGTCGGAGGTGAGCCAGCGCAGGGCGTCGTGGTCCTCCAGGGGCGCGGGGGCCGGGGAGCCGGGGCGCAGGCGGGCGGTCCAGACGTGCAGAACGTACGGCGGTCTCAGGGGCCACTCCCCCGGTACGCGCTCCATGGCCTCGGCGGTCACGCCGAGTTCCTCGCGCAGTTCGCGCACGAGGGCCTCCTCGGGCCGCTCGCCCGGCTCGACCTTGCCGCCGGGCAGTTCCCAGCGCCCGGCGAGGTCCGGGGGTGCGCTCCGGCGCGCGGCGAGCAGACGGTCGCCGTCGAGCAGGGCGGCCCCGACCACCACGATCCGTTCCGTCATGCGGCGGAGCCTACGGGAACGGCCGGGAGGTCGGTCCCGGAGGTCAGTTCCGGGAGGCGTCCCCGTGCTGGCCGATGCGTTCGACCCAGTAGAGCTGCTTGTGTCCGCGGTGGTCGAGACTGTCGGCGATCTTCTGGGCCTCGGCCCGTGTCGCGTACCGGCCGACGCGGTACCGGTTGCCGTTGTCGTCCTGTCGTATGACGAGCCAGGGCAGAGAGATGGTGCTGTCGTTCATCGCGCCCCTCCTCTTCCCGTTCGCGGCCCGGTCCGCGCCCCGCCCTCTGAGGAAACCCCAATCCGCATATGCCCGAGCGTACGCCTAACCTTTACGCAGCGAACACGGCTTTTCACGAACAGGTACGCAACCGGCCAGGACGGAGGGGGCGCACGAAACCGAACGCGCCGTGCGCGCGGCGCGACGCCTCCGGTCGGCGGCATGCCGGCCATCTCTCGGGCGACCTGCGGGAACGCCGGGAATCGACCGGATTCCGACGGCGCCCGAACGGCCTTCCGGCGCGCGGTTTCCGGGGGCAACTGCCGGAAGGGTGTGCGCTGTCTCACGCGGTGCGCCACCTCCCCCACCCCGGCCCGCACCACGCCGACAGCGGGAATCCCAACCATTGCCCACCGGGGAACCCTCACGGACGGGGGGGTGGGCCCTCACGGACGGGGGCCTGCGCGGATCTCACCTCACCCCGGCGGAACCCCCAACCGCGCCCATGACCACTTCACCGGCTACTTCACCGTCTAATTCACCGACTACTTCGTCAGTTACTTCACCGTCTAAGTCACCAACAATTTCGTCAGCTACTTCACCGGCAAGTGGTACGCCACCCGGTACCGGTCCGCCGGGATCACCACGTCCGCCGTCTCGACCGGGCGGCCCGACGCGTAGTACGTGCGGTGGACGACCAGGACGACATGGCCCGGGACGCCGCCGAGGGCGAGGAGTTCCTCGGCGAGGCCGGGGCGGGCGCCGACCTCCTCGGTGACGTTGTCGACGACGACGTCGATGGCGCGCATGCGCTCGACGACGCCCATGCCGCCGAGCGGGCCCTCCTCGGGCAGCATGACCGGCGTGCGGCCGGTGACGGCGAGGGGCTCCCAGGAGGTGGAGAGCATCATCGCCTCGCCCGCCTCCCGATAGACGTACTTCGTGCACATCACACGGTCGCCGGGCTGGATGGCGAGCCGCTCGGCGACGGCCCGGCTCGCGTCGGCCTGCTCGCTGCTGGACTCCCACGTCCCGCGCGCGCGGGCGTCGGCCTGCTCCTGCCGGAACGGCGTCGCACCGCCGACCGGCCGGTAGCCGGAGCGGGCGATCCGGCGCGGCACCGGCCGCTCACGCACGTACGTCCCGGACCCGGAGCGGCCCTCGACCAGCCCCTCGGCCATCAGCACCTTGCGCGCCTCCAGGGCGACGGTGTCCGAGACGCCGTACTCCTCGCGGATTCTGGCCTGGGACGGGAGGCGGGCATGCGGTGGCAGGGAGCCGTCGACGATCTTCTTACGGAGATCACCCGCGACGCGCAGGTACGCCGGCTGCTCACCGAATGTCACTGGCCGCTCCCATCAGGCTGTACAGACAGCAACAGCCTGGCAACCGTGGGTTGGGCCACGCAAGTAAAGGCCAGAGAACCACTCGATGTGATGACTTATCCCTGGGAGGGGCTTTACCCAGGCACTTTCTCCCCGCTATGGACGTGATCACACATCGAGGCCGCCCTCGTCCCCGCTGCCGGCCCCGCTCTCGGGGTCCTCGTCGTAGGTCGGCGGCGTGGTGGCCAGCCCCAGAGCCTCGCGCGCGGTGACGGTGCTGTCGCCGTCGACGTAGCCGTAGGCGTTGTCGTAGTGCTCGTAGAAGGTGTCCACGTCGGAGGCGTCGGCCGCCTTCGCCCACTCCTCGCCGGCGTCCTCCATGTCCTTCACCAGGTCGGCGACGGGCTTCCGCACGTCGGCGGACCAGGTGTGCCCGCGCAGGACCTCGGCCTGCTCGCCGGTCACGTCCCCGGCCTCGCCCGCCCAGGTCTGGTTGATCTCCAGGTCCTCCTCGGCGTACTCCTCCGGCTCCTCGTAGAGCACCTCGTCGACGGCGGCCATCGCCTTCAGGAAGGCCAGCTGGTCGGCGTCGAGGGTCGTCTCGTCGGCGCGCAGCGAGCCGGTGAGGGTGCCGCGCTCGTCGGTGCTGGCGAAGACGCAGGTGATCTCGCGGTCGCCCCAGCTCCAGCTGTCACGGGTGGGCGTGAGGTAGTAGACGTCGACCTTGTCGGTCAGCGCCCAGGGATCCATCGCGTAACCGTCCTGGAGCGTGTAGCACTTGCCCTCGGCCGTGTCCGTGACGTAGTCGTCGCCCGGGTAGCTGCTGCCGGAGAGCGGGACCGTGCCGAAGACCTCGCCGTCGTGCTCACCGGAGCAGGGCACCTTGTCGACGTCGTAGACGTCCTCGTGGAAGGTGTCGCCGGGCACGTCGAAGCACTCGCCCTTGGCGAGCGAGAGGCTGGTGTTGCCGGCGCCGGCGCCCTCCTTGAACCCCTCCCAGACGGCGGAGGCGCCCCCGGTGGCCAGCATCACCACCCACAGCGCGAGCCCGAGGGACGACAGCACCGCGCCGCCGATCGCCATCCCCATGCCGCGCTCCCCGCGTCTGCGGATCTGCACGAGCGCGACGATCCCGAGGATCAGCCCCACGGCCGGCAGGAAGCACAGCACCCCGAGGACGAGCGCGGCGATGGCGACACCGTTGACCGGCGCGGGCCGGTTGAGCGGCAGGTAACCCTGCCCCCAGGCCGGGTACGGCGGCCCTCCGTAAGGCCCCTGGGGCGGTCCCTGAAACGGCCCCTGGGGCGGCCCCTGCGGGTGGGGAGCGTACGGGCCCTGCGGCTGCGGAGGCTGGTACGGGTCCTGGGGCTGCTGGGGCCCGGAGGGCGGAGGTATGGACACGAGTACCGTGCTCCTGACTGACGCAGAACTGACGTACGACTGGGCGCATGGTAAGCGCGGCGCGAGCGGGGACGGTACGGGGGTCGCGAATGCGGCGATCCGGGCAGGGAGCGGGCTGACCGCACGGTGGGCCGGGGCCGTCGAGCGCGCTCGGTCATCCGGGCCGCCCGGGTGTGACCGCCGCCGGCCCGCCGGCGGACGGCGCGGTGGGCCCCCTGTGCGGGAGGAACCGGCGGAGGCGCCCGGGTGCCGGCCGGTCAGGCGGACGGGGCCGCGCGGGAGTTGCCGGCTCCGCCGGAGTCCGTGCGGCGCCCGGAGGCAGCGCTCGGCCGTGGGCGCGGCGGGCGGGCCGTGCCGCTGTGGGACAGGCGGGTGGCAGGGCTGCCCGAGGGGCCCCGCGGGGTGCTCCGGGGGATCCGGTGGCCGGTCAGGACAGGGGCCGACTGCATCGTCGTCCGTCTGTTGCCGGGTCCTGCGGGATGACGACCGGTCAGGCATCCGCCTGCCGGCCACGGGCGACGTCCCGCTGCTCACCCTGGGCGGCGTCACCACCCCCGGTCCACGGCGTCGCCCCCAGCCGCTCCGTCCTCGCCCGGCCCCGCGAGGACGGCCACCGGCCGCTGGTCCGGGCGTACGCGCGGGCCTGCCGCCTGGCCGTGGCGGGCGGAGGGGCACCTGTCATGACGTAGCATCAACAGCCCGTTGTTGATGGTCACTTACTCCAGCGAGGCCGCTCCCATGGCAGACAGCGGTACGCCGCCGCCCGCTTCCCCGCCCCCCGCGCCACAGGCCCCGAACACGCCGTCGCTGCGGGACGACATGATCAACACCGTCATGCCCCAGGCCGCGGACGCGGACCCGGCCAGACAGAGACGGAAGATCCGCATCACCGTGGCCTGGGTCGTCGTGAGTTCGCTCGTGCTGTTCCTGCTGACGAAGGGCACCGACTGGCTGACGTCGGAGCACGACGCGCGGGTGTCGAGCAAGGCGGACGACAAGGTCGACCGGGAAGGCCCCGCGTTCTCGGCGAACGTCCGTCAGGACACCCGGGAACCCGAGGCGACCCTCTTCGACGCTCCCTTCTCCGCGCGGGACAAGGCGCGGATCGTGGGGACGAGCGGCGTGGCGCAGGACCTGACCGCGTTCACGAAGGCCCACCACGGGCGGGGCGTCTTCTACTCCGACGTCTGGAAAAGCGCGATGGGCGTCGACTGGTGGGGCTACTCCGAGGCATGGTTCGTGGACCTCATCAGCGACCGCAAAGCCTCCCTCGTCGTCAACGGCCTGCGGATGAAGGGCCTCCGGTGCACCCCCGCCAAGGCCACCACCGCGATCATCCGGGTGGGCGAGGGCGGGGCCGACTACGACGGACTGCTCTTCGACGTGACGCGCTCCACCGACACCCCTCTGATCACCGGTGGCCCGGAGGAGGAGCACTACGGAGAGCCGTTCTTCACGCACAGGAAGATCGACCTGGGCAACGGCGCCACCCCGGGCGGACTGCGCATCCAGGTCACGTCCGGGACGCAGGACTGCACCTGGAAGGCGTTCGAGGTCAGCTACGTCGACGCGAAGGGCACCCACACCCAGGACATCACCGCCAACGGCAAGGGCTTCTCCGTGCACGGCATCGCGGAACGCCCCCGGCAGGTGTACGAGCACACCGTCATGGGCGTGGAGGAGTGCGCCCCGCGGGACAGGGGCCGCTACACGTGCCCGTCCTTCCCGGAGGCTTGACCGGCATCGCGTTCCCCACGGTCCCGCCGTGCCGTCGCTCGCACCAAGCCCCGCTCACCGGCGTCAGCCGGGCGCCGCGGCCCCGAGCCGGGCCGATCGGAAAGACACGACCTAGCCGTAGACCACCGACCACGGGCGCGGCGGCTCGTCCCCCTGGCGCGAGATGCCCGCACGCCGCGTGTGCGCGGTGTGGTCGCGGGCCAGGACGCCGTGCGCGAGTTCCGCGAAACGGCCGGCGGCCGGGTGGGCTGCACGGCCGGCGGGCCAGGCGCCGCTGACGCGCAGGGTGAGGGGGCGGTCGGCCAGTGGCCGCCAGGCGACGCGGGGCTCCTTGCGGGCCACCGGCCCCTGGTCGAAGGCGACTCCGTGCCCCGCCGTCACGAGGGCGAGCAGGAACTCGGGGTTGGACGCGTGCCGGAGGCGGCCGGGGACGAAACCCTCGGCGCGGCACACGTCGAGGATCCGGTCGTACCAGCCCGGTGCGTGGGCCCGGGGGAAGAGCACCAGGTCGTGGCCGGAGAGCTCGCCGAGCCTCACCTCCGGCAGCCGGGCCAGCGGTGAGGTGCGAGGCAGGACTATCCCCAGGTCCAGGGAGATTTCGGGGCCGAGTCGCAGTTCGGTGGCGTCGACGGGGTGGTGCACGAGTCCGACGTCCAGCCCGCCGCAGGACAGCAGCCGCAACTGTTCCTCGGTGGTGACCTCCTGGAGGTCGACGGCGAGGCCTGGGGCGTCCTGCGCGCAGGCGGAGAGCAACGCGGACAGTACGGCGGCCGTGGTGTCGGGCGGGACGCCCGCGCGGAGCGTGCCGAGGCCGCCGTCGGCGGCGCGGCGGGCCAGCGTGCGCAGCCTCTCCTCCCGGGCGAGGAGTTCGTGGGCCTCCTCCAGCAGTGCCGCCCCGGCGGCGCTCAGGCGGACGCCGCGCTGCGAGCGGTCGAACAGCTCCGCACCGAGCTCCTTCTCCAGCCTGCGGATCGCCTGGCTGAGCGGCGGCTGCGCCATGCCCAGCCGCTCGGCTGCCCGGCTGAAGTGCAGCTCGTCGGCTACGGTGACGAACAGACGCAGGTGGCGCAAGAGATCCACGGTCAAGGATCGTACGTGAGGGCCGCCGCGAGGGGGATGGATCAGCTGGAGGTCCGACCGCGATCCGAGGATCAGGACGAACCGATGGCAAGAGGGGCGCAGTGACAGAGGAACGGATCCGACAGGTTTTCGCGCAGGCCGGGGCCGAAGGACAACTGCACGCGATCCCCGTTCGCGTGCGCACGCCGGTCGCCGGGGAGGCCGGAGTGGAGCCGGGTGCCTCCGGAGTGGCCGTGGGCGCCGACGATCCCGTCGTGATCGCCTCGATCTTCAAGGTGCTGATGGTGCTGGAGTTCGCCCGGCAGGTCGTCGCCGGACAGCTCGACCCGCGGGAGCGGGTGCGGGTGACGGCGGCCGACCGGCTCGGCGGCTGGGGAACCGCCGGGTGTCTGGACGACGTCGAGCTGTCGCTGCGTGACCTGGCCCACTTCGCGATGTCGGTCAGTGACAACTCGGCGGCCGACCTGTTGCTGGCCCGCGTCGGCCTGGACACCGTACGGCTGCTCGCGGAGGAACTCGGGCTGGAGCGGACCCGGATCGTGGGCGGGCCGCGGGACCTGCTGGAGTCGATGCTCGCGGAGGTCGGGGCGCGCGACGAGAGGGAGTTCGCCGTGCGCTACCCGGCCCTGCCGGACGACCGCAAGAGACGGCTCGCCGTGCTGGATCCCCGCCACACCACGGCGAGCACACCCCGCGAGATCACCCGGTTGCTCCAACTCGTCTGGAGTGACGCCGCCGGGCCGCCCGAAGCCTGCGCGTTCGTACGTGACCTGATGAGCCGCCAGGTCTTCCGCCACCGACTGGTGTCGGGCTTCCCGGACGACGTCACGGTCGCGGCCAAGACGGGAACCCTGCCGGGGCTGCACATGGAGGCGGGCGTCGCCCGCTACCCCGACGGCGAGTGCTACGCGATCGCCGTCTTCGCCCGCACCCACGACCTGGCCGCCTCCCGCGCCACGGTGGACGCCGCCATAGGCAAAGCCGCCGGCATCGCGGTCGACTTCCTCCGCCGCAACGGCGACCGCCGGTGACCAGCTCCCATATGCGTTCACGTATCACCAGGGCCCGACTCCGGTCTTGGACACGGCAGTTCACGCCCTGATCTCCTGACGCCATGACCCACGACACACCTGTCACGGACAGATCAGACGCGCCCTCAGGCCGCAGGCTCAACCGTCGTACGGTGTTGCGCGGCGCCGCGCTCGGCGCCGCAGCACCGCTCCTCCCGGCCACGGCCGCCACCGCCTCGGCCGGGGACAGCGGGCGGGACAGTGGACCGGCCGCCGGTCCGGCATCGTTCCGCTGGCTCGGCACCGCCGGCTGGCGCATCGACGTCGGCGACCGGACCGTACTCTTCGACCCGTACCTCACCCGCTTCACCACCGGTCTGTACGAGGGTTCCTTCGACCCCCGGACCCCGCTGCGGACCCGGCCGGAGGTGGTGGACGCGCACATCGGCCGCCCCGAACTCGTCCTGGTCAGCCACTCCCACTGGGACCACCTCGCCGACGTACCCCACATCGCCAGGACCACCGGCGCGCGCGTCGTCGGCACCGAGACCACGTACCACCTACTGGTCGCCCTGGGCGTCGACGCGGCGCAGATCTCCGTGGTGAAGGGCGGCGAGGTGCTGGACTTCGACGGGATCATCGTCGAGGTCGTGCCGAGCCTGCACAGCCGCAACAAGAAGTGCGCCTACTTCGCCCCGGGCACGCTGCACGCCCCGCCCCCGACCGTCCCGAGCACCATCTCCGACCTGCCGGAGGGCGACACCCTCGCCTTCCAGGTGACGGCCGGGGACAGCGGCCCGTCGGCGTTCCTCATGGGGGCCAGTGACTTCTCCGAGCGGGCGGTGCGCGGCCTGCGCCCCGACCTCGCGATGATCGCCGTGCCCTCCAGCACCGCCACACACCGCTACGTGCCCCGGCTGCTGCGCGCGCTGGACCACCCTCGGGTGGCCGTGCCCGTCCACTGGGACAACTTCGAACTCCCCCTGAGCGGTGCTCCCGAGCGAGACCCGGTGATGGATCTGGACGCGTTCGTCGCGCAGGTCGCAAAGGCGTCCCCGGCGACGCGGGTCGTCGTGCCGGACTACCGCACGGTGTACGACGCCACCATGCGACCCACGCGCGGCTAGGCAGGACCGCGGGTTCGTCTTCCGGAACACTCATTCAGGCGGATCCCGATGACTTCGTCATCCCGCCACGACGGCACGAGCGGTTCTCTCACCAGGCGTCGCCTGGGCCGACTCGCGGCTCCCGGACTTGTGGCCGGTGCCGGACCGGTGGGTCCCACCTCCTCGGCCGTGGGCCGGCCGGCCTGCGGGTAAGGGCGCAGGGGACCCGCCCGTCGTCCGCTCCGGCGACCCGGTCCTTCGCGCCCTGGTGACGGCGCTGATCCCCGGCCTCGATGTCCCCCGGCCGCCCGCGCCGATCAAGCTCTTCGACGACCTCGCCATGCCGAGCACGGGCTGGGTCTCCGCGATGGCGGTGCTGCCCGACGACGGGATCGTGCTCATCGACGCGCTCACCTCCTCCGCGGAGGCGGAGAACGTGCTCGTCCCCGGGCTGCGGGAGCTGGGGCCGATCCGGAGACGATCGGGTACGTCGTCGTCACCCACGGCCACGACGACCATGTCGGGGGAGCGCGGTATCTCGCCGACCGCTACGGAGCACGGGTGCTGATGTCTCCGGCCGACCGGGACCTCGCCTCCGGCGCCCCGCCGGCCGACGCTCCCGCCCGGGACCTCGAGATCGCGGACCGGCAACGGCTCACGCTCGGCGGGCGGGCCCCATCCCTTCGTGCTCGGCCGGACGCGGACGCAGCGGTACCTGACGGTGATGGACTCCATGGTGCGCGGGCGCCTCGCCGACGCCGAAGCGGGTCGGCTCCCGCTCCCGGACGGCCCGCGGCTCGACAGGGGACGACGTAGTAGGTGAACGCCGTCTCGGCGCTGACGACCAGCGCCCTCCCGCCCCTGTGCCTGGCCGTGTTCCTGCTGAGCGTCCGGAAGACCGCGGGCGGCCTGCCCACCGGCCACTGGAAACGCCCCGCCTGGCCGTTGTGTACACATGGGACACTCGGTACCCTTGGGCGCATGACACAGCCACTGCCCGTAGAGTCCATCCGCGATGTCCGGGCGCACCTGGCCGAGGTCGTGGAGCGGGCCGACCGGGACGACGTACCTACCGTCATCACCCGACGCGGCAAGCAGGTCGCCGCCGTGGTGTCCATCGAGGTGCTGCGCAAGTACCAGGAGTGGGAAGAGCGCGAGATCAACCGGATCATCGACGAGCGCATGGCCAATCCGGCCCCCGGCATCCCGATCGAGGACGTCATGAGGGAGACGCTGGCGCGCAGTGAGTGAGTACCGCACCGTCTTTCGACCCGAGGCTCAGGCCGAGCTCCGCAAGGGCCCGCGAGACATGGCCCTCCGCATTCTGGCCAAGCTGACCGAGCTGGAGAGCGACCCACTGGGGTTCAACACCACGGCCCTCGTCTCCCAGCCCGACCGGCGCCGCCTACGGGTAGGCGACTACCGCGTGATCTACACCATCGACAACGGCGAGCTGGTGGTGTGGGTCGTGCTCGTCGCGCATCGCTCCACCGTCTACGACACCTGAGCCCTCCTGACATCGGGTCAGGAAATCCAGCGCCGATCCAGCACGGGATCGATGAAGGGGCCGGGCTCGTGAGAGCCCGGCCCCTTCTGCCGTGCATGTTTGCTACGTCAGCGTTGGTGTTATTTCATCCGCTCACACGTTGAAGCGGAACTCCACCACATCCCCGTCCTGCATCACGTAGTCCTTGCCCTCCATACGCGCCTTGCCCTTGGCGCGGGCCTCGGCGACCGAGCCGGTCTCCACCAGGTCGGCGAAGGAGATGACCTCCGCCTTGATGAAGCCCTTCTGGAAGTCGGTGTGGATGACCCCGGCGGCCTCGGGGGCCGTGGCGCCTTTCTTGATGGTCCAGGCGCGGGACTCCTTGGGGCCGGCCGTGAGGTACGTCTGCAGGCCGAGGGTGTTGAAGCCGACGCGGGCGAGGGTGGCGAGGCCGGGCTCCTCGGCGCCCACCGACTCCAGCAGCTCCAGGGCGTCCTCCTCGTCCAGCTCGGCGAGGTCCGCCTCCAGCTTGGCGTTGAGGAAGATCGCCTCGGCGGGGGCGACCAGGGCGCGCTGCTCGTCCTTGAAGGACTCGTCGACCAGCTCGTCCTCGTCGACGTTGAAGACGTAGAGGAAGGGCTTGGTGGTGAGCAGGTGCAGGTCGTGGAGGAGTTCGTTGCGCTCGGTGCCCTGGACGATGCCGTGCGCGAAGAGCGTGTCGCCCTTCTCCAGGATCTCCTTCGCCTCCTCGACGGCCTTGACCTTGGGAGCCACGTCCTTCTTGATGCGCGACTCCTTCTGGAGACGCGGCAGGACCTTCTCGATGGTCTGGAGGTCGGCGAGGATCAGCTCGGTGTTGATCGTCTCGATGTCGTCCTTCGGCGAGACCTTGCCGTCGACGTGCACGACGTTCTCGTCCTTGAAGGCACGGATGACCTGGCAGATCGCGTCGGACTCACGGATGTTCGCCAGGAACTTGTTGCCCAGTCCCTCGCCCTCGCTCGCACCGCGCACGATGCCCGCGATGTCGACGAAGTCGACGGTCGCCGGGAGGATCCGCTGGGAGCCGAAGATCTCCGCCAGCTTCGCCAGACGGGCGTCGGGGACGCCGACCACGCCGACGTTGGGCTCGATCGTGGCGAACGGGTAGTTGGCCGCCAGCACGTCGTTCTTGGTCAGGGCGTTGAACAGGGTCGACTTGCCGACATTCGGCAGACCGACGATTCCGATCGTGAGCGACACGTTGCGACTTCCCGTAGTGAGAGGGCCAGGGGGCCAGAGGGCTGGCCGATCCACCAGTTTACGGCGTGCCCGCACCCGTCCCGGCGGACCTGTCGAACGCATGGCCAAGGTCTCTCCTCCGGCGTGTCCCGCGCCGGATTCGGCACATAAACCGACCTAAGTTGGACCGATGGAGCAACACAGGACGCGCTCCCCGCAGAACGGAGCACGACGCGGCATCCCGCCCCTTCCACCGCAGGCGGTCCGCGGTGGCGGCGGGAGCGCCGGCCGTGGGGGTGGCGGTGGCGACCGTGGTCGCGGCGGCGGTGGCGGCGGTGGCAGGAACGGTTCGGTGCGGGCCGGGCGGAAGGAGGCTCCGCGGGTCGCCCGTCCCCCGGTGCCGCCGAAGCGGGGCCCCGGTCCGGGCTCCGCCTCCGGTACGCCTTCGAGGGCCGGCCGCCACCCGGGTCTCCCCCGGCCCGCACGCGCCTCCAGGGTGCCCACTCCGCGCCCGGCGGCAGCCGTACGGCGGATGTCCAACCCCCGGCTCACCGGGCTCGGCGGCGGTCTGTTCAGCGGGGCGCTGATGCTGCTGTTCGGCTGGCTGGACCAGCGGCTGTTCGGCGCCTCGCTGACGGTGTACGGCGTGCTGTTCCTGCCGGTGTGCCTGCTGACCGCGCTGTGGGTGCGCAGGGCGGAACCGCTGTCCGCGCCCATCGCCGTCCCGATCGCCTTCGCCCTGGGACTCCTGCCCGTCGCCCACGGCGGCGACGGGGTCGGCTCCCGGCTGATGGGGCTGGCCACCGCCCTGGCCACCGAGGTCGGCTGGCTGTACGGCGGGACGCTCCTGGCCGCACTGGTGATGCTGGTGCGCAGGATCGCCGCGGCGAGCCGAGCGCGCCGCCGCCCGGCGGAAAACCGGCGGTGATCCCGGCCGGACCTCGCCCCTACCGCGCCGCCCCTCCGGCCGGCCGCCCCTCCGGCCGGCCGGCCGTCCAGTCCGCCGTCCGTCCAGTCGGCCGTCCGGACGGCCCCTCAGCTGTCCTTCGCCGCCCGCATCGCCGCTCCCACGATCCCCGCGTTGTTCTGCAGCTGCGCCGGGACGATCTCCGCCTTGATGCCCTCGACGAAGGGCAGGAACTTCTGCGCCTTGCGGCTGACGCCGCCGCCGATGATGAACAGCTCCGGCGAGAAGAGCATCTCCACGTGGGCGAGGTACTTCTGGACGCGGCGGGCCCAGTGTTCCCACGTCAGGTCGCCGTCCTCCTTGGCCTTGCTGGAGGCGCGCGTCTCGGCGTCGTGGCCGTTCAGCTCGAGGTGGCCGAGCTCGGTGTTGGGGACGAGGACGCCGTCGACGAAGAGGGCGCTGCCGATGCCCGTGCCGAACGTCAGCAGGATCACCGTGCCGCTGCGGTCGCGGCCGGCGCCGAAGGCGATCTCGGCGACGCCCGCCGCGTCCGCGTCGTTGACCACCGTGACCGGCAGGCCGCCGAGCCGCTCGCCGAACAGGGCACGCGCGTCCGTGTCGATCCAGCTCTTGTCGACATTGGCCGCCGTACGGATGGTGGATCCGCCGGTGACCACGCCCGGGAAGGTGAGCCCCACCGGTCCCGTCCACCCGAAGTGGTCGACGACCTGCTTCACGCCGTCGGCCACGCTCTCGGGCGTCGCCGGGTGCGGGGTGAGCACCTTGCAGCGCTCCTGGGCCAGATCGCCCCTGTCCAGGTCCACAGGGGCGCCCTTGATCCCGGATCCACCGATGTCCACGCCGAAGATCTGCATGGCTCCACGTTACGACGGTCGACTGACCGTCACTGCGCCGGTCACCCCGCCCTCACGCGGCCCTCACCGCTCGGAGGCGTCCCCGGCACCGCTCCCGCCGCGCTCGGCGATCAGCGCCGCGGCCTCTTCGCGCAGGTCACGGCGGAGTTCCTTGGGCAGCGAGAAGGTGATGTGCTCGTCGGCGGCCTTGACCAGCTCGACGTCGGCGTAACCCCGCTCGGCGAGCCACTGGAGGACTTCCTCGACGAGGACCTCCGGGACGGAGGCGCCGGAGGTGACGCCGACCGTGGTCACGCCCTCCAGCCAGGCCTCGTCGATCTCGCTCGCGAAGTCCACGAGGTACGCCTGGCGCGAGCCGGCGAGCTTGGCGACCTCGACGAGCCGCTTGGAGTTGGAGGAGTTGCGGGAGCCGACCACGATGACGAGTTCTGCCTCGGCGCCCATCTGCTTCACCGCGAGCTGACGGTTCTGCGTGGCGTAGCAGATGTCGTCGCTGGGCGGGGAGACGAGCTGCGGGAACTTCTCCTTCAGGGCGTCGACGGTCTCCATGGTCTCGTCGACGGAGAGGGTGGTCTGCGAGAGCCAGACGACCCTGGAGGGGTCGCGGACCTCCACCTTGGCGACGTCGGCGGGACCGTCGACGAGCTGGATGTGGTCGGGGGCCTCGCCGGAGGTGCCGATGACCTCCTCGTGGCCCTCGTGGCCGATCAGGAGGATGTCGTAGTCGTCGTCGGCGAAGCGGACGGCTTCCTTGTGGACCTTGGTGACCAGCGGGCAGGTCGCGTCGATGGTGGCGAGGCGGCCGCGCCTGGCCTCCTCGTGGACGACGGGGGCGACGCCGTGCGCCGAGAACATCACGATGTTGCCCGGCGGGACCTCCTCCGTGCGCTCGACGAAGACGGCGCCCTTCTTCTCCAGGGTCTGCACGACGTACTTGTTGTGGACGATCTCGTGGCGGACGTAGACGGGAGCGCCGTACTGCTCCAGGGCCTTCTCGACGGCGATCACGGCGCGGTCCACTCCCGCGCAGTAGCCCCGGGGGGCGGCGAGCAGGACACGGCGGCCAGGCGAAGCGGTCATGCGTCCCATCGTAAGGCCGCCCCCGGCGGGTCGAAGATCGCCCGTCCCGCGCGCGGGGCGGGCGACGGCCGGGCCCGCTCGGCGCGTGCCTGATTGTCACCGGCGGCCACTACGCTCGCGCACATGGCTGTCAACACGTCCGCCGAGACCCCCCTGCCCGTCGGTGAGGTGTCCCGGCTCATCGGGGGGTGGATCGACCGGCTCGGCGCGGTGTGGGTCGAGGGGCAGATCACCCAGTTGTCGCGGCGCCCGGGCGCGGGCGTCGTCTTCCTGACGCTGCGGGATCCGTCGTACGACATCTCCGTGAGCGTGACCTGCTATCGGCAGGTGTTCGACGCGGTCGCGGACGTCGTCGGCGAGGGCGCGCGGGTCGTCGTCCACGCCAAGCCGGAGTGGTACGCGCCGCGGGGGCAGTTGTCGCTGCGGGCGGTCGAGATACGGCCGGTGGGGGTCGGGGAGCTGCTGGCCCGGCTGGAGCAGCTGAAGAAGTCCCTGGCGGCGGAGGGGTTGTTCGCCCCCGGTCGGAAGAAGCCGCTGCCCTTCCTTCCCCAGCTGATCGGGCTGGTGTGCGGGCGGGCGTCCGCCGCGGAGCGGGACGTCCTGGAGAACGCCCGCCACCGCTGGCCCGCCGTCCGCTTCGAGGTGCGCAATGTCGCCGTGCAGGGTGTGCACGCCGTGCCGCAGGTCGTCCAGGCCGTGAAGGAGCTGGACGACCTGGAGGACGTGGACGTGATCATCGTCGCGCGCGGTGGTGGCAGTGTGGAGGACCTGCTGCCGTTCTCCGACGAGCAGCTGGTGCGGGCGGTCGCGGCCTGCCGTACGCCGGTGGTGTCGGCGATCGGGCACGAGCCCGACAACCCTCTGCTGGACCATGTGGCCGACCTGCGGGCCTCGACGCCCACCGACGCGGCGAAGAAGGTCGTCCCGGACGTCGGCGAGGAGTTGGAGCGGGTGCGGATGCTGCGTGACCGGGCGCGGCGGTGCGTGCAGGCGTTCGTGGAGCGGGAGGAGCGCGGGCTCGCCCATGCGCTGGCGCGGCCCGTGATACAGGATCCGCACCGGATGCTCGACGAGCGGGCGGAGCACGTCGCCTCGCTGGTCGACCGTTCCCGGCGCACCCTCGGGCACCTCCTGGACCGTGCCGACTCCGAGCTGACGCACACGCACGCGCGCGTGGTGGCGCTCTCGCCGGCCGCGACGCTGAAGCGCGGGTACGCCGTGCTCCAGCGGGCCGACGGGCATGTGGTGCGGGATCCGGGCGAGGTGGCGGCGGACGAGGCGTTGCGCGCGCGGGTCGCCGAGGGTGAGTTCAACGTACGAGTCGATCTTTAGGGTGAGTGGATGACCGACAAGGTGGAAGAGACGCTCGGGTACGAGCAGGCGCGCGACGAGCTGATCGAGGTCGTCCGCCGGCTGGAGGCGGGGGGTACGACGCTGGAGGAGTCCCTCGCCCTGTGGGAGCGCGGGGAGGAGCTGGCCCAGGTGTGCCGGCGCTGGCTGGAGGGCGCGCGGGCGCGGCTGGACGCGGCGCTGGCCGAGGAGGAGGAAGCGGAGGAGGGGTAGTGCTCGCGGCGGCCCCGTGAGGAGGGTCACCCCACCTCAGACCTTTGTTGAACATTGAACTTCTATGGCGTACGGTCGATCACGCCGTCCGGTCCGGCATGCCGGATCCGGACCCGTACCCCCCGTACTCCGCACTCCAGGAAGTTCACGCATGTCTCTCGCTCTTGACCCCGCCGCCCAGGACCTGCTGTTCCGCGAGGCCCGCACCGCGAACACCTTCACCGACGAGCCGGTGACCGAGGAGCAGGTCCAGGCGATCTACGACCTGGTCAAGTACGGCCCGACCGCCTTCAACCAGACTCCGCTGCGCATCACCCTGGTCCGCTCCGCCGAGGCCCGTGAGCGTCTGGTGCAGCACATGGCCGAGGGCAACCAGGCCAAGACGGCCACCGCCCCGCTGGTCGCGATCCTCTCCGCGGACAACGAGTTCCACGAGGAGCTGCCGACCCTGTTCCCGGCGTTCCCGCAGGCCAAGGACCTCTTCTTCGCCGAGCGCCCGGCCCGTGAGGGCGCCGCCGCGCTGAACGCCGCCCTCCAGGCCGCGTACTTCATCGTCGGCGTCCGTGCCGCCGGCCTCGCCGCCGGCCCGATGACCGGCTTCGACTTCGAGGGCGTCCGCAAGGAGTTCCTGGACGACGACCACACCCCGCTGATGGTCGTCAACATCGGCAAGCCCGGGGAGGACGCCTCCTACCCGCGCTCGCCGCGACTGGCCTACGAGCAGGTCGTGACCACGGTCTGAGCGTCCGAGCGACCGGCACGACCGAGGCCCCCGGCGATCCTGCCGGGGGCCTCGGTCGTGCCAGGGGGACGGACCGCTCACGCCATCTTCAGCGACTCCGCCATCTGCGCCAGCCTGGCGAACGACGCCGTGCCGGCCACCACCGTCGTCGAACCGTCCGCGTTCTCCAGCACGAGGGCGTCGTAGCGGCCCTCGGTGTAGCGGGTCCAGGTCCGGCCGGCGAGCTGCTCCGTCCTGTCCGTCCGCCGGGCGCCCTGCGTCGCCTCGTCGATGAACGTGGAGCGCTTCTGAGTGGACTGCTCCACCTGGACGTACTCCCCGTCGGGAGTGTGGAAGCCGAGGTGCCAGGCGTCGAAGTCGTCCCCCCGGAAGCGCACGGAGGTCGCCTTCCAGCTCAACGGCAGGTCCTCGGGCGCCGCGACCGGATAGGAGGCCGCACGACGTGCCGTGAGCAGCTCGACGCGGTAGTCGACCCGTTTGACGTCGGGGGTGCTGTCGTCGTGCGGGATGAAGAGGTACATCACCGCCCCCGCGATCATGATCAGGCCCAGCGAGAGCACCATGTCCCGGACCGTCTTCGTCTTGCCATTCGAACCTGCCACGCTCCTATCGTCGCAGGTACCTGGCGCGCTCATCCGTGGGGTCCCCTGCTCATTTTGTCGGACTGACGATAGAGTCGGGGCCGCAACCCTCATCCGGCCGTCGTCGTATCAGAAAGGTGCGCTCCGATGACCGAGCACCATCAATTGCCGTCAGAACTCGACGTCCCCTCCGAGGCCCCCGACCGCAACCTCGCCCTGGAACTGGTCCGGGTGACCGAAGCGGCGGCGATGGCCGCGGGCCGCTGGGTCGGGCGCGGTGACAAGAACGGGGCCGACGGTGCCGCGGTGCGGGCGATGCGGACCCTCGTCTCCACCGTGTCGATGAACGGCGTGGTCGTCATCGGCGAGGGCGAGAAGGACGAGGCCCCGATGCTCTTCAACGGAGAGCGGGTCGGCGACGGGACCGGCGCCGAGTGCGACATCGCCGTCGACCCGATCGACGGCACCACGCTGACGGCCAAGGGCATGCCCAACGCCATCGCCGTCCTCGCGGCCGCCGAACGCGGCTCCATGTTCGACCCGTCCGCCGTGTTCTACATGGACAAGCTGGTCACCGGCCCCGAGGCCGCCGAGTTCGTCGACATCGAGGCGCCGGTGTCGGTGAACATCCGCCGGGTCGCCAAGGCCAAGCGGGCCACCCCCGAGGACGTCACCGTCGTCATCCTGGACCGGCCTCGGCACGAGGGCATCATCAAGGAGATCCGCGAGACCGGCGCGCGCATCAAGCTGATCTCCGACGGCGACGTCGCCGGCTCGATCCTGGCGCTGCGCGAGGGCACCGGCGTCGACCTGCTGCTCGGCATCGGCGGCACGCCCGAGGGCATCATCTCGGCCTGCGCCGTGAAGTGCCTCGGCGGCACGATCCAGGGCAAGCTGTGGCCCAAGGACGACGAGGAGCGGCAGCGGGCGCTGGACGCCGGGCACGATCTCGATCGCGTACTGACCACCGAGGACCTGGTGACCGGGGAGAACGTGTTCTTCGTGGCCACCGGGATCACCGACGGCGAGTTGCTGCGCGGGGTGCGGTACCGGTCGGAGACGGCCACGACCGACTCGATCGTGATGCGGTCGAAGTCGGGGACGGTGCGGCGGATCGACTCCGAGCACCGGCTGAGCAAGCTGCGGGCCTACAGCGCGATCGACTTCGACCGCGCGAAGTAGGGGGTAGGGCGCCCGGCGTCGAAGGACCACTCATCCCCGAAGAGGGGCGCCCCCGGTGCGGAGGGGGCGCCCCTCTTCTTCGTGTGTTCGTGTGTTCCTCGTGTCTCTTCGTGCGGGGGGTCGGCTAACCGGCTGCCGGTATGCGGTCCGCCGCCCTCGCCGCCTTCTTCAGCTCCAGGTCGCGACGGCGGCGCCGGGCGAGGACGACGCGGCGTTCGGCGGCGGTGAGGCCGCCCCAGACGCCGTAGGGCTCGGGTTGCAGCAGAGCGTGCTCGCGGCACTCCACCATGACCGGACAGCGGGCGCAGACCCGCTTGGCGGCCTCCTCCCGGGAGAGGCGGGCGGCGGTGGGCTCCTTGGAGGGGGCGAAGAACAGGCCTGCCTCGTCGCGCCGGCACACCGCCTCGGTGTGCCAGGGAGCGTCTTGGTCCCTGTCGCGCGCTGGTACCCGCTGGGCCGGAACGGCGGCTACCTGCAGGGACGAATGCGGCGGTTGCAGCACGGTCTACTCCTGACGACGGCTTCGCGAGCGAGAGACGATGCAGCAAGCCCTACCCGCTGTGCGCGCGCCTATGCACTGAGTTTCGAACCGCTGGATTACGGGCGCTCCCGCGCACTTCCGTCCGCGGCCGGCCCGCTTCCGGGGCCGCCGGACACGCCCCGGCGTTCACAACCGTCAACGGTCACGGATGCCTGCGCAAACTCCTGTCGACCGTGCGCTGGACCCGGTCGAGGATGTCCGCGACGAGCCGGCCGCGCTTCGGCCGGCCCTCGATGTTGCCGAGGACGGACCATCCGTCGATGTAGACGACCGGGGCGTCGGGGTCGGCGGAATCGAGCGTGTCGACCTCGAAGTTGCCCAGGACTCCGCCGCCGGTGCCGCGCAGCGACACGTTCTCCGGGACGCGGACCTCCACGTTGCCGAAGACCGAGATGGCCTTGATGACGACCTGCTGGTACTCGAACAGCGCCTCACTGAGGTCGATCTCGACGCTGCCGAAGATCGCGTACGCGTGGATGCGGCGGCCGGCGCGCCAGCGGCCCCTGCGGACACTGTTGCTGAAGATCGCGACCAGGTTGTCGTCCGGGTCGGCGGGGATCGCGCCGGCCGGCGGGCGGTTCGGGGCCGGGGCGTGCGGCGGGGCGTGCCGGTGGTGGGCCGCGGGCAGGTCCCGGATGAACTCGTCCAGTGCGCCGACCGTCCTGGCGGCCAGCGCGCCCTCGACGCGCTCGGCGTGCTCCTCGGCGGTCAGGCGCCCCTCGGCGAGGGCCTCGCGCAGGATGTCGGCGATGCGGTCGCGGTCGGCGTCGGACGCGCGCAGTTCGGCGACGGAGGCACGCGGCGCGGCGTCGGAGGCACGCGGTGCGGTCTGCTTCTGAAGGTCCACGGCAGCAGCGTACCGAAACACGATAGATCGCGATAGACCTGCCCGGGTGGAACTGAGCCTTACCTCACAGGCTCGCCGTCAGCGGCAGGTTCTACGCTGGTGGGCGCTGCCAATGGAGGCCGGCCGCGGGCCGACCGCGCTGTCTGTCGAAGAGGAATGGGCACCGATGCCTGAGTTCGAGTACACCGATCTGCTCCCCATGGGAGAGGACACCACCCCCTACCGGCTGGTGACCTCCGAGGGTGTCTCCACCTTCGAGGCCGACGGGCGCACGTTCCTCAAGGTCGAGCCGCAGGCGCTGCGCCGGCTGGCCGAGGAGGCCATCCACGACATCCAGCACTACCTGCGCCCCGCCCACCTGGCGCAGTTGCGCCGGATCATCGACGACCCAGAGGCGTCCGGCAACGACAAGTTCGTCGCCCTCGACCTGCTGAAGAACGCGAACATCGCGGCGGCGGGCGTGCTGCCGATGTGTCAGGACACCGGCACGGCGATCGTCATGGGCAAGCGCGGGCAGAACGTGCTGACGGAGGGCCGGGACGAGGAGGCGCTGTCCCACGGCATCTACGACGCGTACACCAAGCTGAACCTCCGGTACTCGCAGATGGCTCCGCTCACCATGTGGGAGGAGAAGAACACCGGGTCGAACCTGCCGGCGCAGATCGAGCTGTACGCGACGGACGGCGGCGCCTACAAGTTCCTGTTCATGGCGAAGGGCGGCGGCTCCGCCAACAAGTCCTTCCTCTACCAGGAGACGAAGGCCGTCCTGAACGAGGCCTCCATGATGAAGTTCCTGGAGGAGAAGATCCGTTCGCTGGGTACGGCCGCCTGCCCGCCGTACCACCTCGCGATCGTGGTCGGCGGCACGAGCGCGGAGTACGCGCTGAAGACGGCGAAGTACGCCTCCGCGCACTACCTGGACGAGATCCCGGCCGAGGGCTCGCCGCTCGGTCACGGCTTCCGGGACAAGGAGCTGGAGGAGAAGGTCTTCGAGCTGACGCAGAGGATCGGGATCGGGGCGCAGTTCGGCGGCAAGTACTTCTGCCACGACGTGCGCGTGGTGCGGCTGCCGCGGCACGGCGCCTCCTGCCCGGTCGCCATCGCCGTCTCCTGCTCGGCCGACCGCCAGGCGGTCGCGAAGATCACCGCCGAGGGCGTCTTCCTGGAGCAGCTGGAGACGGACCCGGCGCGCTTCCTGCCGGACACGACGGACGAGCACCTGACCGAGTCCGGCAGCGGCTCCGCCGCGGGCTCCGGCGACGTCGTCAGGATCGATCTGAACCAGCCGATGGACGACATCCTCGCCGAGCTGACCAAGTACCCGGTCAAGACCCGGCTGTCGCTGTCCGGTCCGCTGGTCGTGGCGCGTGACATCGCGCACGCCAAGATCAAGGAGCGGCTGGACGCGGGCGAGGAGATGCCGCAGTACCTGAAGGACCACCCGGTGTACTACGCGGGCCCGGCGAAGACGCCGGAGGGTTACGCGTCCGGTTCCTTCGGGCCGACGACGGCCGGACGCATGGACTCCTACGTCGAGCAGTTCCAGGCGGCGGGCGGCTCCAAGGTGATGCTGGCCAAGGGCAACCGCAGCCAGCAGGTCACGGACGCGTGCAACGCCCACGGCGGCTTCTACCTCGGCTCCATCGGCGGCCCCGCCGCCCGCCTCGCCCAGGACTGCATCAAGAAGGTCGAGGTCGTCGAGTACGAGGAGCTCGGCATGGAGGCCGTCTGGAAGATCGAGGTCGAGGACTTCCCGGCGTTCATCGTCGTCGACGACAAGGGCAACGACTTCTTCCGGGACCCGGCACCGGCGCCGACGTTCACGTCCATTCCGGTACGCGGTCCCGGACTCGCGTAGGCCCGAACGGTGACGGTTCACCTCCGCGGGGAACAGTGGTCGCGTCGCGAATGCTGTGAGACGTGGAGGTGATCGTCGATGACCGACGAGCAGGACAAGGCGGCCGAGTACCGCATCGAGCACGACTCCATGGGCGAGGTCCGCGTCCCCGCCCACGCCAAGTGGCGGGCCCAGACCCAGCGGGCGGTGGAGAACTTCCCCGTCTCCGGGCAGCGCATCGAGCGGGCGCACATCGAGGCGCTCGCACGGATCAAGGGCGCGGCGGCGAAGGTCAACGCCGACCTCGGGGTGCTCGACAAGGACATCGCCGAGGCGATCCAGGAGGCGGCCGCCGAGGTGGCCGAGGGACGGTGGGACGAGCACTTCCCCGTGGACGTGTTCCAGACCGGGTCCGGCACCTCGTCCAACATGAACACCAACGAGGTCCTCGCCACCCTCGCGAGTGAGCGCCTCGGGCGGGACGTCCACCCCAACGACCACGTCAACGCCTCCCAGTCGTCCAACGACGTCTTCCCGTCGTCGATCCACATCGCCGCCACCGCCGCCGTCACCCGCGATCTGATCCCGGCCCTGGAGCACCTGGCCGCCGCCCTGGAGCGCAAGGCGGAGGAGTTCACCGACGTGGTGAAGTCCGGGCGGACCCACCTGATGGACGCCACGCCGGTGACGCTGGGTCAGGAGTTCGGCGGGTACGCCGCCCAGATGCGGTACGGCGTCGAGCGGCTGAAGGCGTCCCTGCCGCGGCTCGCCGAACTGCCGCTGGGCGGCACCGCCGTCGGCACCGGCATCAACACGCCCCCCGGCTTCTCCGCCGCCGTCATCCAGGAGGTCGCCCGCGTCACCGGGCTGCCCCTGACCGAGGCGCGCGACCACTTCGAGGCGCAGGGCGCGCGGGACGGCATCGTCGAGACCAGCGGGCAGTTGCGGACCATCGCCGTGGGCCTGACGAAGATCGCCAACGATCTGCGGTGGATGGCGTCGGGGCCCAGGACCGGGCTCGCCGAGATCAGCCTGCCCGACCTCCAGCCCGGCTCCTCGATCATGCCGGGCAAGGTCAACCCGGTGATCCCGGAGGCCGTCCTCATGGTCGCCGCGCAGGTCACCGGGAACGACGCCACCGTCGCCACGGCGGGAGCGGCCGGCAACTTCGAGCTCAACGTCATGCTGCCGGTCATCGCCAAGAACGTGCTCGAGTCCGTCCGGCTGCTCGCCAACGTCTCCCAGCTGCTCGCCGACCGGACCGTCGACGGCATCGTCGCGCACCGCGAACGTGCCCGCGAGTACGCCGAGTCGTCGCCGTCCGTGGTGACCCCGCTCAACAAGTACATCGGCTACGAGGAGGCCGCGAAGGTCGCCAAGAGGGCGCTGGCGGAGCGCAAGACCATCCGGGAGGCGGTGCTCGACGGCGGGTACGTGGAGCGCGGTGACCTGACGGTGGAGCAGCTCGACGAGGCGCTGGATGTCCTGCGGATGACACACCCGTAACCTTTCGCGCCCGGCGCGAGAACCATGACACGCGCCGCAGCGTCGTATGCCCATGGCACCTAATATCTGTGCATGGCAGACGGTGGAGCGGTGAGACGCGTGGGAACGGGTGGTGCGGCGGCCTTCTGGGAGCCCGGTGACCAGATCCTGTGGCGGTACCGGGAGAACGGCGGCGAGCGCTTCCACATCGCCCGGCCCGTCACCGTCGTCCGTGACGACGCGGACGTGCTCGCCGTGTGGCTGGCCCCCGGCACCGAGTGCGTCAAGCCCGTGCTCGCGGACGGCACCCCTCCGCACCACGAACCGCTGCGCACTCGCTACACCAAGCCGCGGAGCGTGGTGCTCGACCGCTGGTTCGGCACCGGTGTGCTGAAGCTGGCGCGGCCGGGTGAGCCCTGGTCGGTGTGGCTGTTCTGGGAGCCGGGCTGGCAGTTCAAGAACTGGTACGTCAACCTGGAGGAGCCGTTGGTCCGTTGGGACGGCGGTGTGGACTCCGAGGACCACTTCCTGGACATCTGCGTGTACCCGGACCGCAGCTGGGGCTGGCGCGACGAGGACGAGTTCGCGCAGGCCCAGCAGGACGGCCTGATGGACGCCGCGGTGGCCGAGCGGGTGCGGGAGGCGGGCCGGTCGGCGGTGGAGGTGATTCGCGCCTGGGGGGCGCCGTTCGACGACGGCTGGCAGCACTGGCGCCCGGATCCGTCCTGGGCCGTACCGTTGCTGCCGGAGGACTGGGACCGCACGCCCGCGCGCCTGTCCACATGAGACCCTTGATGCGCCCCCGGGCAACAAACGTAGGATCGTCCTCCGCACGACCAGGACACATCAACTCCCGGAGAAGGCGCCGGGTCTGACCGAACGTCACCGAGGGGCGGCAGGACGTGAGCGAGGGGTACGAGGGCAACACCGGTGGGGCCGGCACCGGCCCCGGGGGCCGTGCCCGGTCCACCGGTGACACAGGAACAGCCTCTGACCACGCGGGAATTCCGTTCCGGGGACATGCATTCCGGGTATCGGGTTCTCTGCGGGACCAACTGCACGCGCGGCGCGCAGCCCCGGACGGACGGATTCGACACGCGTGACGGAGCAGCCGACCTCCTACGAGCGCCCCCAGGGCGTCGACCCCACGGACCCCCGCGGGGGGTTCCCGCGTTCCCAGACGCCCACGGCGGGCTCCTCCGCCTTACCGTCCGCCGCCGCCCAGGCCCGCACCGAGGGCAAGGGCGAGGAACCGGCCGGTTCCGACTCCGAGCACTCCCAGCCGGTGGTCGCCGAGACGATGGGGGTCCCTCCCGTGGGAGCGAAGCCGACCGTGGGTGAGCACCGGCCTCGGCCCTCGCCCGAGTCCATCCCCCTCCAGCCGGGCGCCGAGGCGCGGCCCGAGCACAGCCCCGACGGGCAGGAGCGGCGTACCGGCCAGGCGTCGGCGCCGGGCCGGCCCACGCCGATGCGGCGGGACGGGGACCGGCTGCGCTTCGTGGGCGCGGCCACCCGGCGGATCGCCCGGGGCCTGGACCTGGACGAGATCGTGATGGGGCTGTGCCGGGCGACCGTGCCGACGTTCTCCGACGCGATCCTCGTCTATCTGCGTGACCCGCTGCCGGTGGGCGACGAACGGCCGGTCGCGGATCGTGTCGTGCTGCGGCTGCGGCGCACCGACCGGATCCCGGAGGATCGGGACACGGAGACCGGGTTCGCGCTGCTGGCCGTGCCGCCGCAGGAGGCGCCGGAGGTGTCCGAGCTGTCGGCGGCGGTCGCGGAGCTGTGCGAGGTGCGGCCCGGCGGGGCGCTGGCGGAGGTGCTGCGCGGGGTACGTCCGGTGTTCGCGGACACTCCGGCGGCACGGGTCGCGCTGCCCGAACTCATCGGCGAGGACAGTCAGTTGGTCGTCCCCGACGACCAGCGGGCGATCCTGGCCCCGCTGCGCGGCCGGCGCCGGGTGATCGGCGCCGCGGTCTTCATCCGCCGCCCGGACCGCATCCCCTTCGAGAACGACGACCTGCTGGTCGCCGCCCAGCTCGCCACGCACAGCGCCCTGGGCATCGACAAGGCGGTGCTGTACGACCGTGAGGCGTACATCGCCGACGAACTCCAGCGCACGATGCTCCCGGAGACCCTGCCCCGCCCCACGGGCGTGCGGCTGGCCTCCCGCTATCTGCCGGCCGCGGAGACCGCGCGGGTCGGCGGCGACTGGTACGACGCCATCCCGCTGCCGGGCAGTCGGGTGGCGCTGGTGGTGGGCGACGTCATGGGGCACTCCATGACCAGCGCGGCCATCATGGGGCAGCTGCGGACGACCGCCCAGACGCTCGCCGGGCTCGACCTGCCGCCGCAGGAGGTGCTGCACCATCTCGACGAGCAGGCCCAGCGCCTGGGCACCGACCGCATGGCGACCTGCCTGTACGCCGTCTACGACCCGGTGTCGCACCGCATCACCATCGCCAACGCCGGCCATCCGCCGCCCGTCCTGCTGCACCTGGGCGGCCGGGCAGAGGTGCTGCGGGTGCCGCCGGGCGCGCCGATCGGTGTGGGCGGCGTCGACTTCGAGGCCGTGGAGCTGGACGCGCCCGCCGGGGCGACCCTCCTGCTCTACACCGACGGGCTGGTCGAGTCCCGGCTGCGGGACGTGTGGACCGGCATAGAGCAGCTGCGGGAGAAGCTCGCCGCGACCGCGCAGCTGACCGGGCCGGACCATCCGCCGCCCCTGGAGGCCCTGTGCGACGAGGTGCTCGACATGCTCGGGCCGGGTGACCGGGACGACGACATCGCGCTGCTCGCCGCGCGCTTCGACGGGATCGCGCCGAGTGATGTCGCGTACTGGTTCCTGGAGCCGGAGGACGCCGCGCCGGGCCTGGCGCGGCGGCTGGTGCGGCGGGCGCTGGCCCGCTGGGGGATGGAGGACCTGACCGACTCCGTCGAGCTGCTGGTGAGCGAGGTGGTCACCAACGCGGTGCGGTACGCCTCCCGGCCGGTGACGCTGCGGCTGCTGCGGACCGATGTCCTGCGGTGCGAGGTCGGGGACGACGTGCCGCAACTGCCGCGTCTGCGCCAGGCGCGGGCGACGGACGAGGGCGGGCGGGGGCTGTTCCTCGTGAACCGGCTGGCCCGGCGGTGGGGGGCCACCCGGTTGAGCACCGGGAAGGTCGTCTGGTTCGAGCTGAACCGGGGCTGACGGTCCGCAAGAGGACGGAGGAGGGGGGGGGGGGGGGGGGGGGGGGGGGCCCCCCCCGCGGGGGGGGGGGGGGCGGGGGGGGGGGGGGCGGGGGGGGGGGGGGGGCGGGGGGGGGGGGGTGGCGGGGGGGCGTGGAGGCGGGGCGTGGAGGCGGGGGGCGTTCAGCCGTTCCCGCGGCCGAAG
>NZ_JBIBVX010000006.1:266926-440274 GCF_043080745.1 Streptomyces sp. NPDC014995
CCCGGTATGGGGGTGTGTTGCGCGCGCGCGGGGGGGGGGGGGGCCCCCCGGGGCGGGGGGGGGGGCGCCGGGGGGGGGCGGGCCGCCCCTCCTCCGTGTCCGGTCCGGCTACTGGACCGTTTGCGGATCCAGCGGGTTCTCGGGCTCCGTCGACGGGACCTCCGTGCTCGGTTCCTCCGACGGTTCCTGCGTCGTGGGCGTCTGGGAGGGTTGCTGTGTGGTCGGCGTCTGGGACGGGGTCTGGGTCTTCGGAGGCGCGCTGGTCGTCGGAGCCTGGGTGCTCGGCTCCTCCGACGGCGACGGGGACGGCGACGGGGACGGGCTGGCCGTGACGGTCGGCTGGACCGCCGCGCCCTGGTCGGTCTCCAGGTCGAACCTGGTGACCTTGCCGGAGACCCCGAAGGTGTACGCCGCCCAGATCTGCGCCGGGTAGCCGCCGCCGTTGATGCGGCCCTTGCCGGGGATCAGGCCGGTCGCGCCGGTCAGGGTGACCTGGGGGTGCGGCGGCTTGGCGGACTCGCCGAACAGGCCGACCGAGGTGACCAGGTCGGGCGTGTAGGCGGTGAACCAGGCCGACTTGTTGTCGTCGGAGGTGCCCGTCTTGCCCGCGACCTTCTGGCCCTTGCGCAGGGGGTTGTCCCGCACGGACTTCTGGGCCGTACCGTCGTCGACCACGCCCGTCAGCACCGAGGTGACCGAGTCGGCGGCCTCGCGGCTGATGACCTGCCGGCCGATCGGTTCGGCCGGCTTCACCGCGTGGGCGCTGTTCTCCACCGACTTGATGAGGGTCGGGGTGACCTTCTTGCCGTGGTTGTCGAGGGTCGCGTAGACCCCGGCCATCTGCAGCGGGCTCGCGCCCATGGTGCCGAGGGTCTGCGCGGGCACCGCCTTGAGGTCCGCGGTGTCCATGCCGAGGTCGCCGGCGACGCCGAGCACCTTGTCCATGCCGACGTCGACGCCCATCTGCGCGAAGACGGAGTTGATGGACTTGTTCATCGCCGTCTGGACGGTGACGTCGCCGTAGTCGACGTCGTCCTCGTTCTCCGGGGCGAAGCCGATGTCGCTGCCGACGACCGGGCGCTTGCTGGTGCCGTCGTAGATCGTGTTCGCGGTGATCCTCTCGCCGTCCTGGGTCTCGGCGTCCTGGTCCAGGGCCGCTGCGAGGATCACCGGCTTGAAGGTGGAGGCGGGCTGGTAGTCGGTGCGGGTGGCGTTGTTCGTGTAGTGCTCGACGTAGTTCACGCCGCCGTACATCGCCACGACCGCGCCGGTCTTCGGGTTCACGGAGACCGCTCCGGCCTGGACGTCACCGTCGACCGAGCGCTTCTTCTTGTCCAGCTTGCTGGTCAGCTGCTCCTTGACGGACCGCTCCAGCGCCTTCTGCTTCTTCTTCTCGATGTTGAGCGTGATGTTCCAGCCGCCGGCGTTGACCATGGCCTCGGCCTGCTTGGTGTTCTCCGCGACGCCCTGGGCGATGAGCTGCCGCTCCAGCTCGTTGTTGGCGGCGTCCACCAGGTAGCCGACCTGGCCCTCCTGGCCGGGGGCGGCCTTGGGCCCCTTGGGTATCGGGAACTTCATGGCGTCCCGCTCCGCCTTGTCGAGCCACTTCTCCTCGACCATGTTGTTCAGGACGTAGTTCCAGCGGTTCTGGACCAGCTTCTTGCCGTTCTCCGAGGCGACGGCCCAGTCGTACTGGCTGGGGGCCTGGAGCAGCGCGGCGAGGTAGGCGCCCTGTTCGACGGTGAGCTTGTCGGCGTCGACGCGGTAGTAGGCCTGGGCGGCGGCCTGGATGCCGTAGGCGCCGCGGCCGTAGTAACTGGTGTTGATGTAGCCGGCGAGGATGTAGTCCTTGGACTTCTCCCGGTCCAGCTTCAGAGAGATGACCAGTTCCTTCAGCTTGCGCGTGACGGTCTGTTCCTGGGTCAGGTAGTAGTTCTTGACGTACTGCTGGGTGATCGTCGAACCGCCTTGCGCGCCCTTGCCCATGAGCGTGTTGAGCATGCCGCGGGCGGTGCCCCTGAGGTCGACGCCGGCGTCCCCGTAGAAGGTCTTGTTCTCGGCGGCGACGAAGGCGTGCTGGACGTCCTTCGGGACCTTCGCGAGGTCGACGTTCTCGCGGTTGAGTTTGCCGTCGCGGGTCAGGAGCGTGCCGTCGCTGTACTTGTAGACGTTGCTCTGCAGTTGGGCGTCGGCGTTCGCCGTGTCCGGGATCGGCGTCGTCATGTACAGCACGATGAAGGCGCCGATGGTGAGCACGCACAGGCCGAGGAAGGTGCCGAGCATCTTCTTCCAGGTGAAGAGCCGGCGTATGCGGCCCTTGTCGCCCTTGGCGCTCTTCCTGGCGCCCCTGCGGGCCGCGGCGCGTCCGGCGGGCGCGGAGCCCGTGGCGACCTCGGCCGTCGCCCCCTCCTCGTGGCGCGAGGGGGGAGCCGCCGCCCGCGACGAGCGGTTCCTGGGCGCCGCGCGGCGGCCACCGCGCTGTCGCGCTCGTCTCTCGTCCGCTCGTCCCATGAGTCCGCTCGCTCCGCTTCCTACTCGGCAGTCACACCAGTGCCCGGAGGCAGGTCAGCTCAGAAAGCTAACACCGCTCTCTGTGGCAAGGGGGTCTCGGTTCGGCCCTGTCCGGGCGTGAGAATCAGCACCTCGCTCGATGGAACCGGCACACCGTTCCACCGAAACCGACGTATGAGAGGGGCCGAGGGTTGCCATCCCGCCGTAAAGTGATATCACTTAGCTAGACCAAAGCTAACGCGTGCAGCAGTGCTCGCGAGAAACGGGGGACCCCTGTGTCCACGCACGACCCGCACGGACCGAACGACCCGCAGGCCCCGTCGGCCGCCGCCGAGGCGCCGGTGAGCGTCGACGCGCCCGAGATGCCCGCCCCGCGCGTGCACGAGTTCCCGGCGCACAGCGTGGGCGGCGGACTGGCGCTGCTGTCCGGCCTGGTCGGGCTGCTGGCCGGCGCCGGGATGATCGCGGTCGCCACGGTGGTGGCCGCGACCGGCGCCAAGGCCGCGCTGATCACCGGCGGCACAGCGATCGCCCTCGCCGCGTTCCTCTCGATGTGCGGGCTGAACACGGTGGCGCCGGGCGAGGCCCGCGTGGTCCAGCTCTTCGGGCGCTACCGCGGGACCATCCGCGAGGACGGCCTGCGCTGGGTGAACCCCTTCACCTCCCGGGAGAAGATCTCCACCCGCGTCCGCAACCACGAGACCGCGGTCCTGAAGGTCAACGACGCCTACGGCAACCCGATCGAGCTCGCCGCGGTCGTGGTGTGGAAGGTCAACGACACCGCGCAGGCCTCCTTCGAGGTGGACGACTTCGTGGAGTTCGTCTCCACCCAGACCGAGGCCGCCGTCCGGCACATCGCCATCGAGTACCCCTACGACGCCCATGACGAGGGCGGGCTCTCGCTGCGCGGCAACGCCGAGGAGATCACCGAGAAGCTCGCCGCCGAACTGCACGCGCGCGTGGAGGCGGCCGGCGTGCGGATCATCGAGTCCCGCTTCACGCACCTCGCCTACGCTCCGGAGATCGCCTCCGCGATGCTCCAGCGGCAGCAGGCGGGCGCGGTGGTCGCGGCGCGGCGGGAGATCGTGGACGGCGCGGTCGGCATGGTGGAGGCGGCGCTCGGCCGGATAGCCGAGCAGGGCATCGTGGAACTGGACGAGGAACGGAAGGCGGCGATGGTGTCCAACCTGATGGTGGTGCTGTGCGGGGACCGGGCGCCCCAGCCGGTGCTCAACACCGGGACGCTCTACCAGTGACGGATCCCGCCGGGGGCGGTGCCCCTCAGCGTCGGCCGCAGCAGCGCAAGCAGGTGCTGCTGCGGCTGGATCCGCTGGTGTACGACGCGCTGGCCCGCTGGGCCTCGGACGAGCTGCGGTCGGCGAACGCGCAGATCGAGTTCCTGCTGCGGAAGGCGTTGAAGGAGGCGGGGCGGCTGCCCGGCGAGGCGGGGCCCCTTCCGCGTCGCGGGCGCCCTCCGGGCAAGGACCAGGGCCTGTAGCGGAGCTGTGACAAACGGCCCCCACCTGCGCGGCCCCACACCCCGCCACGTCGCCCGCACTCCACGTATACACACCGCGTATACACCGTGTGTAGAGTCGCCCCCATGTCCATCGGTCACACCCTCCTGGGACTCCTGGAGTCCGGGCCCCGCCACGGCTACGACCTGAAGCGGGCCTTCGACGACAAGTTCGGTCACGACCGGCCGCTGCACTACGGCCAGGTCTACTCGACGATGTCCCGGCTGCTGAAGAACGGGCTCGTCGAAGTCGACGGCATCGAGGCCGGCGGCGGCCCGGAGCGGAAGCGGTACGCCATCACCGACGCCGGGATCACCGACGTGTCCCGCTGGCTCGCCACGCCCGAGAAGCCCGAGCCGTACCTCCAGTCGACGCTCTACACCAAGGTCGTCCTCGCGCTGCTGACCCACCGCGACGCGGCCGACATCCTCGACACGCAGCGCGCCGAACACCTGCGCGGCATGCGGATCCTGACCGACCGCAAACGCAAGGGCGACCTCGCCGACCAGCTGATCTGCGACCACGCCCTGTTCCACCTCGAGGCCGACCTGCGCTGGCTGGAGCTGACCGCCGCGCGCCTCGACAAGCTGCGAGAGGCGGTGACCGCGTGAGCGCTCCCGCGGGATCCCTGCTGGCCGCCGAGAACCTGCGCAAGGCGTACGGGCCCACCGTCGCGCTGGACGGCGCCGAGTTCTCCATCCACCCCGGCGAGGTCGTCGCCGTGATGGGCCCCTCCGGGTCCGGCAAGTCCACGCTGCTGCACTGTCTCGCCGGGATCGTGACGCCCGACTCGGGGTCGATCACGTACGACGGGCAGGAGCTGGCGACGATGAGCGACGCGCGGCGCAGTGCGCTGCGGCGCTCGGAGTTCGGGTTCGTGTTCCAGTTCGGGCAGCTCGTGCCGGAGCTGACCTGTGTGGAGAACGTGGCGCTGCCGCTCAGGCTGAACGGCACCCCGCGCAAGCGGGCCGAGCGGACCGCGCTGGCCTGGATGGAGCGGCTGGAGGTCGACGACCTGCGCGGGAAACGGCCCGGTGAGGTCTCCGGCGGGCAAGGGCAGCGGGTGGCCGTGGCCCGCTCGCTGGTCACCGGCCCGCGGGTGGTGTTCGCCGACGAGCCGACCGGCGCGCTGGACTCCCTCAACGGCGAACGCGTGATGAACCTGCTCACCGACGCCGCCCGGTCCACCAACGCGGCCGTCGTACTGGTCACCCACGAGGCGCGGGTGGCCGCCTACTCCGACCGCGAGATCGTCGTACGGGACGGGAAGTCCCGGGACATGGAGCGGATCGTATGAGCATGCCGACCGGGGACCTCCCGCGCGGGCGAAGCCGGGCGTGGGGCGGATCCAGGGATTTCGCCATGGGGTTCCGGTTCGCCTTCAGCGGCGGACGCGAGGGGTGGATCCGGGCCCTGCTCACGGCAGCCGGCGTGGGCCTCGGGGTGGCCCTGCTGCTGCTGACGACCGCGGTCCCGAACATCCTGGACGCCCGTGACGCGCGCGAGGCCGCCCGCCACGACTTCTCGCTGACACCCGAGGAGATACCGGCGGCCGACGACACGATCGTCGTCGCGCACGCCGGCTCCCTCTGGCACGAGCGGGCCATCCGGGGACGGCTGCTGCAACCGGAGGGCGCGCGGGCGCCGCTGCCGCCCGGGATCGCCAGGTTGCCCGCGCCGGGCGAGATGTACGTCTCCCCCGCGCTGGCCGACGTGCTGAAGTCGTCGGGCGGCGAGCTGCTGCGCGAGCGGCTGCCGGACAAGATCATCGGGACCATCGGGGAGAAGGGGCTGATCGGCCCGGCCGAACTCGCCTACTACGCGGGCGCGGACGACCTCGCGGAGCGGATCGGCCACCACTCGTCCGTCGGACGCATCGACCACTTCGGGGACGCCGACGACCAGGGCTCGGGGGCGTTGGACCCGATCCTGCTGCTGCTCGTCCTGCTCGTCTTCGTGGTGCTGCTGGCCCCGGTCGGCATCTTCGTCGCCACCGCCGTACGGTTCGGCGGCGAGCAGCGCGACCGCAGACTGGCGGCGCTGCGGCTGGTGGGCTGCGACGGCCGGATGACCCGGCGGATCGCGGCGGGCGAGGCGCTCGCGGGGGCCGTGCTGGGCCTGGTGCTCGGCACCGGCTTCTTCCTGATCGGCACCGAGATCGCGGGCACCGTCGAACTGTTCGGCGTCAGCGTGTTCCCGGACTACCTCACCCCGACGCCCGTCCTGGCGGCGCTGGTCGCCGTGGCGGTCCCGGCGGCGGCGGTGCTGGTCACCCTGTTCGCGCTGCGCCGGGTCGTCATCGAGCCGCTGGGCGTGATCCGTACGGCGAAGCCCGCGCGGCGCCGGCTGTGGTGGCGGCTGCTGCTGCCGCTGGGCGGCCTCGCGATGCTCTACCCGATGATCGGGCAGGGCAACGGCAACGGGGACTTCAACCAGTACCTGGTGACCGGCGGGGTCCTGCTCCTGCTCGTCGGCGTCACCGCGCTGCTGCCGTGGGTCGTCGAGGCGTCGGTCGCCCGCCTGGGCCGGGGCGCGGTCTCCTGGCAACTGGCCGTGCGCAGGCTCCAGTTGAGCAGCGGAACGGCGGCCCGGATGGTCAACGGCATCGCGGTGGCGGTGGCCGGGGCGATCGCGTTGCAGATGCTGTTCGCGGCGGTCCAGGAGAACTACACCAAGTCGACCGGCCGCGACCCCAGCCGGGTCCAGATGCAGGTCGAGCTGACGGACCACGTCGATGTCGCGGCGGCCGGGCGGAAGTTCGAGCAGACCAGGGGCGTGCGGGACGCGGTGGCGCTCGCCCGGACGTCGTTCAGCGAACGCCCCGAGGACCCGGAGTACACGCTGGAGATCACCGTCGGCGACTGCGCGGCCCTGCGCGAGGTGGCCAGGATCTCCTCCTGCCGCGAGGGCGACGTGTTCCTGGCCGAGTCCGCGGACTACGACGCGGTCTCGCGCCGGCTGATGGCGCCGGGCGCCACGGTGTGGGTCGACCCCTCCTACACGTACGGCGGGCCGGCGGCCGAGGCCCGCTGGACGCTGCCCGCCACGGTCCCCCCGGTGAGCATCCGCGAGGACTCCCTGCAACCCCACGTGACGGGCCTGCTGGTGACACCGTCCGCGCTGCCCGCGAAGGCCGAGCCGGCGCTCCGGGGCAGCGTGTACCTGCGGGTGGACGAGTCGGTGCCGGACGCCAGGGAGCGCGTACGCAACACCGCCGCCGCGATCGACCCGCTCGTCGACGCCTGGTCGTGGACGTCGACGCAGCGCTCCGAGGAGTACGAGACCATCCGCACCGGCCTGTTCGTCGGCGCGTCGGCCGTCCTGGTACTCATCGGGGCGAGCCTGCTGGTCTCGCAGCTGGAGCAGCTGCGCGAACGCAGGAAGCTGCTGTCGTCGCTGATCGCCTTCGGCACCCGGCGCCGTACGCTCACGCTGTCCGTGCTGTGGCAGACCGCGATCCCGATCACGCTGGGCCTGCTGCTCGCCATGGCGGTCGGTCTGGCGCTGGGGGCGATCCTGATGAAGATGGCCACCGTTCCGCTGAGCGTGGACTGGGCGAGCGTGCTGGCGATGACCGGCATCGGCGGGGCGGTCGTGCTGGTGGTGACGCTGCTGAGCCTGCCGCCACTGCTGCGTCTGATGCGCCCGGACGGACTGCGCACGGAGTGACCCGCCGGCCCCTCCCCCAACCGGGGAGGGGCCGCCCCACCGCCGCGACGAACCGGAGCCGGGCGGGCCCGTGCACCCGTGGGCGAGGAGCCCGGCGGCCGGGAAGGAGACGTCCCACCCTCGCGGCAACCCGGAGCCGGGCAACCCCGCGAACCCGCGGGCAAGGAGCCCGGCGGCCGGGGAGGAGACGTCCCGCCGTCGCGCGACCCGGAGGTACCGTGCGCGATTAGCCCTCGGCCGGTCGGCCGGGCAGGCTACCTCCAGCCGTCACAGCGACCCGGGCGGGCTCCCCCGTATACCCGTAGGCGACAAGCCCGGCGGTCGGCCGGCGCGCACCGCCGGACTCGGCGGGCCTCAGTCGTCGGCGCCGAGTACCCGTACCGGCAACGGCCGCAGCGCCTCCCGCAGGGCGGCCGCCAGTTCCGTGTACTCCGCTCCGCGCGCCGCGCCCGCACGCATGACGAGGGCGATCCGGCGACTGGGGGCGGGGTCGGCGAAGGAGCCGGTGAGGAGCTGGGTGCTCCGGCTGGTCTCGACCGTGACGGCGGTACGCGGCAGCAGGGTGCAGCCCAGGCCGCCGGCGACGAGCTGGACGAGTGTGGACAGCCCGGCGGCGGTCGTGGTCACCGGCGCGTCCTTCCTGCCGGCCTCCCGGCAGATGTCGAGGGCCTGGTCGCGCAGGCAGTGCCCCTCGTCGAGGAGAAGGAGGTTGAGCTCCCTGAGGACCTCGCGCGGGATGCCCTCCCGGCCGCCGAGCCGGTGGTCGAGCGGGGTGACGAGCACGAAGTCCTCGTCGAACAGGGGGACTTCGGCCACCCCCGGCATCCCGAGCGGCACGGCGAGCAGCAGCAGGTCGAGACGGCCGCTGTTCAGACCGTCGACGAGGTTGGCGGTCTGCTCCTCGTGGACCTGGAGGTCGAGGTGCGGATAGCGGTCGTGGACGAGGCGCAGGACGGTGGGCAGGAGGTAGGGCGCGACGGTGGGGATGACCCCGAGCCGCAGCGCCCCGGTGAAGGGCGCCCGCACCGCCTCGGCCTCCTCCATCAGTGCCCCCACCTCCGCGAGCACCGCCTTGGCCCGTACGGCGAGCCGCTCGCCGGCCGGGGAGAGCAGCACCTTGCGGGTCGTCCGCTCGAGGAGGGTCACGCCGAGCGTCTCCTCCAGCGCGGAGACGGCACCGGACAGGGCGGGCTGGCTCATGCCGATGGCGGCGGCCGCGTCCCGGAAGTGCAGGTGTTCGGCGACGGCCGCGAAGGCCCGCAGCTGCGCCAGACTGGGCTGCCGTCTCCGGGCCCCGACACCGGCCCCCACACCGCCCACACCCTTGACACCCGCATTACCCACAGTCACTGATAACGACCTCCGATCAACACAATCGAGTGTAACCATTTCCTGAATCAATGCACCATGTGCCACGATCGACTTCGTCCAACCCATGGGAAACGTCCGCGATCCGGACGCTTCTTCGCTGCAAGGAGAGCGTGTGCTCACTGTTGGTGACAAGTTCCCCGAGTTCGAACTGACCGCCTGCGTCTCGCTGGAGAAGGGCAAGGAGTTCGAGCAGATCCACCACAAGTCCTACGAGGGCAAGTGGCTCGTGGTCTTCGCGTGGCCGAAGGACTTCACCTTCGTGTGCCCGACCGAGATCGCCGCGTTCGGCAAGCTGAACGACGAGTTCGCCGACCGCGACGCGCAGATCCTCGGCTTCTCCGGCGACTCCGAGTTCGTCCACCACGCCTGGCGCAAGGACCACCCGGACCTGACCGACCTGCCGTTCCCGATGATGGCCGACTCCAGGCACGAGCTGATGCGCGACCTCGGCATCGAGGGCGAGGACGGCTTCGCGCAGCGCGCCGTGTTCGTCGTCGACCCGAACCGCGAGATCCAGTTCACGATGGTCACCGCGGGCTCCGTCGGCCGGAACCCCAAGGAGGTCCTGCGGGTCCTGGACGCCCTGCAGACCGACGAGCTGTGCCCCTGCAACTGGACCAAGGGCGAGGACACCCTCGACCCGGTCAAGCTGCTGGCCGGGGAGTGAGCTGACATGTCCCTCGACTCCCTGAAGTCCGCGATTCCGGACTACGCCAAGGACCTGAAGCTCAACCTCGGCTCCGTCATCGGCAACTCCGACCTGCCCGCGCAGCAGCTGTGGGGCACGGTCCTGGCGACCGCGATCGCCTCGCGCTCCCCGATCGTCCTGCGCGAGCTGGCGCCGGAGGCGAAGGCGAACCTCTCGCCGGAGGCGTACACGGCGGCGAAGTCGGCCGCCGCGATCATGGCGATGAACAACGTCTTCTACCGCACCCGTCACCTGCTGTCGGACCACGAGTACGGCAACCTGCGCGCGGGCCTGCGGATGAACGTCATCGGCAACCCCGGTGTCGACAAGGCCGACTTCGAGCTGTGGTCGTTCGCCGTCTCCGCCATCAACGGCTGCGGCATGTGCCTCGACTCGCACGAGCAGGTGCTGCGCAAGGCGGGCGTCGAGCGCGAGGTGATCCAGGAGGCGTTCAAGATCGCCTCGGTGATCCAGGCGGTCGGCGTGACGCTGGACACGGAGGCGGTTCTCTCCGAGTAGGCCGGCTGCTCCCCGGGCCCCGTTCACCTCTGGTGACGGGGCCCTCGGCGTTGGCGTCGCCGTCTCCTTGTCGCCGTCTACCGGGGGCTGCCGCCCCCGGAGCCCCGCTTCGGCTCCGAAGGGGCCTCGTCCTCGGTCGCCGGACGGCCCGGCTCGTCCTCCCCGGCATTCCCCGCCACCGGTGCCACATCCATCGCCGTGGCTCCCCGCGGCCGCGGCGCCTGCCGCAGCGCCGACTCCCGTGAGTACGCGTGCAGATAGCCCACCACGGTGTTCGACACCGCGACCAGCGGTACGGCGACCACCGCGCCGCCGATGCCGGCGACCATGCCGCCGGAGGCGACCGCCAGGACCACCGCCAGGGGGTGGACGCGCACCGCGCGGCCGAGGATGAACGGCTGGAGGATGTGCCCCTCGATCTGCTGGACGGCCAGGACGACCGCCAGGGTCATCACCGCGGTGAACACACCCTGGGTCACCAGCGCGACCACGACGGCCAGCGCACCCGAGGCGACCGCGCCGACCAGCGGGATGAAGGAGAACAGGAAGATGAAGACGGCGAGCGGGACGGCCATCGGCACGTCGAGGAAGTAGATGCCGAGACCGATGAAGATCGCGTCGATCAACGCGACCACCACCGTGCCCCGGACGTACGCCGTGAGCGTCGCCCAGGCGCGCGGACCCGCGCCCGCCACGCCGGGCCGGGCGGCGGCCGGGACCAGCTTGAGGGTCCACTGCCAGATGCGCTTGCCGTCGTAGAGCAGGAACAGCGTCGAGAAGAAGGCCAGCAGGATCCCGGTGAGGGCCTCGACGACGACGGTGACGCCCTCCAGGCCCGCCGAGGTGATCTCGTCGGTGTTGGCGCCGACCGCCTCCCGCAGGTTCTGCGCGATGGCGTTGATCTGCTTGTCGGTGACGTGGAAGGGGCTGTTGAGCAGCCAGCGGCGCAGGTCGTCGATGCCGTCCTGGACCTGGTCGGAGAGGTTGCCGATGTTCTCCATGACCTGCCAGGTCACGAACCAGCCCATCAGGCCGATGACGACGAACCCGAGGATCGCCGTCAGCGCGGTCGCGGGCCCCCGGGGCACGCCCAGGTGCTTGAGGCGGGCGACGGTGGGCTCCAGCAGGGCGGTCAGCAGCAGCGACACCACGAAGGCCAGGACGACGAGCTGGACGGCGCTGATGACCTTCATCAGCACCCAGACGGTCCCCGCGAGAACCAGCAGCCGCCAGCCCGCCTCGGCGGCGACCCGGACACCCCACGGCACGACCTGTGCGGGGTCGGGGCGGGGGGTGGGGGGCGGCAGTTCCTCGGAGGGCGCCCCAGGAGTGTCGGGCGGTGCCGCTTCGGGCCCGTCGTCCGGTCCGCTCTCCCGCCGGGCCTCGGCGCGGCGGGCGTCGAGCCTCTCCCCCATCTTGGTCAGACCGGCACCGAGCCGGCCGAGCCACCCTGGCACTCGCGACATGATCCGTCCTCTTCCCCCGTCTCTCCCCACCACTCCCCCTGGAGTCGTCGGCTCAACGACCGTACAGGGCGAAAGCCCCTCCCCCTAGGACGGGGAGGGGCTGCGCGGAGTTGAGCGGGCAGGCGCGGGCCCAGGGGCCGCACCGCGGTACCGGCGGTCTAGTACCAGTTGTTGGCCTGCCAGAACGACCAGGCGTCGCAGGGACTGCCGTACCGCTCGTTCATGTAGTTCAGGCCCCACTTGATCTGGGTGGCCGGGTTCGTCTGCCAGTCGGAACCGACGGACGACATCTTGGAACCGGGCAGGGCCTGGAAGAGACCGTAGGCGCCGGAGGAGGGGTTGACGGCCCGGTAGTTCCAGTCGGACTCGTGGTCCACGATGTTGCTGAAGCACTGCCACTGGCCGCCGGGAACCATCTGCTGCGCCATCGCCTGGATCTGCGCGATGGTGTAGGAGCCCTGGATCGGGAAGTCGGAGGAGCTGCGGCTCGCCGCGGCCTTGGCCTCGGCGCGTTCCTTGGCTTCCTTGGCCGCCTTGGCCGCCTTCTCGGCGGCTTCCTTCTTCGCGATCGCGGTCTCGGCGGCGGCCTTGCGGGCCGCTTCCTCGGCGTCCTTCTTGGCGCTCTCGTCCGCGGCGATCGCCTGGACGCTGGCCTGCTGCGTCAGGGACGCGGTCTGCACCTGGGCCTGCTGTCCGACAGGGATGTCCGCGAGGAGCGTCGAGTCGCTTGCCGTCGCCTCTGCGTCGTTGGTCTGCGCGGTGCTGCCCGAGGCAACGCCGACGACACTTCCGACAGCGGTGACCGCGGTGGCCGAGGCCACTGCGAGTCCCCGGACCGAGATCCGGCTCACACGGTTTTCCTTCCAGCATCGCCCGCTTCGGTGACCCTGGCGGACGCAATCGTGCCCCTGGCACTGGCCTCCCAACTGCGGGGTCACGGAGGCGCGGGCCCGGTGGGCAACTCCCGCGAGGGAGCGCCGCGTGGTGCTCGGGCGGCATACGACGAAGCTATGGAGTTGGCGGTGACGCTTTTTGTGGTGCCGTACCGCTGGGGGTACAGGTGTGTCGTATGCGGGGCCTGACAGGAGTGAGACTCTGCCGTAACCCGACACCGCAAGGCAATTCCCGGTTGCGTGTGAAAGCTCACATCCGGTTTGACCCCGGGTATTTCATCGTTCAGTCACACGTGAAGGCGCCGCCCGACTAGGCTCACAGCCTTTGTCGGACGGCGCCAACTACCGCGTAACCCCGGTGAACATGGGCAGGGTGGTTAAATCTGCCCGTCCTCCAGCATTTCGGTCACAAGGGCGGCGATCTGGGACCTCTCGGACCGGGTCAGGGTGACGTGCGCGAAGAGCGGATGCCCCTTCAGTTTCTCCACGACGGCGACCACACCGTCGTAGCGACCGACGCGGAGATTGTCCCTCTGCGCCACATCGTGGGTCAGAACGACCCGTGAATTGGCGCCGATCCGGGACAGAACGGTCAGCAGGACGTTCCGTTCCAGCGACTGGGCCTCGTCGACGATGACGAACGCGTCGTGGAGGGAGCGGCCGCGGATGTGGGTGAGGGGAAGCACTTCGAGCATTCCCCGTGCGGTGACCTCCTCGATGACCTCGCGGCTGGTGACCGCCGAAAGGGTGTCGAACACCGCCTGCGCCCAGGGGCTCATCTTCTCGGCCTCGGTGCCGGGCAGATAACCCAGCTCCTGCCCGCCCACCGCGTACAGCGGACGGAAGACCATGACCTTCTGGTGCTGGCGGCGCTCCAGGACCGCCTCCAGGCCCGCGCACAGCGCGAGCGCCGACTTGCCGGTGCCGGCCCGGCCGCCCATGGACATGATCCCGACGTCCGGGTCGAGCAGCAGGTCGAGCGCGATGCGCTGCTCGGCGCTGCGGCCCTTGATGCCGAAGGCCTCACGGTCCCCGCGGACCAGACGGACGGTGCCCTCGGGCGTCACCCGGCCGAGCGCCTTGCCGCGCTCGGACTGGATGGTCAGGCCGGTGTGCACGGGGAGGTCGGCGGCCTCCGGGACGTACACGTGTCCTTCCTCGAAGAGGATGTCCACCTGCTCGCCCGGCAGGGTGAGTTCGGACATCCCGGTCCAGCCGGAGGAGTCCGTGATGGCGAGCTCCGCCCGGTACTCCTCGGCGAGGAGCCCGACGGAGGACGCCTTGATCCTGAGCGGGAGGTCCTTCGATACGACGGTGACGTCGAACCCCTCGGCCTGCAGGTTGCGGGCGACCGCGAGGATGCGTGAGTCGTTGTCCCCCAGGCGGTAGCCGGTGGGCAGCACGCTGGGGTCCGAGTGGTTGAGCTCGACACGGACGGTCCCGCCCAGTTCCCCGATCGGGATGGGGGCGTCGAGGCGTCCGTACCTCACCCGGTAGTCGTCGAGCAGGCGCAGGGCCTGCCGGGCGAAGTAGCCGAGTTCCGGATGGTGCCGCTTGGCCTCCAGCTCCGTGACCACCACGATGGGGAGCACGACCTCGTGCTCCTCGAAGCGGGTCAGGGCGTTCGGGTCGGACAGCAGGACGCTGGTGTCGAGAACGTAGGTGCGCCGGTCGGGCTTGTGGCGCTTTGTGCTGGTCACCACGGAAGGACGTACCCCCTCGGATGAGGTCGGGGAGCGACGGAGTGGAGCTGGACCGGAAGTCGGCCGCCTGCACGGGCCGAAAACCGGCCCTCCGCTGCGTCCGTGCTGACCGCACGATCGGGCTGGTGCAAAGGGCCTCCCGGGCGGACGGCCCCGTGCCGTCCGCTGAGATACGACACCCGTGGTTCGGGCGTCGACCTGCTTGCCTTATGCCCTCGAACACGCGCCGCCATGCCACGGCATATGACGGCGCGCCGGTGAACTCCTTGTTACGTCCGCCCCCACATGGGGTACCCGGAAGCTTTTCCCGGGGGTGCTCACCCGCGCGGTGAGGCGTGTGGCCGCACGCGCGAGGCGGGTACGCGCGACGCGACGCGGCACGGCGCGTCGGGCGCGTCAGCCGCCGTAACGGCGGTGTCGGGCCGCGTAGTCGCGCAGGGCGCGCAGGAAGTCGACCTTGCGGAAGGCCGGCCAGAAGACCTCACAGAAGTAGTACTCCGAATGGGCCGTCTGCCACAGCATGAATCCGGACAGCCGCTGCTCACCGCTGGTGCGGATGACGAGGTCGGGGTCGGGCTGGGCGCCGGTGTAGAGGTGGCGGCCGATCATGTCGACGTCGACGGACTCGGCGAGGTCCTCCATCGAGACGCCCTTGTCCTGGGCGTCGAGGATCATCGAGCGCACCGCGTCGGCGATCTCCTGGCGGCCGCCGTAGCCGATGGCGACGTTGACCAGTATTCCGTCGATGTGGGCGGTGGTCTCCTCGGCCTCCTTCAGCGTGCGCTGCATGCCGGCCGGGAGGAGGTCGAGGGTGCCGACGTGGTGCACGCGCCAGCGGCCGTCGGCGGCGAGGGTGCGTACGACGTCCTCGATGATGCCGAGGAGGGGGACGAGCTCTTCCTTGGCGCGGTCGAAGTTGTCCGTGGACAGCAGCCAGAGGGTGACGACCTCGACGTCCGTCTCGGAGCACCAGCCGAGGAATTCCTCGATCTTCTCGGCGCCGGCCCGGTGACCGTGCACGGTGGTGGAGCCGGCGGCCTTCGCCCAGCGGCGGTTGCCGTCCATGATGACGCCGATGTGCTTGGGCACCTGAGCGTGGTCCAGGTGGCCTTCCACCCGGCGCGCGTACAGCCTCACCAACAGGCCGCGCAGCTTGTCGCGCAGGTTCACGTGAATGTCAGCCCCTCCGTGCGGATGCGGTCCCCGCGAGGCGGAAGCCTACCCCCGCGGGGCTTGAGCCGTGGCCGGTGGGTGTGTTGGGAACGCGCGGCCCCCCGCGGTCGGACCGGTCGGCTTCCCCCCACGAGTCACCCGGACGGGGACGAAAAAACGGGCCGGTCCGTGGGGGGGATACGGACCGGCCCGAGGGGGGGCTTCCACCATAACCCTTCGTAAGGGATGCTGCGTGCATTCGCGCGCCACAATTACTCTCCGGAATCATCCGGCAACGGGGCGCTGGTCACTGGAGCGGCACTTTCGGGCGATTCATGGCCGAAAGACAGCGGATTCACAGGCGAAACAGGTCGCAGAGCGTTGGAAGTGGAGGTATCGACGCCACTTCACCTCTGCCGGACGCCCGTACGGCCGTCCCCCCGACGGGCTACCGCAGACCTCCGTGCCGCCTTGACGCGACCGACACCGCGCAGCCCCCTCCACTGCGCGGTGACGCCCGCGCAGCTTTGCTCACGCGAATTGCCTGGCTTCGAACTTACGTGAGGCGAACGGGTGATACGAGCCGTTCGCGATAACGATGTGGAAACCGTGTGGAGATGGCGTGGCGTTCTGTAGGCGAGTGACCCGGAATGCCCTGTTCCAGAGCCGCACGTTCAGAACGGGTCGCGTCGTCCTCACGTCCCGACCTCACCGGCATGAGAGTGGCGATCGGTGCGAGGAAGGTTGGGAGCGACGGGAACGATGGGCTCGAGGTGAGTGCACGGCGGCTCGGACGACAGTTCCTGGCCAATCCCGCGGCGGGGGTCCAGGGGTTGCCCGCGGAGGCGGCCACCGCGACGCCGACGGCTGGGCGATGCGGACGGGTGCGCGGGGACCTCCGCGCGGCCCTGACCGCCCGTCGACTTCCCGCTCGCGAACTCCCGTGTGGCACCGCGGAGTTGTGGGTGACGGTGGACGACTCGGGCGGGGCGAGCAGGCCCCGCGCACCTTCGTACGGCGCTACCTCGCCGTCCACGGCCCGGCGAGGCTGCGGCACTTCACCAAGTGGGTCGCCGCTTCGGGGGTGGGTCGCCGCTTCGGGGGTGGGTCGCCGCTTCGGGGGTGGGTCGCCGCCGCGCTGTTGGGAGCCGGCGGACCTCGACCCGGACCTCGACCCGGTCCTCGGCCCTGGGCCCTCGGCCCTCCGCCCGGTCAACGGCCCTCGGTCAACGGCCCTGGGTCAACGGCCCTCGACGTCGCGGATGCGGCCGTGCGCGCCGGGCTACGCGCGCTGGACTACGCGCTCCGAGCCGCGCGCGCCGGGCCGCGCGGCCGCCGTCAGCGGCTCGGTTTGCGGGCCTCGAAGAGATGGCGGGTGCTGTGGGCGACGAAGGGCCCCTCGGACTCGATCCGCTCGTGCAGCGCCCGGAGCCGGGGCTCGTACGCCGCCACCGTGAAGCCCGGCACCATCCACACCACCTTGCGCAGGAAGTGGACGACGGCGGCGATGTCGTGGAACTCGACGCGGAGACGTTCCGCCCGCAGGTCGACGACCTCCAGCCCGGCCGCCTCGGCGTCGGCGCGTTCCCGGTCGGGGTGGCGGGCGCTGCTCACCTCCTCCGGCAGGGGCCCGAGGAAGTACTCGACGAGTTCGAAGACACTGCGCGGCCCCACGTGCTGGGCGAAGTACGTGCCGCCCGGCCGGAGGACGCGCGTGATCTCCTCCCACGGGGGCCGGACGGGGTGACGGCTGGAGACGAGGTCGAAGGTGTCGTCCGCGAAGGGCAGGGGCGCGTCCTCGGCCGAGGCGACGACCGCGATGCCGCGCGGGCGGAGCAGGGCGGTGGCCTTGGCGACGTTCGCCGGCCAGCCCTCGGTCGCGACGGTGAGGACGGGCGCCTTCGGGGCGGCCCGGCCGAGGGCGAAGTCCAGGACCTCCCCTCCCCCGGTCTGCACGTCCAGCGCGGCGCCCGCGCCGGCCAGACGCCCGGCGAGGGAGAGGGCGTAGCCCCAGGAGGGCCGCGCCTCGGTGGCCCGCCCCTCGAACCAGGAGAAGTCCCAGCCTTCGGTGGGCACGGCGGCGCCCTCGGCGACGAGGTCCTCGAAGGTGCGGTTGCCGTGGGCGCTCATCGCTGTCACGTCACTTCACCAGGGGGAGTACGCCGTCCCCGACGAACCGTACGAACCCCTCGGGGTCGGGCTCGTCGGCGGTGGGGAGGAGGACGACCGTGTCGGCGCCGGCGTCGGCGAAGCGCTGGACGGTCTCGGCGACCTGGGCGGCGTCGCCGGCGACACCGAGGCCGGAGACGTCGGTGAGGCCGGTCGCGGCCAGTTCCCGCTGGAGGCGGTCGGCGGCACCGGGCCCGGTGGCGGTGAAGACGTAGACGACGATCCTGTGCGGCCGCCCCGTGTCACGTCCGGCCGCCGCCCTGCCCTCGTCGATGGTCCGCCGGGCCTCGCGCACACCGTCCGGGGAGAAGACCTCGTTGAGAAGGGTGCCGTCCGCGACCTCGCCGGACAGCCGCAGGGTGCGCGGCCCGATGCCGCCGACCAGCACCTCGGCACCGCCCTCCGGGGGCCAGCCGAGGGCGACGTCGTCCAGCGTCACGTACCGCCCCTCGGTCGTGATCCGCTCCCCGTCCAGCAGGCCGCGCAGGGCGAGGGTGTACTCGCGCAGCAGGGTCAGCGGGGACGCGGCCCGGACGCCGACCTGGCCCATCCAGTCCTGGACGCCGTGGCCGACGGCGAGGGTGACGCGGCCCGGGAACATCCGGTGCAGCGTCGCGGCCTCCATCGCGGTGAGGGCGACGTTGCGCAGCGGGACCGGCAACAGACCGACACCGACCCGCACCCGCTCGGTCCACGCCAGCGCGGCCGCCGCCGCGGAGATCCCGGCCTCCAGGAAGCAGTCCTCCCACAACCAGAGCTCGTCGAGCCCGGTGGAGTCGGCGAGCCGGGCGATGGTGCGGAGGCGCTCGGGAGGGAGTTGGGGGCGGAAGACGGCACCGAGTTGGGTCATGGGAACTTCCTAATGGGCGACGGTTCCTGCGACAACCGCTTTATCGCCGAGGCCGTGCCGTCGCAGCGAGGTCAGCGGGCACGGGACGCGGGTGTCGAGTGCGGTCATGCCAACGGCTCGACCGAGATCCGCACGCCCGCCTTCACCCCCCACCCCGCCATGGCTCCCGCCTGCGCCTCCAGGACGTGCCGCGCGCGCAGGCGTGGTCGGCCCAGGCGGCCGGGGCGCATCGTGCGGACGGCGAGGACGGTGAGGTCGCGGGTCAGGTAGGCGACGTCGATGGGGATGCGCATGCGGAAGGTGTGGATGCCGGAAGCGGGGGAGAGCAGCAGCGCGCCGTCGATGGAGTCCCGTCCCAGGAGGCCCTTCGCACGGGCACGGTAGGAGGTGGCGACCTCCAACGGAACGGTCACCGCCGTCCCGCCGTCCCCGTGCACCGTCAGTCGGCTCCGTCCGTCACGCCAGCGCCTCATGTCCCACCCTTCGCGCCCTCTCCGGCCTACCCTTCCCTCCATCCGGCGAGTCTGCCGGTACGCCGACACAGCGAGGTGCGTGATGCGGAAGATCGTCCTGATGATGTCGGTGTCCCTCGACGGTTACCTCGAAGGCCCCGACCGCGACATCTCCTGGCACCGGGTCGACGACGAACTGCACCAGCACTTCAACGACACCGTCCGGCACCTCGGTGGCCTGCTCAGCGGCCGGGTCACCCACGACCTCATGGCCGCGTTCTGGCCCACGGCCGACGCCGATCCGGCAGCCACCGCGACGACGGCCGAATTCGCGGGGATCTGGCGGGACACACCGAAGATCGTGTACTCACGCACCCTGCAACACGCCGCCTGGAACACCACGATCGTCCGGGACGTCGTGCCCGACGAGGTCATGGCCCTCAAGGAGCAGCCGGGCGGTGACCTGGGGCTCGGCGGGGCCGACCTGGCCGCGGTCTTCCTCCGGCACGGTCTCGTCGACGAGATCCGGCTCTACGTCCACCCGGTCCTCATCGGCCGCGGCAAGCCCCTCTTCCCCCACGCCGACACGACGACCGCGCTCCACCTCACCGAGTCCCGCACCTTCGGCAACGGGGTCGCCCTCCTGCGTTACGAGGTGGCGGGTACGCCTCCGAACACCGGTGCGTAAGAGCTGAGTTGGCGGCTCAAAAGCCACTACTGCCCTTATGACGCCCGTAGGTTGGGTCCTGGCCAAGGTCCGCACAGGAACCGAACCACGGGAGGGAACGGGGCATGGCGTGGGACGAGTGGGAGAACCTGAAGGCGGACGCGGTCGAGCATCGCTCGACGCAGATGCGTCTCAACCAGCTCCCCGTGGACAGGGGTCCGGCAAGCGTCGACGGTGACCTGGTGGTCAACCAGGACGACCTCGGCGCCGTCGGCCATGACGCGTACATCCTCTACGAGGACCTCCAGGCCGGGGCGGACATCGCCGGCGCCGGTGCGAACAAGGACGGCGTGGGGTCCTCGAACCAGGCGGCCGCCGCGCTGAAGTCGCACGGTTTCGCGTCGGGCGGCGCGCTCGAGACGACGGTCGAGATCTGGACGTCACAGCTCAAGACGGTGCTCCAGGCCTGCGCCCACATCTCCGATCACCTCGACTTCACCAAGAAGCTGCACGCCCAGGAGGACGCCAAGATCGGGACCGTGCTGCTCGGCAGCGACGGCGCCGCCCTGCCCGTGTCCCAGATCAGCAAGTACTTCCAGTAGGAGCAGCCGGGTGGCCCTCACATGCATGGACCTCGTCGAAGTCGATCTCGGCAAGCTCGGCACCGCGGTCTCCGACTGGAAGAAAAGCGTTGACGCGCTCAAGACCGCGGCGGAGAGTGCCCGCGGGGGAATGCAGGCGAAGTCGGACAAGGCCCGGTGGGCCGGTGTGAACGCGACGGTGACAAGGGAGTTCGTCACCAAGACGGCGAAGGAGATCGCCGACCTGCACACCGAGGCCGACAGCATCCACACGGTGCTCGTCGACGGCCACGCTGAACTTCTAGCGCTCCAGAAGAAGATCAGGACCGCGGTCGAGCAGGACGCGTCGAACCTCGGGGTTCGCGTCGAGGACATCGGAGACGGCAAGGTTCGCTGCTTCTTCCCGCACATCCGGGGCGACAGTGACGACCGGACGCCGGAACAGCTCGACGCCAAGCAGGAGCTCGAGGACCGCATCAACCGGCTCGTCGCCCGCGCCTCCGAGATCGACTCGTCCCTGGCCCGCGCGCTGAGCAAGAGCCACGGCGGCGACAAGCACAACGCGGGTCACAAGTCGTACGAGTCCCTCGACGACGCCCAGGCCGAGCGCGCGGCGGAGCTGGCGAAGCTCGGTCCGGAGATGAGTGACAAGCAGTACATGGAACTCAACTCCATCATGAGGTTCAACGCCAGGGACGCGGACTTCTCCACCGACTTCTACAAGTCGCTCGGCGGCCCGAAGGAGGCGCTGGAGTTCTACGGCCGCATGTCGCTGGACGGCACCATGGGGGACAACAAGGAGCGGCTCGCTCTGGCCCGGCAGCTCCAGCGGAACATGGGCCTGGCCCTGGCCTCGGCGACCGACCCGGACAACAAGTCGCACCTGCCGGCGAGCTGGTCGTCGGAGTTCCGCAAGCTGGGCACGCAACGGGTCGAGCTCTACCCCGGGGCAGGGCAGTCCCCGTACGGCTACCAGCTCCTGGGCGGCATCCTGCGCTACGGCAACTACGACGCGAGGTTCATCAACCCCATCGCCGAGCACGTCGTGCAGCTGCACAAGAAGGACCCGTACCGGTTCATGGACAACAAGCCCATCACCGGCGGCTCCGACCTCGACTGGGGTTTCAACCCGTCGGGCAGGACCGGCGCCGGCTACGACCCGCTGACCAGCGTCCTGGAGGGGCTGGGGCACAGCCCTGAGGCCGCGAAGAAGTTCTTCTCCGACGACCCGACGGTCTACAAGGAGGACGGCACGGTCGACAGGAACGCCACGCTCGAACGCGACTACTACTTCGACGAGCTGACGAAGAACGACTTCGAGTGGGCCCCCGACAGCCTGGTCCACCCTGGCAGCGAGGAGGCGAAACACGCCCGCGAGGGCGGCGCGGACGCCCTCGGGCACGCGCTGGAAGCCGCGACGACAGGAGCGGCGTGGGACGCGAATCCGCCGGAGCTCCATCGGGACGAGCAGACAGCGAAGATCATGGAGAAGGTGATCAACCGCTACAACGTCACCGCCGAGCAGGATCCGCCCGAGGTCATGATGGACAGCCTGGCGCAGATGGGCGCGGCGTACATCGACGACCTTAATCACTCCACCTACAACTTCGGCGGGTCGGGGGACGCCCTGGGCCGTAACGAAATGTTCAGAAACAGTAGCGATGGAAGCGCGCGTCACGATTTCGGCGAGACGCCCAGCAGGAATTTCATGATGCTTGTCGCACGCGACGAGGGCGGCTACCAGACTTTGTCTGGCGCACAGCAGGTTTACGAGGCCAGTGGACTGAGCGCCCTCGAAGGCGATAAGGGATCCGGCCTCGCCTTCGCACACAACGCATCCAAGGTTCACGGAATACTCGACGCATCGCGAGAAATCGAAATTCGATCAGAGTTCAAGGACATCGAAGATCAGCGCAATCTGGACCTTGAAAAGCAGGGAGAATGGCGGAAATTCGCCGTCAGTGGTTCGGTAGCAGCAGTTGTAGGTGTGGGGTCAGCCGTTGTCCTTGGCCCTGCGGCCGGGCTGGTCGCCGCTACAGCCGTCCCGCTGGCCATGGAGACGGCAGGTGAAGCAGCCACCACGGCTTACGGTACCCATACTCTCCAATACCTCAAGGACAACGAGTGGAACAACGATGCTGCCGCCCTCCAGGCCACGCAAACGGTGCGTGAAATCGGCGAGCGAGGCGCATGGGTGCCCGTACAAAATTACGGCGATGCGACAGGAATGACCCAGGACGAAATGCGGGACCTTCAGCCGCAGATCTCGGGATCCTACTATGACGGGCGAACGCTCGCCGGAGACCTGGAGAAGGTGGGCTGAAATGCGCGTAAGAGCCGGTGTTATTTCCTGGTGTGGCGCGATGACGGCACTGACTTTGTTGGCAGGGTGCTCCGAAGAGCCAAGCCTGCGCGAAAGTTCACCGATGCAGTGGAAGACTTGCGACGCGCTGTTCGGCCCGAAGAACATGACTTCACTGCGTGATGCGCTGAAATCGGACGATCTCCGTTTCACCAGTGAGGAACTTTCCGTCGACGACCTTCGGAATGGGCTGACCGGAGAAGTACTGGAGTGGTACCCGACCGCGAAGTACTACTCACTCAAGGAGTACATACCGTGCAGCCTCTCGGGCGACACTCAATTTACTTCCACCGTGGAGTGGGCCAAGGACAGCCTTGAGGCAGTCCAGTCTTCATCCCGTTGGCGTCACTCCGGTGGCGACGTCTACGTCGACAACAATTCCGCAGCCTTGGACTGGGACGCTGACGTCATTTTTCCCTGCAGGATCACTGGCGCCCCGAACGAGCAGCAGGACTGGATTCCGCTCGAACTCAGAGTTCAAGTCGGAGCACTCAAGGTGTCATCTGAGCTGTACGAGCGATTGGTGCTCAGCCTGGCCCAGTCCCTGCGCGACGAGTTGAACTGTGCCAATGACCCCGAGATTCCCGCCGACTTGAGAATCGACCGCTGACCATCGCGAGTAGGGCAACGGTCCCGCGGGCCACGCGGACAGCCTTCCTCAGCTCGCCGTCCGCGGGAACGTCACCTCCACTCGGCGGTTCTTCTTGCGGCCGGCCTCCGTGGAGTTGTCCGCGATGGGGTACTGCTCGCCGTAGCCGCGTACCTCGAAGGTGATGTTCGGGTCGTTCAGGTCGCCGGCGAGGGCGGCCTGGACGGCGTCGGCGCGCTGCTTCGACAGGACGTCGCCGTGGGCGGACGAGCCGAGGTTGTCCGTGAAGCCGAAGACTCGGACCCGGGCGGCGTTCTGCGTCTTGATCTCCTGGGCGATCGCGGCGATGCGGGCCTTCGCCGTGGCGCTGAGCTTGGCGCTGTCCTTGCCGAAGAGCACCTCCGCCTGGAGGGCGAACGTCACGTCCGCGTTGGTGTCCTCCCGGCGTTCGTCCCCGGTCTGGTCCTCGACGACCTGCTTGATGTCCAGCACCTTGGGCTCGGCGAGGGTGGCGCCTTCCGGGAGCTTGAGGTCGGGGTCGTTGGGGTCGACTTCGACGGGGGCGGTGGCGGTGGGTTCGGTGCCTGGGGGGACGCTGGGGCCGTCGGCCCGGGCGGGGGGTGGGGAGGTGAGGAGGAGGGTGGTGGCGGCGGCGATGACCGTGAGGCGTGGGGTCAGGCGTCGGGTGCCGGGGTGGGTCATGGTGGATCACCCGGAGATCGTGATCGTGGCCGTAGCGAACGTCGGCAGTTGGAAGGTGACGTCGGCGATGTCGGACGGGGGCGCCGGGAACTGCATGAAGACGGCCAGGCTTTCGCCTGCCTTGACAGTGGAGAAGCCCGTGGTTGTCAATGGCCGACCGTCCGTGTCACGCAGCACGTAGTACCGCTTCTTCCCCTTGGGGTCGACGAGTGTCGCCCCGCCGAGTGACCTGCCGTTCCTGACGATCTCGGTTTCGTTCCCGCTCAGTGCGGCAGGGACCACGATGCTCTTTTCGCCATCGTTCTTCAGATTTCCGTTCACTGTCACGAAGCCGCCCGCATCACGCTGGGCAGAGGTGATCTGGAGGAGCAGTCCGTCCGAACCCTTCGTCTCCGCCAAGGGCGCCTCCGACTGCCCTTCCTGAGCGCTCGGTCGGGATCCGGTCTCCCGGGAAGCGGACGCCGAGCTCTCGGACTTCTTGTCGTCGTCGCCACCACCACCGCAGCCCGCAACACCGACAGCCAGACCGGCCGCAACGGTCACTGCGGCCATCCCCCTGCGGGCCTTCCTAGTGAACCGCATGCTCATGCCTCTGCTTCCTTCGTCGCTCGTCGTTCGCTTGTCAGTCGGCCAAGTGGACGTCGAAGAGGTCCTGTGGCTCCGGTAGATCGGAGAGGTCGTCCGGGTCCAGGGGCCAATCCCGGTCCTCGCAGGTGAGCTGCGGAAGAACCTCGGCCTCGGCCTCGCCCTCACCCTCGCCCTCACCCTCGCCTACGCCAGGGAGGTCGAACGTGCAGAGCGGCTCGATCACGGCGGAGGCGGTGGCCCTGGAACTCACGCTCTCCGTACCGGGCACAACGGAGTTTCCGACGGCCTTGTTGGTCCGCACCGCGACGGTGTAGCCCAGAGGACCGTCAGGATCGCAGCTCTCCACACCGGCGTCGTTCTGGGCGGCCAGCTCATAGGCCCTCCAGCATGACGGCGTGAGCCCTTCGGCGAAGCCGTCGAAGATGGCCTGCCACCGGGTGGGGTCGAGGACGTGCGCCGCCCACGCTCCCGCGAGCTGGTCCCGGGTGTCCTGGGCTGCCGCGAGCGCTGCCGCGTCGGCCGCCGTCTGCGCGCCGTTCCGGTTCGCCGCGGCCTGACCGACCGCGAGGTAGGCGAACGCGAGAAAGAGCAGACCCGCCACCACCGTGATGTAGATGGGGAAAGCCTGCCCTGCGTCGCCGCTCCCGCGCGGCTGCCTCAACCGCCGGTGACCTCGGCGATCTTCGCAGTGATCGCGTCGTAAATCGACTGCCCGATGTCCGTCCCCGTGATCGCCAACACGATCGCCACCACCACCGCGATGATGCCCAGGTACTCCACCGCCGTCTGGCCCTCGTCGCGTGCGGTGCGGGATCGGATGGACGCGACCGTGGTGTTGATCCAGTTGGTCATGCTGTTCCCCTCCAGGTGTCGCGTGACCGGCGTCGGGCGTGCCGGTGCCGCTGTCGGCTGGGGGAACGTATGCCTGGGCGGACCGTCGTGTGGAGGGTCCCAGGGCCCAATCGCGGGCCCAACGGGGGGTTCGGCGGCGGGTCGTCGTCCACTCTGTCACCGGGCGTCACCCCAGTCCTCGGTGGGACGTCGCCGTCGCGCCGAGCCACTTGGCCGCGGCTTGGGAGCGGCTGCTGCTGTGCAGTTTGGCGAAGATGCGGTTGATGTGGTTCTTGACCGTCTTCTCGCTGATGAAGCAGGTGGCGGCGATCTGCTGGTTGTTCATGCCGGATGCGATGAGGTCCATGATCTCCGCCTCCCTCGTGCTGAGTCGGAACTCCCGACGTGACTGTCCCACAGGCGGTTGCAGTTGCGAAAGCTGTTTTGGAGAACTCGTGAAAAATGGGGGTAGTGAGGCTACGTCATTGTGTGCAGTCGCACTCGTACGGAGCTGGGCCAGTACGGCTGTCGCCGCCGTCGGGGTGAGGTGCGCCTTGCCCGCCCCGATGTCCCGCACCGCGGACACCAGTTCCTCGACGGTGAACTCGCCATGGACGAGGTAGCCGCCGGCCCCCCGACGCAGCGCCTCCTCCACGATCCGCGACTCTCCGCTGTACGTGAGCATCATGACCGGGGCGATCGGCACCAGGTGGGGCAGCGCCGAGATGCCGTCCACGCCGGGCATGCGGACGTCCAGCAGGACGATGTCCGGCCGGTGGTGGCGGGTGGCCTCGTAGGCCTCGCGGCCGTCGGCCGCCTCCGCGACGACGGTGATGTCCTCGCGGCCGGACAGCAGGGCCGTGAGGCCGGCGCGGACCACGGGGTTGTCGTCGGCGATCACGACCCGCAGCGGTGTGCGCGGGCCCGGCGGCGGCCGGAGGTCGTCGAAGGGGTTCGGCGGTGGCTGCGGTGATCGGTCCGGCATGGGCGGCCTCCTTTCGTCGTGGGGGAACGGCGCGTCACTCGAGGGCCGACGCGGTTGCCAGGGGCAGTTCGAGGCGGACCTCGGTCCCCCTGGAGTGGGGGCCGCGGCCGATGTGGAGGCGGGCGCCGATGGCGGCGGCCCGTTCCACCATGCCGACCAGGCCGAAGTGGCCGTCGCGGCGCAGTTGTTCGAGCGTGGTGCCGGGGGGCAGGCCGTGGCCGTCGTCCAGGACGCTCAGGCTGAGCAGTTCGCCGCCGTGCACGTCTGCTCGTACCTCGACCCGGGTCGGATCACCGTGACGGTGGGCGTTGTCCAGAGCCTCCGCGGTGATGGTGAGGAGTTGGCGGGCCACCGTGCCCGGGACGGGGAGGGCGGCGCGGTCGGACGGCGGATGGAACGTGGTCGGGCGTCCTGAGCGTGCCGTGAACTGCTGGGCCAGGGAGGACAGTTCGGGCAGGGCGTCGATGTGCGGCGCCGGGGCCGGGTCCCGGCGCAGGTCGGTGAGGAGTTCCCGGGATTCGGCGGCGGCTCGGCGTGCGGCGCGGGCGACCAGTTCGGCTTGTTGCCGCAGGCGCGCCGGGTCCGTGGTCGTCGCTCCCGCCGAGCGGGCCAGGCCCTCCGCCGCGAGGGCCAGGCCGTGCAGGGTCTTGGCCACGGAGTCGTGCATCTCGCGGGCCAGCCGGGCGCGTTCGGCCGCGACCGCCTCGGTGGCGGCGAGGCGGGCCCTGACGGTGCTCAGAGCGTGGGTGGCCGTGCCGAAGCGGAGCATGAGGTTGCGCAGGGTGGAGCCCATGGCGCCCGTGATGACGCACAGACCGGGCAGCAGCAACCGCTCCGCGAGGCTCACCTGCGAGGCGTCTTCGAGGGCGGCGTGGACCAGCAGGAGGATCAGCGACTGGAGGGAGGCGAAGCAGGCGGCGCCCCGCCAGCCGTAGACGATGCCGGCGAGGAGGGGGGTGCAGACGCTGACGTAGGCGAGGGTCGTGTCCGGGCCCGCGGAGACCAGCAGCAGCGAGCCGAAGAGGGTGTCCACGGCCAGGAGGGTGGGGTGGCGCAGGAGGAGGGGGCCGAAGCGTTCCCAGTCGCGGAAGAGGACGTACGAGCCCATGAAGGTGACGACCACGGCCGCGCCCACCAGACGGGCGCCCAGGCCCGGGGAGGCGTTGAGGAGGGCGGCGGGGGCGGCGAGGGCGATCATGGCGAGGCGGAAGCCGAAGACCTGACGGCACATCGCCTGGAGGGCGTTGACCTGGAGCGGGATGGGCGTGTCGGAGCGCGGTGAGGCGGAGGCGTCCTGGCTCGTGGCGGTGTCGTCCGGAGCGCCGTCGATCACGGGTGGGTCGATCGCGGGTGAGGCGATCGCGGGTGAGGCGATCGTGGAGTCGACAGCGGGTGAGTCGTCCTCGTACGCGGGGTGCGCGGGTTGTGGCTCGCGCCGTGTGACGGGGGTCGCGCGGGCCGCCGGTGCGGGGGGTCGCGCGCGACGCCTCCGCAGGCCGCCGCGTCCCCTCGTGAGCGTCGTCATCACCGTCACACCGTCCTCCTAGTCGCCCGTGAGTGGGCTGAAGTCCGTGCCGGAGCCGAGCAGCAGGCCCGCGCCGAGGAGGAGCATCGTGGCCGGGACCATGAACGTGGTGATCATCAGCGTGGCCCGGGGCACCGCGCGGGCCGCCCGGCGGCGTGCGTTCTGGGCGTCCGTACGCCGCATGTCCTTGGCGATCGCGACCAGCGTGTCGACGATCGGCGCGCCCAGTTCCTCGCCCTGCTGGAGTGCCGTCACGAACATGGCGACCTGCTCCGAGTCGTTGCGGCGGCGCAGCTCGGCGAAGGCCTCACGGCGGCTCACGCCCAGGTCCATCTGCCGGAGCGTGATGCGGATCTCGTCCGCCCAGGGGCCTTCGTACTTCGACGCCACCCGGTCCAGCGCCTGCCGGAAGCCGAGGCCCGCGCTCACCACGACCGCGAGGACGTCCAGGAAGTCCGGCAGGGTCCGTTCGATCACGTCCTTGCGGATACGGATCGCCGACCAGATGCCGACCTCGGTCCAGAACACGCCGAAGGCGAAGAGGAGGAGGGCCAGGACGACATCGCCCCGCAGCAGGAACACGACGCCGCCGAAGCCGCCCAGGGCGCCGTACACCGCCCGGCGGGCCGCGTAGCGGTCGATCGTCAGGCCGCCCGGGTTGCCCGCCAGGTCGATCCTGCGGCGGTACTTGGCGACCTGCTTGGGCCCCATCATGCGCAGGACGGCGGGCGCGTACCGCATGCCCAGACGGTCGACGAGCGAGTCGACCGCGCCCGTGCGCGTGGAACCGACCTCCAGCGCCAGTGCCAGGTCGGCGGGCAGTCGGGCGTCCGCCCGGTACATGCGGATGCCGGTGAAGACGCCCCAGACGCTGAGGCCCATGACGAGTGCGAGCAGGATTTCCATGGTCCGTGTCCTCCCAGGCCGCTCAGACGTCGATCCGGGACATACGGCGGATGAGGAGGAAGCCGACCGCGTACAGGCCGAAGGCGATGATCACGGCGGCCTGGCCGAGCGGCGAGCCGGTCATCCGGTCCAGGGCGCCGTCCTTCACGCCGTTCATGAGGAAGAGGGAGCCCACTCCCAGCACCGGCACCGCGTACGACGTCATGCTCACCTGCGACAACTGGGTCCGCACCTCCCGCCGGGTCTCCTTCCGCTCCTCCAGCGTCTCCGTCAGGTTCCGCAGCGCCCCCACGACCTGTCCGCCCGCCCGGTTGGAGAGGACCAGCGTCGTGACGAGGACGACGAGTTCCCGGGAGGGGAGGCGGTCGGCCAGTTCTCCCAGGGCGTCGTCCATGGAGTGTCCGATGGCCAACTGGTCCGCGACCTTGGCCAGTTCCTCACCGGCCGGAGCCTCCAGTTCTTCCGCCGCCATGCCGATCGCGGTGCGCAGGGCGAGGCCCGCGTGGGTGGCGTTGGCCAGGATGCGGGCGAGTTCGGGGAGCTGGTTGATGAACCGCTCGATGCGTTTCTGACGTTGCCAGTTGAGGAACTGCCATGCCGCCCAGATGCCGAGGAGGCCGGCCAGGGGGCCGAAGAAGGGGGCCAGGGTGGCCTGGCCGATCAGCCACAGGGCCACGACCGTCGCCAGCATGTAGGCGAAGAACTCGCCCGGCGTCACGTCCAGGCCCGTCGCCTGGAGTTTCCGTTCGAGTGCGCGGCCCAGGGTCGTACGGCGCAGGCGGCGGTCCAGGGTGCGGAAGCGGCGCCGACGGCCGGTGAGCACGGTCTGGCCGGTGGAGGACAGGCGGTCGACGAGGGCCGCCCGCTGGGCCCGGCCCCGCGCGTAGGTGTGCAGGCCCGCGACGGCCAGGACGCAGGTCAGCAGGGTCACGCCGGTGGTGAGGGTGATCAGGGTCTGAAGATCCATGGGGCCGTGTCCTGTCCGTCCTGTCTGCCTGTCAGTCCTGCCTGCGGGTTCCGCCGGGGGGCGGGGCCACCTGCCTACTCGGCCCGGTCGGCCTGCGTGCCTGTTCGGTATGCGTGCCTGTTCGTATGCGTGCTTGTTTCGGTATGCGTGCTTCTCGGTCTGCCTGCCTGTTCCGTCTGCCTCCCTGTTCTGTCTGCCTGTTCCGTCCGGGTGCCTGCTCCGTCCGGGTGCCTGCTCCGTCCGGTGCCTGTTCGGCCTACCTGGCTTCTCGGGTCGTGAGTTCGTCGAGTGTGCGGGCGACTCCGAAGGCCTGGGGAATGGGCTGGCTCGCCATGTAGAGGCGGTCCGCGGCGCGGCGCGGGAGCGGGAAGTACTCGAAGGCGCCGTGGATGCGGCCGTCCGCCGCCATCGGCCGGGCGTTGAAGCGGGCGATCGTCGCCAGGCGGTACGGCTCTCCGCCGTGGCTGTCGAGCAGCGCGATCTCCGTCACCCGGCGCGCCCCGTCCGCGAAGCGGGTGAGCTGGACGACGACGTCCACGGCGCTGTTGATCTGGTCGTGGAGGGCAACGAAGGGGATCTCCACGTCGGACATGGAGGCCAGGGTCTGCAGACGCATCAGCGCGTCCTCCGCGCTGTTGGCGTGGACCGTGGCCAGGGAGCCGTCGTGGCCCGTCGACATCGCCTGGAGCATGTCGAGTGACTCGCCGCCCCGGACCTCGCCGACCACGATCCGGTCGGGGCGCATCCGCAGCGAGTTGCGGACCAGGTCGCGGATGGTGATGCGGCCGTTGCCCTCCACGTTCGGGGGGCGGGACTCCAGGCGGATCACGTGCGACTGCTGGAGCTGGAGTTCCGCCGAGTCCTCGATGGTGATGATGCGTTCGCCCTCCGGGATCAGGCCCGAGAGCGCGTTCAGGAGGGTCGTCTTCCCGGTGCCCGTCGCACCGGAGACGATCACGTTGAACTTCGCCTGCACCAGGCCCGCCAGCAGGTACAGCATGGGCTCGTCCAGCGAGCCGAAGCCGATCAGTTCGTGCAGGGTGAAGGAGCGCGGGAAGCGGCGGATGGTGAGGGTGGGGCCGGTCAGCGACAGCGGGGGGATGATGACGTTGACGCGTTCCCCGGAGGGGAGACGGGCGTCGACCATCGGGTTCGTCTCGTCCACCCGGCGGTTGACCGTCGAGACGATGCGTTCGATCGTCTGCATCAGCTGGTCGGTGGAGGCGAAGCGGAGAGGCAGCTGCTCGACCCTGCCCGCCCGTTCGACGAAGATCGCGTCCGGGCCGTTCACCATGATCTCCGTGATCGACGCGTCCTCGAGGAGCGGCTCCAGGATGCCCAGGCCGAGGGCCTCGTCGACCACCCTGCGGATGAGCTGCGAGCGTTCCACCGTCGACAGCACCGGGCCCTCGCGGCTGATGATGTGCCCCAGCACCCGTTCCAGGCGCGCCCTGCGCTCGGCCGCCGCCAGCGAACTCATCTCGGCGAGGTCGATCTCCTCCAGCAGCTTGGCGCGGTACGAGGCGACCAGGTGGCCGTCCTCGCCCCGGCCGCCGTTCTCCTCGGGGGAGGTGATGCGTGCGCGCAGGCTCATGTCCGGTGCCTTCCTTCACGGGCCTTCAGTGGTCGACCGGCATCGTGGCGGTCTTGCGGGCCTGGCCGAAGTCCCCGACCCCGGGGATGACGGACGGGATCGTGACGCTGGAGGTGACCCGGACCTCGTCGCCCAGGTCGGCGGGCGAGCAGCTCGTGCCGTCGGCCAGCCAGTCGCTGACCGCGTTCTGGCAGGCGCCCTGGACGCCCTCGTCGAGAGACGCGCTGCGGGCGCCGGCCCGGGCCGCCGTCCCCGCCTGCTGGGCCGCGTACGCGACCAGGCCCAGTTGTACGGCGGCCAGCGCGACGATCAGCAGGATCGGCAGGAAACCCAGGTACTCCAGAGCCACTTGACCCCGGTCCCGGCCCGCTCGCCCCCGCCCCTGCCCCCGGACCGCCGACTCCCCCATCCGGCCCACCAGACCCCGGCCCCCGACCACCCGGCCCCGATCCCGGCCCGCTCGCCCCCGGACCGCCGTCTCCCCCATCCGGCCCCGGTCCCAGCCCGCTCGCCCCGGCCCCCGCCTCCGGACCGCCGGCTCCCCCGCCCGGCCCACCAGACCCCGGCCCCCGACCACCCGGCCCCGACCTCGGACCGCTCGCCCTCGACCCCGTCGGCCGGCACCCCTCCCGTACGCCATCTCAGTCGTCCTCTTCCTCTACGGCGCCCGCGTGGCCGTGCACCGTGAACGGGAAGGCGATCGTGCCCGGGAAGAGGACGGGGACGCGCAGCCGGACGTCCGCCGTCACGTACCCCGCCGACGACGAGCAGCTCACCTCGGCGCCCGCCTGCCACGCGTCCGACAGTTTCTCCGTGCCGGCCTGTTCGCACACTGCCTGCCGCTCCCCCCGGTGCGCCGCGGTTCCCGCCCGCACCGCCTCGTCGGCAGCATTCCCCGCGAGCGTGAAGGTGTACCCCAGCAGCACGAACTGCCAGACCAGCACCAGGGTCACGATGATCAGCGGGGTCATGCCGAGGAACTCGATCGTGACCTGGCCCCGGTCCCGGGCTCCGCGCACCGTTCGTAAGGACATCCCCTCAGTCCTTCCTCCGTCGGAGCACCACCGAGCCCCGGTCCCCGCCCCGGCCCCGTCCGCCCCGGCGCTCGGCGCCCTCCGGTGTCCTCACCAGGCCCAGCTCGCCGGCGAGCGCCCACATCGCCTGGCGGACGGTGCCCTTGGCGTCGAGGGCGTGGACGCGGCCGGCGTCCACGGCGGCCTGGAGTTCCTTGAAGTGGGCGGGGATCGTGGTGGTGGCGACGGCCGTGCCGGTGATCTTCCGGATGAGCGTGGGCTGGATCTCGGTGGCGCGGCTGTGGCGGTTGACCACGACCGTGGTCTCCTCGGCCTTGCGGATCTGGAGGCGGTCCCACATGCGGACCGTGCGCTTGGCGCCCCGCACCGCGACCACGTCCGGGGTGGTGACGAGCAGGGCCGTGTCGGCCATCTCGACGGCGGTCGCGCCCGCGCCGCCGAGCTGCGCGCCGCAGTCGACGACGACGACCTCGTAGCGGGAGCGCAGGGCGCTGACGATCTGCCGGGCGGCGCGGTCGGTGACCTCCTCGCCGCGTTCCCCCTCGCCGGGGGCGAGGAGCAGGGCCACGCCGGTGTCGTGGCGGAAGACGGCCTCGGCGAGGATGCGGGGCGAGATGTCGGCGATGGCGGCGAGGTCGACGACCGAGCGGCGGAACTGGACGTCCAGGTAGGAGGCGATGTCGCCGGTCTGGAGGTCCAGGTCGACCAGGGCGGTGGGGCGGCCGGACGCCTGGGCGGCCAGGGCGAGTTGGACGGCGATGAGGGTCGCGCCCACGCCTCCCTTCGCGCCGCTGACGGTGACGACGGTGCCGCCGACGCCGGTGAACACGTCGCCGCCGTGGCCGAGATGACGTCGTACGCCGACCGACCACTGGGCGACCGCCTGGACGCGGTTGGCCAGTTCCTCGTAGTTCAGGGGCAGGGCGACCAGGCCGCGGGCGCCGGAGTCCATGGCCGCCGCGAAGAGGCCGGGGCTCGCGTCGGTGGTGACGAGGATGACGCCGACCGCGGGGAAGCGCAGGGCGACCTCGCGGACGAGTTCCAACGCCGGTACGGGGCCGACGCGCTCGTGGACGATCACGACCTCGGGCAGTTCGTCGACCGACTCGGCGGCGAGTCGGGCGAGGGTGTCGACCAGCTGGGTGGAGTCGGCGACCGGGGTGACCGGTTCGGCGTCCGGGAGCTGGCTGAGCAGGGTGGTGAGGGAGCGGACCGCGTCCGCGTCGCCGACGGCCGGGAGGATCCTCGTGGGCATGGGCGGCGGCCTCTCACTTGTCCGTGGCGAGTTCGTACGTACGGTCCTGTTCGGGGACCGCGGTGTCGGTGCCGGGCGCCACCAGCGCCAGCCGGACGCGCTTGGCGAACGACTCGGCGTACGTGATGCGCTGGGCGTCGAGGGTGGACAGCGCGAAGGTGATCGGGACCGCGTCGGTGGGCTGCCGTCCGCGGGTGTCGGCGTCGGGTTCGAGGGCGGTCAGCTCGCCGACGTCGAGGACGCGGGCGTTGGTGACGATGATCTTCGACTGGTCGGGGTCGCTCTCCTTGGCGCCCTCGAAGGTGGCGTAGACGTTGACCGAGGAGCCCGGGGTGATCTTGCCGGCGACGCCCGTCGCCGCGTCGATCATGATGGCGACCTCCTGCTGGCCGGGCTGGAGGGCGGGCTGGGCGACGATCATGTCGCTCTGGAGCAGGGAGCCCTTTCTCAGGGTCGTCACGGCGATCTTGCCGCGGATGGCGGCGAGATCGGTCACCGCGTTCTCGGAGAGCCAGCGCTCGGGCATCTCGATCTTCTCGAACTGGCCCGTGGTGAGCGGGGTGTAGGGCGCGATGTCCGACCTGAGCCGGTACGCGGCCACCTCGGGGCCGACCTTGGACTCCACGTCGTTGATGACGGAGAGGACGCCGGCGAAGGCGCCCAGGGCGCACAACACCGACAGGAGCAGGAGAATCACGCCGCGGCGCTGACGGGAGTTCATGAGCCGTGCAACCTCGTTGGGGGTCGGGTCGAGCGGACGACGGGTACGGGCAGTGCGGTGGACCGGGGTCAGCCGCCGGCGGTGAGCGCGCGGCTGTGGCGGCCACCCGCGGTGAGCGCGCGGACGGGGCCGGTCGTCTCGTGGGCGGGCGGCGGGGTGGCGGAGCAGAAGACGCAGCGGTCGCCGATGACGTCGATGCCGCACCAGTGACAGACCGTCTGCCGTACGGAGGTGACCAGTTGGTAGAGGACCGACAGGTCGGGCAGGTAGGCGCAGAACTCGACGAGCTTGCCGGTGCCCCACCAGTCGGCGGACTCGGCGGGCAGCTCCGTCTCGCGCAGGCCCTGCACCTTCCAGGCCGGGGCGAGGGTGCCGGTGACCCAGTCGGACTGGAGCTGTCCCCGGGCGACCAGCATCCAGGTGCCGAACTCGGGTCCCGGCAGGGTGGTCTCGGGGGTCACCTTCACCAAGTGCGGCTGCGGGTGGGCGAGGACGCCGAACTGGCTGCCCGGGACCCAGGACCGGGCGTGCGACTTCAGGCCGACGGGGATCCGGTCGAGACGGGCGACGGAGGCGAGCAGGGCACCGGTGTGGATGTAGTGGATGAGCAGCCGTCCGGCCGAGGCGAGGACGCCGGGACTGAGGTCGCAGGAGGCGAGCTGGCGTAACTGGCGTGCCAGGACGGCGAGTCCGAGCGGGGGCAGTTCGGGCCGGAACAGGGCGATGCGGTCGCTCTCCAGGAGGGAGCGGATGGTGTACAGCCGGTGTTCGACGGCCGCGGGGACGGCCCGCGAGTAGAGGACGATCAGGTACCCGTGCTGCTCGACGAGCATCTGGACGTCGGCGACGGCCTGGTCGAGGGGCCGGCGGTCCAGGCCGTCGAGGACGGCGGCGGGCACGGTCCGCTCGTCCTGCGGCGGCAGCGCCAGGTCCGCACCGGTCACGGCAATGGCAGTTGGCACGCGCAGCTCCCCGATTCCCGCGGTCCGGCCCACCGGTGTGTTACTCCGGCGCACCGAGGTGACTTCATTGCGTGACTACCTCAGCACTGTATCCACGCCCCTGTGGCCGGAGAACCACTTTCCGTGGCTGCGCAACAACTGCTCTTCCCTCAACCCAGGACAGAACGGGGCAGGTTACGCACACGCACCCTCCACGGGCCGACACCTTGACAACACAATTGGTCTGGACCAACTTGTTGTCATGTCCCCACACAAAAGATCGACACGGTTCTGGTCCGGAGCGGTGACCGCCGCCCTGACCCTCTTCCTGTCCCTGGCGGGCGCGGCTCAGGCGTCCGCCGCGGACGTCAACAACGCCAAGAACGCCGGCTTCGAGTCCGGCCTGACGAACTGGACCTGCTCGGCGTCGAGCGGTACGGCCGTCTCCTCCCCCGTGCACGGCGGCACCGCCGCCCTCAAGGCGACCCCGGCGGGCCAGGACAACGCCCGCTGCACCCAGACGGTCGCCGTCACACCCAGCTCCACCTACACCCTGAGCGCCTGGGTGCAGGGCGGCTACGCCTACCTGGGCGCGACCGGCACCGGCACCACGGACGTCTCGACCTGGACCCCGGACTCCACCACCTGGAAGCAGCTGTCGACGAGGTTCACCACGGGCGCCTCGACGACCTCCGTCACGGTGTACCTGCACGGCTGGTACGGCCAGGCCGCCTACCTCGCCGACGACGTCTCGGTGCACGGCCCCGACGGCGGCGGTGGCGGCGACCCGGCCCCCACGATCCCTGCCGCACCGAGCGGACTCGCCGTCTCCGGTACGACCTCCTCGTCGGTGTCCCTGACATGGAACCCGGTGTCGAACGCCACCGGCTACAACGTCTACCGCGACGGCACGAAGGTGACGGCGGCGACCGGCACGTCCGCGACCGTGACCGGCCTCGCGGCCGCCACGTCGTACGGCTTCCAGGTCACGGCGACGAACGCGGCCGGCGAGTCGGTGAAGTCGGCGGCGGTGACGGGCAGGACGGCCGTGACCGGTGGAGACGGCGGGGGCTCGCTGCCCAAGCACGCCGTGACGGGCTACTGGCAGAACTTCGACAACGGCGCCACGGTCCAGAAGATCTCCGACGTCCCCGCCCAGTACGACATCATCGCCGTCGCCTTCGCGGACGCCACGACCACGCCGGGCGCGGTGACCTTCACCCTGGACTCGGCCGGGCTGGGCGGCTACACGGTGGACCGGTTCAAGGCGGACGTGCGGGCCAAGCAGGCCGCGGGCAAGAAGGTCATCATCTCGGTCGGCGGCGAGCGCGGCACGGTGACCGTGAACGACGCGGCGTCGGCGGCGAACTTCGCGAACTCGGTGTACGCGCTGATGCAGACGTACGGCTTCGACGGCGTCGACATCGACCTGGAGAACGGCCTCGACGCGACGTACATGACGCAGGCGCTGCGGGCGCTGTCCGCGAAGGCGGGTCCGTCCCTGATCATCACCATGGCACCGCAGACGATCGACATGCAGTCGACCTCGAACTCCTACTTCCGCACGGCCCTGAACATCAAGGACATCCTCACGGTCGTCAACATGCAGTACTACAACAGCGGTTCGATGCTGGGCTGCGACGGCAAGGTCTACAGCCAGGGCTCCGTGGACTTCCTGACCGCCCTGGCCTGCATCCAGCTGGAGAACGGCCTCGCCCCGTCCCAGGTCGGCCTCGGCCTCCCCGCCTCCACCCGCGCCGCGGGCGGCGGGTACGTCTCGCCGACGGTGGTCAACAACGCCCTCGACTGCCTGACGAAGGGCACGGGCTGCGGTTCGTTCAAGCCGCCGCGCACCTATCCCGAGCTGCGGGGCGCGATGACGTGGTCGACCAACTGGGACGCGACGGCGGGCAACGCGTGGTCGAACGCGGTGGGGGCGCATGTGCACGGGTTGCCGTAAGCCCTTCCGGGGGTGAGGCCGGACGACACCTGGTTGCCGTCAGCCCTGCCTAGGGAGCCCGGACGACGCCTGGTTGCCGCTGCGGGCGGCACCGGTTGGTTGCCGCTGCCGGCACGCGCCGGCGACCAGGCGTCGGGATCACGCCACACCCGAACAGCGCGGCGAACGTCCGCGTTGCATCGGGCAAAGCACTGATGTGGTGATCGACTTCACCTACGACGAGGCGGGCCGTGAGTTGGCCCGCCGGGTCGGCGAGACGGTCACCCTGAACCACGCCTTCGACGCCGTCGGCCGCCCGCCGCCTGACGACGCAATCAGTGCGGCAGCGGGCGGCCGCACGATCCGTTCGACTGCACCGACCCCGACGGCAACGCCTACATCGCCATAGCCGGCGCCGAGGACGACTACCTCGCCGACTCCCGTGACGCGCTCCGCACCATGATCCTGGACATCAAGGTGGGGAAGGCCGACCACCTGCTCTGAGGGAGGTCACTTCAGAGGCCGCAGGCACAAGCTGGTCGTGCCGGCCTCGCTGTACTCGAGGGACGCCAGGAGGTCGCCCTCCTCGCAGCCCGTCGGTCCGGGGTTCGTGACCTCGAACTGGGCGTCCGTCGAGCCGCACGGGACGGTCTTCAGGTCCTGGTCGCTCCAGGAACCGTCGTTGCGGGCGCACGAACCCACAGTGAGCGGTTGGGGGTCGCTGTCGCCGCTCACCGCTCCGACGACCATCAGCACGGGGGCTGCCACGACCAGCAGACCGAGCAGGGAGAGGGGGACGAGGGCGATCATGCCAGCCGGGCGTTTCATCACCGGCTTGCCCGGGTCGAGGGGTGGCCGGCCGCCCCAGGCCGTGGGCTGGGGGAGGCTGAGGAGGGCGGAGCGGGCGCCGAGGTTCATCAGCAGGACGGCGGCGGTGATGAGTACCGACAGCGGGCTCCACCAGCCCAGCAGCATGGTGTTCGCCTGCATCTCACGGAAGACGGCCAGCCCGCAGATCCGGCAGAACACGCCCTGCCGCCGCAGGTTGCGCATGATCACGATCATGCCCTGATGGCCTCGGACCGTCACCGGCGCGGCGGGGGCGGCTCCGCACACCTGGCAGGTGAGGGCGGGTGCCGGTCCGGCCTGTGGTGGGTACGGTGCCGACGCGTACGCCGGGTGGCCGACGGGCGGCTGGTGGGGAGGTGGGGGTGTGCTCACGAGGACTCCGTTGTTGATCAAGCAGCCGGGCAGCACCCTATCCCGCGCCCACTCCCAACTTCCCTACCCCGTCGGCCGGTAGTGGCCCAGCACCCACGCCAACTGCGCGAACCAGCCCGGCAGGACGTCCCGCGGCCTGGCGTTCACCACGCACTCGTAGACCCTGCCGTCCAGGTGGACCACGGCCACCATGAGGGCCTTGCCGTTGGGGCCGGCCTTGTAGTGGACGCTGCGGATCTCCGGCCAGTCGAAGTCGGCCGCCACGCCGTACATCTCGAAGGCGATGCCCGAGGCGTCGACGACGATCGAGTTCTGCTTGTCGACCGCCAGGAACTCCGGCGCGGGCCGCCCCGCCGGGGCTGCATGCTGGGGCGCCTGGGGGGCGTACCGGGGCGCCTGGGGGATCTCGTACCGGGGTGGCGGCTGGGCGGCGTACTGGGGTGGGGGCGGGCCGAAGCCCGGGGGTGGGGGCGGGGGCTGGTGGGTCATCCGGAGGCTCCTCGTGCGGCGCGGTGAACGAGACTGTGCACATTCTTTCCGTCGCCCCTGAAACATTTCCCGCACCCCGCCCCATCAATGAGGTGAGGACAGTGCGGACGGACACACCAACTGGGGGAGCACATGAGGCAGGCAGCCCGCGTGGATGAGTACGCGGAGTTCGCTGCGGCGCGCGCCGGGCAGTTGTACCGGTCCGCCTGTCTGCTCACCGCCGGGGACACGCACCTCGCCGAGGATCTGGTTCAGGAGACCCTCGGCAGGCTGTACCTGCGCTGGGGTCGCGTCTCCCGGGCGGACAACCCCGCCGGGTACGCGCAGACCGTCCTCACCCGCACCTTCCTCGCCCATCAGCGCCGGCGCAGCAGCGGCGAGCGTGCCGTGGACGTCTTCCCGGAGCGGGCCGACAGCGCGGGTGCCGACGTACCACTGCGGCTCACGCTGGTGCAGGCCCTCGGCCGGCTGCCCGCGAAGGACCGGGCCGTCCTCGTACTGCGGTACTGGGAGGACCGGTCCGTCGAGGAGACCGCCGGCGCGATGAACGCCAGCTCCGCCGCCGTACGGACACGGTGTGTGCGGGCCCTCGGACGGCTGCGGGAGCTGCTGGGCGAGGACATCGGCGAGTACGCCAGACCGTAGCCCCGCCGCCCGCGACGCCCGCCTCACCCACCCACACACGACGTCTTCTTTCACTTCGAACCCCGGGAAACGGTGGTGTGCCATGCCCGTCGAACAGCCCAACGACCCCTTCGAGGACCGGTTCTCCGCCGCCCTGCACCAAGCGGGCGGCACCTTCGACACCGACCGCGCGGCGCTCGTCGCCGCGGGACAGGCGCACGGGCGCCGGCTGCGGCTGCGGCGGCGGGCCGCCGTCGCGGGGGGTGCGGCAGGCCTCGCCCTCGTGGGGGTGGGCGGGGCTCTGCTCGTACCGTCCGAGGGAGAGGCGAGCACCGCGCGGCGCACCTCCGTCGCCGCGAACGGGTCCGGCAGGCCGGGTTCCGTCTCCGCCGACGAGATGGTCCGCACGCTCGAGAAGCTGCTCCCCGAGGGCAAGGTCAGCGGGACGCAGGGTCGCGGGACGGACGATCCGCTGCCGCCGTTGGCGTACGTCGTGTTCGACGACGGCAAGGGCGCGGGGGCCGTCTCGCTGTCCGTGGACCGGATCCCGCGCTCCGGCGGCGCCGGGGCCTTCGTCCCGGCCCGTGAGGTGATGCCGTGCCCGGACACGGACGCGCCGACGTCGGGCCTGGACCACTGCTTGACCGAGACCCTGCCCGACGGCTCCGTGGTGACGCTCTTCCAGGGGTACGAGTACCCCGACCGTCGCGCCGAGACCAAGGCGTGGGGCGCGGACCTGGTCACGCCGGCCGGGCAGCACGTGAGCGTGAGCGAGTGGAACTCCCCCGCCCAGAAGGGGGAGCCGGTCAGTCGGTCCGAACCGCCGCTGTCGCTGGCCCAGTTGAAGGCGCTGGCCGCGGCCGAGGAGTGGCGCGGGGTCGCCGACGCCCTCCCGGAGCCGAGCCGGCAGCCGGCCCCCTCGAAGACCGGGGCCGCCGAGGACGCCACGGGCATCGGGGGCCGGCGGATCCTGGCGATCCTCACCGCTGCGCTCCCCGACGGTCTGAAGGTCGTCTCGCGCGGCGCGCAGGACACCGAGTTCGCCTACGTCGTCGTGGACGACGGCAAGGGCAGGAGCTACGTCCAGATCAACGTGCAGGCGGACATGTCCGACGTCGCCCACCAGCTCTACGGCCCCGACTCCCAGACCCTGCCCGACGGCACGCGGGTCGCGACGCGCCAGGGGCCGGGCGAGAAGGGCGGCGAGGGGGTCGTGATGTGGACGGTCGACACGATGCGCGCGGACGGCAGGCGCGTGGTGATCAGCGCCTTCAACTCGGGCCGGCAGGACACGGCCGCGACCCGCGACCAACCGGCCCTGAGCATGGCCCAGTTGCGGGAGATCGCCCTCAGCCCGCGGTGGCTGGTGATCGAGGGCGGCTGACCGATGGCGGACCGGCCCTCAGCGGCGGGCCGGGCGGGCCGGGGCTCTCCTCGGCCCGCCGGGGCTCTCCTCGGCCCGCCGGGGCTCTCCTCGGCCCGCCGGGGCTCTCCTCGGCCCGCCGGGGCTCAGAAGAACTCCGACCACGGCTGGTCCCAGATCTGCTTCACGCACAGGACCAGGAACAGCACCCCGGACAGCGCGAGCATCCCGTTGCTCACCCACCCGTTGCGCCACTCCCGGGGCGTGCGCGAGGAGTTGAGGAGCAGCATCAGGGTCACCGCGAGGAACGGGAGGAAGGCCGCGCCCAGCACGCCGTAGAGGATGATCAGGCGGAAGGGCTGGCCCTGGAAGAGCAGGACCATCGGCGGGAAGGTCAGCCACAGCAGGTAGGCGCGGAACGGCCAGGAGCGCTCGCGTGCGCCGGAGGCGACCTCCGCGCCGGTCGCCCGCTCACGGCTGCGGTAGCGGGCGACGAAGTCCGCGAACATCAGGCTCACTCCGTGCCAGACGCCGATCAGGGAGGTGAAGGAGGTGGCGAAGAAGCCGATCAGGAAGAACTTGGCCGTCGCGGTGCCGTACTCCCGCTCCAGGATGTCGCCGAGCTGGATGAGGCCCTTGTCGCCGGCGGCGATGGCCACGTTCGCCGAGTGCAGCAGTTCCGCGCCGACGAACAGCATCGCGATGACGAAGATGCCGGTGGTGGCGTAGGCGACGCGGTTGTCCAGGCGCATCACCTTCATCCAGCCGGTGTTGGTCCAGCCCTTGGCGTTGACCCAGTACCCGTAGGCCGCGAGGGTGATGGTGCCGCCGACGCCGCCGATCAGGCCGAGGGTGTTGAGGATCGAGTCCTTCTCGTCGGGGAGGACGGGCAGGAGGCCGGCGAAGGCGTCCGGGAGGTTGGGGGTGACCCGGATCGCCAGGTACACCGTCACCAGGAACATGACGCCGACCAGGACCGTCATGACCTTCTCGAAGACCGCGTACTTGTTGAACCAGACGAACACCAGGCCCACCAGCCCGCAGGCGACACCCCACCACTCGAGGTCCATCACGTCGGGGAACAGCGCCTGCAGGGGCAGCGCGCTCGACGACATCGCCGCCGCGCCGTAGACGAAGCCCCAGACCACGGCGTAGACGACGAAGAAGTACGTCGTCCAGCGGCCCAGGCCGGCCCAGCCGTCGAACAGGGTGCGGCCGGTGGCGAGGTGCCAGCGGCCGGCCGCCTCCGCGAGGGAGATCTTCACCAGGCAGCCGAGGACCGCCGCCCAGAGCAGCGTGTAGCCGAAGTTGCTGCCGGCGATGAGGGTGGCGACCAGGTCGCCGGCGCCGACGCCGGTCGCGGCGACGACGATGCCGGGGCCGATGTAACGCCAGCTGGACTTGTGGGGGGTCGGGTGGGTGCTGCCGGATGGTGCCTCGGTGTCGGTGGGGTTTCCCGTGGTGTCCGCCATGAGGGTCAAGAAAGCCCAACGGAGGCGGTCCGGCAAGAGGGTGTGCCGCGATCTCCTCCGGATGTGCTCACCTGGCGGTCACGCGCCGAGGGGCGCCGGCACCCACGCGCCCCCGCGACGCGCCGCCGCGACGCGCTGCCGGGGACCGGCCTCCGGCCCCCGGCGGCCGGTTCGGGCGGGGCGCCACGGCTGTCACCGACCGCAGCCGTCGCACCCGCACGTGCCCAGCTCGAACCACACGGTCTTGCCCGACGCGTCCTGGTGGCAGCCCCAGCGCCGGGCGAGCGCCTCCACCAGGAACATGCCCCGGCCGCTCTCCGCGCAGCCCGCCTCCAGGACCTGCGGGGTGCGGCGGCCGGTGTCGGTGACCTCGCAGCGCAGGATGCCGTGCGCGGCGGACAGGGCGAGCCGGAAGTGGCTCGCGGAGTGCAGCAGGGCGTTGGTGGCCAGTTCGCTGACGAGCAGGACGGCCGTGTCCACCAGGTCGCCCCGGTCGGCCAGCCCCCACCCCTCCAACTGGCGGCGCACCTCGGCACGGGCCTCGCCGACCGCGGACGGCCGGGGGTCGTACCCGACGCTCAGGTTCCCCGCCCCGAGGGGCGGTTGCAGACAGGCGCCGTACGGAGGGTCGAGGTCCTGTAGGCGCCCACCGGAGAGTTCCAGCATGGCTTCAGGATGACCTCCCCGGACGACCCGTACACGGGGAGGACTACCTGATTCCGCACCTGTGGATACCTGCGTACACCCATGAGGTCTACGGGGCGCCTCGCGAGGTCCACGGATCGCCTCGCGAGGTCCACCGGTCACCCGTGCGGGAGGCGTACGGCCGTACCCCCGCCGACGGGACGGCGCAGGGGGGTGGGTGTCACCGCTGGGCCGTCACCCAGGCGGCGATCTGGCTGCGGTTGCTGAACCCGAGCTTGCTGAGGATGCGTTCGACGTGGCCTTCGGCGGTACGGCGGGCGATCACCAGGCGGTCGGCGATCTGCTGGTTGGCGAGGCCCTCGGCGACGAGTTCGGCGACCTGGGCCTCGCGGCGGGTGAGGCGGACGGCCGGGCCGTGCGGTGAGGGCGCGGGGCTCGCGCCCGGCTCATGGGGTGGGAGCAGGGGGGTGGCGGCCGAAGCGTGCGCCGGGGATGTGCGGCTCGGGGTCGCCGCGGGGCCGTCGGCCGGTTCGTGCGCGGGGGATGCCGGGCGCGGGAACTGCTCGCGCGACGGAGCGGGACGGCGCCGAGCCGCCTCGCCGTCGACGTCGCCGTCGCCGTCGCTCAGGGCGTGGGCGACGAGGTCGGTGAGGGCGAGGGCGGCGCCGCGCTCGTAGGCCCGGCGGAAGGCGGTGCGGCCCAGCGCCCGGCGGGCCCGTTCCTCGCTGCCGCGGCGGCCGGAGTTCAGGGCGGCCGAGCCCCAGCGGCTGCGGTCGACGTCGGCCCAGACGCGGTCGGCGCCGCCGAGCAGGACGGCCGCGTGCTCGTGGGCGCCGCCCTCGGCGGCGATACGGGCCAGCAGGTCGAGGGTGAGACCCATGCCGAGCACGTCGTGCACCGCGAGCTTCAGGCGCAGTGCCTCGCGGCCGTGCCGCTCGGCCTGCCGCCAGTCGCCCTTCACGGTGTGGGCGAGGGCCAGCATCCGCTCCACGTACGACAGCACCCACCGCTCGCCGTGCTCGGCGCACAGCCGGCGGGTCTCCTCGCAGACCACGATGGCCTCGTCGGCGCGGCCAAGGAGGCTCAAGGCGCACGCGAGTTCGACGCGGTCGAGGCCGACGAGGCTGAGGTGCTGGCCGGGGACGCGGCCGCGTTCGACGCCGGCCCGGAAGTGGTGCAGGGCGCCGGCGAGGTCGTCGCTGAAGAGGCGGATGACGCCGACGACGTACTCGGCGTGGGCCGCCTCGGCCGCGTCGCCGAGGCGGCGGGCCAGGTCCCGGGCCTGTTCGGCGCGGCGGCGGCCGCGGGTGAGGTCCTCGGGGCAGCCGGCGAGGAGCCCCGCGGCCCACAGGGCGCGGGCGCGTTCGCGGGTGGGTTCGGGGTTGGCGTCCAGGGCGCGGTCGAGCCAGTAGCGGCCCTCGCGGGGGGCGCCGCAAGCGTGCCAGTGGAACCACAGGGTGCCGGCCAGGCGCAGGCCGGCGAGGGCCTCACCGGGGGCGGTGAGGCTGAAGTCCAGGGCGGCGCGGAGGTTGTCCTGGTCGGCGCGGAGGCGGGCGACGATGCCGGGCTGGTCGGGGCCGAACCAGTCCCGCTCGCAGGCGGCGGCTCGGTGCTGCATCCAGTCGCGCAGCCGGATCCGGACGGTGTGCTCCTCACCGGGGTACTGCCTCAGCCGCTCCAGGCCGTAGTCCCGGAGGGTGTCCAGGAGGCGGTAGCGGACCTCGCCGGTGGGGGTGGTCTCACGCCCCAGGACGGACTTGTCGACAAGGCCGGCTACGGCTCCGAGGACGTCGTGCGGGGGGAGGGGGGAGGGGGCCGGTGCGGGAAGTGTGGGGAGTGTGCGGAGTGCCGGTGTGGTCGGAGGTGGTCCCGCGGGCACGGGCGGTGCGGCGGGCGCGGCCGACACGGCGGGCGTACGGCCCGGCGCGGCAGGCACGGCGAGCGCGGTCGACACGGCGAGCACGGCGGGCGCGGCAGACACGGCAGACGTGGCGGGCGCGGCAGGCACGGCGGGTGGCGCGGCAGACGCGGCAGGCACGGCAGGCGCCGGGGACGTTCTCGCTCCCGCCGCTGCTGCCCGTCTCCCCTCCGGGGACTCCGGGGATTCCAGGTGCTCCGCGGACTCCAGGCGCTCCCCGGACTCCAGACACTCCACGGACACCAGGCGCTCCGCGGACTCCCAGGGTGGGTCCCCGCACACCGCCTCCGCCGTTTCCAGGTCGAAGCTGCCCGGCAGGACCGACAAGCGGGCCCAGACCCGTTGTTCCGCCTCGCTGCACAGGTCGTGGCTCCAGTCGACCGCTGCGCGCAGGGTCTGGTGGCGCGGGGCCACCGTGGGGCTGCCGGCGGTCAGGAGGTGGTAGCGGTCGTCGAGGCGGCGCAGGAGCTGGTCGACGTCGAGGACGCGCATGCGGACCGCGGCCAGTTCGATGGCGAGGGGGAGGCCGTCGAGGCGGCGGCACAGGCGGGCGACGGAGGCCCGGTTCGCGGCGGTGAGGCGGAAGCCGGGGACGACGGCGGCGGCGCGGTCGGCGAAGAGGGCGAGGGCCGGGGAGCCGTCGGCGGCGGAGAGGTCGCCGTCCGGGTCGGGGACGGGCAACGGCCGTACGTCCAACAGGTGTTCCTCGGTGAGGCCGAGCCGGTGGCGGCTGGTGGTGAGGAGCCGGATGCCGGTGGTGCCGTGCAACAGGGCGCCGGCGAGGGCGGCGCAGGCCGACAGCAGGTGCTCGCAGTTGTCGACGACGAGGAGCAGCCTGCGTTCCCGTACGCGCTCCACGAGGGCGTCCAGCACCGGGCGGTCGGAGTAGTCGCGCTGGCCGAGCGCGTCGGCGACCGCGAGCGGGACGAGGGCCGGGTCGTGCAGGCCGGAGAGGTGCACGAAGCGCACGCCGTCGGGGAAGGCGCGGGCGACCCCGGCCGCGATCCGCCCGGCCAGGCGGGTCTTGCCGACGCCGCCGGGGCCGGTCAGGGTGACCAGCCGGGCCCTGGCCAACAGCTCGCGCCCTTCGGCCAGTTCACTCCGCCGGTCGACGAAGCTGGTCGTCTCCACCGGCAGGTGACAGTCCCGTCGTGGCGCTGATCCGCCCATGATCAGCCAGTCCTCTGGGGGTGTGGTCGGAGGAGCGAGCCGGAGGGTGCGGCTCCTCTTTTTGTGCCGGTCCTTACCCTTCCCCGGTCCGTACATATATGCACGCGCGCCTCACACCCGCGGGTGACCTTTGTCGAGGGCCGTGCCCGGGGCGTCGGTCCTGCGTACACTGCGCGGCCGTCCGTGACGGCGAACTCCGTTCCCTCGCGGTCCGGTCGGCGTATGAATCCGGCCAGCCCGGCGCTTTGTTCGCTCTTGACCTGACCATGACATGAGTCGACGATGAGCGGCACCCCGCACAGGCACGTCGCAAAGCACCACCCCCCGCTCCACTCCCCCACACGTCCGGTGACCCCGGACTTCTGGAGAACCAAGGAGAGTTCATGCGACTCCGCATACGCGGCTCAGGCGTCCGCGGCTCCGGCACACGCGGCTCCGGCGGCGCCCGCAGCGGCAGACGGACCGCCGCCCTCGCCGCCCTGATGGCCCTCGCCCTCGCGGCACCGCTCTCGGCGACCGCCACGGACGCGGCGGCGGGCAGCGCCCCGAAGGCGGCCTCCACGGTCGACGACATCCGCCAGTACGAGATCCACGTCCACCACAGCACGCCCCAGATGCGCACCGCGATCGCCGCGTCCGGCGTGAGCGTCGACGAGGCCGACGAGGAGACCGTCGTCGTCTCCGGCCGCGCCGACCAGATCAAGAAGCTGCGCGCGCAGGGCTACGAGATCGCGCCGGTGGGCACCGCGCCGGACCGCACCGCCGAGGGCGAGGTGCGGCTGTACGACTTCCCGTCCGCCGACGCGCGGTACCACAACTACGCCGAGATGACCGCGGAGATCGACCAGCGCATCGCGGCCCACCCGAGCATCATCAGCAAGCGGGTGATCGGGAAGTCGTACCAGGGCCGGGACATCGTCGCCATCAAGATCAGCGACAACGTCGGCACGGACGAGGCGGAGCCGGAGGTGCTGTTCACCCACCACCAGCACGCCCGTGAGCACCTGACCGTGGAGATGGCCCTGTACCTGATCCGCGAGCTGGGCGCCGGATACGGCACCGACTCCCGCGTCACCAGCATGGTGAACAACCGCGAGATCTGGATCGTCCCCGACATCAACCCGGACGGCGGCGAGTACGACGTCGCCACCGGCTCCTACCGCTCGTGGCGCAAGAACCGCCAGCCCAACTCCGGTTCCTCGTACGTGGGTACGGACCTCAACCGCAACTGGGCCTACCGGTGGGGCTGCTGCGGCGGCTCCTCGGGCTCCACGTCCTCCGAGACGTACCGGGGGACGGCGGCCGAGTCGGCGCCCGAGGTGAAGGTCGTCGCCGACTTCGTGCGCAGCCGCGTCGTCGGCGGCAGGCAGCAGATCAAGGCCGGCATCGACTTCCACACGTACAGCGAGCTGGTGCTGTGGCCGTTCGGGTACACCACCGCCGACACCACCACCGGGATGACGGCGGACGACCGCAACGCCTTCGCGACGGTGGGCCGGTCGATGGCCGCGAGCAACGGGTACACCCCGGAGCAGTCGAGCGACCTGTACATCACCGACGGGTCGATCGACGACTACCTCTGGGGCACGCACAAGATCTTCGGCTACACCTTCGAGATGTATCCGGGCTCCGCGAGCGGGGGCGGGTTCTACCCGCCCGACGAGGTGATCGAGCGGGAGACCGCGCGGAACCGGGACGCGGTGCTGCAGTTGCTCGAGAACGCGGACTGCATGTACCGGTCCATCGGCAAGCAGGCCCAGTACTGCGCCTAGGACCTACTCGGCGTCCTTGACGTCCTTGACGTCCTGGGTGTCCTTGGCGTCCTCGGTGTCATCGGCGTTGCCGGTGTCCTCGGTGTCCTCTTCGAAGTAGGCGTCGAGCACCTCGTCCAGTTGCTCGTCCCACTCCTTGAAGCGCCCCCTGGCCGTCGCCTCGATCTCGATCGGGTACCAGCGGCGGTCGGGGGTGTGCACCGTGACGGTGAACCGCTTGCCGAAGCGCGGCGCCTCCGTCTCGATCGCGCCGATCTCGTCCCAGCGGAACTCGCACTCCTCCTCGTCGAGGCGGAGACGGACCCCCCTGGCGTCGGCGACGATCCGCGCCCGGCGGTCGGCGGCCTCGAAGACGGGGCCGTCGGGGGTCTCCTCCTCCGGCTCCTCCTCGGCGGCGTCGGCCGGTCCGGCCTCGGAGGCGGTGTCCTTCTCGACGACCGCCTCGTCGTCCTCCGTCTCCGGACTCTCCGCCTGCGGATCCTTCGCCTTCGGATCCTTGGCCTTCGGGTCCTTCGCCTTCGCGTCCTCCGGCTCCGCGGTCACGGGCGAGGTGAGCCCGGGGATGAATGCCGGGTCGAATCCGGCGCCCTCCAGGGGCTGGCTGCTCGAACCTATGCGCTGCTCCACAGCGGGCAGTATGGTCGAAGATCCTGTGCCGTACACAGCCAGCCCCTGACTTCGTTATCAGACGCCTACCTACGGCCCGACGCGCACGCTCGACACGGCGGCCGCCACGAACGGGGCACCGGTGGCGCGTTCTTGACGCTGTTCCGGGAAGTCGGTCGCTCAGTCGAGGACGGCGAGAGCGTCGATCTCGATCAGCAGGCCCCGCGGGAGCCCGACGTACACCGTGGTGCGTGCGGGTGCGGCCTGGGTGAGCCCCTGCTCCTCGAAGTAGCGGTCGTAGATCTCGTTGAACTCGGCGAAGTGCCCTGTGTCCGTCAGGTAGACGCGGATCATCATCACGTCGTCCCAGCTCGCGCCGCCCTCCTCCAGGATCGCCTTGACGTTGGCGAGGGTCTGGAGGGTCTGCTCGCTCAGGGTGGGGCCGGCGGGTGTGGGGGGCTTGCCCTCCTCTGCGGGCAGGAAGCCGACCTGGCCGGCGACCTGGAGGATGTTGCCCTTCCGGACGCCGTGCGAGAACTTCGCGGGCGGGGTGGTGTGGGTCCTGGGGGTGAGCGCGGTCTTCTCGGTCATGCGGCGCCTTTCCTGCGGTTCATACGGGGGTCACCGGCGTTCTGCCGGAGTACTCGCCGCTGATGTCGTCCGCCGTGCGGCGCACCTGCGGGAGGAGGGTGAGGAGTTCGTCGGCGGTGACGACGACGTTCGGCGCGGAGACCGACATCGCGGCGACCACCCGGCCGTCGGCGCCGCGGATCGGCGCGGCGACGCAGTTGATGGACTCCTCGTGGCCGCCGAGGTCGGTGGCCCAGCCCTGTTCGCGCACCTTGTCCAGCTCCCGCAGGAAGGCGGGGGCGTTGGGGGTGGAACGGGCGGTGTACAGGGGATAGTCGAGCTTCTCGGCGACCGCGCGCCGCTCGGGCCCGGGCAGGTCGGCGAGCAGCAGCTTGGCGACGGCGGCGACGGTGATGGCGACGGGCTTGCCGATCCGCGAGTACATCCGCACCGGGTACCGGCTCTCCACCTTGTCGATGTAGAGGACCTCGCCCTCCTCGTACACCGCGAGGTGGACGGTGTGTCCGCACCGCTCGTTCAGCCGCACCAGGTGGGGGTGGGCGATCTCGCGGATGTCGAGGTTCTCCATCGCCTCCTGGGCGAGGGCGAAGAGGCGGGCGCCGAGACGGTAGCGCTGGTCGGACTGGCGGTAGACGAGCCCGTGCTCGTGGAGGGTGCGCAGGAGGCGCAGGGCCGTGGACTTGTGGACGCCGAGGCGGTCGGCGACCCGTCCGAGGTCGGCGGGTCCCTCGGCGAGCAGCGGCAGGATGCTCAGGGCGCGGTCGACGGTCTGGCTCATGGGGTGCGTACCTCCTCCTCGGCCCGGTGCGCGGCCGGGGTGGTCCAGCCGGGGCCGAGTCGAAGTGTCCCCCACGCCTCGTCGTCGAGGGCGGCCAGACGGTCGGCGTGGTCACGGGTGGGCGGTGCGGCGAGGTCGCCGGGGGCGGTGAGGGCCGCGGCGGCCGTGAGGTGGCCGTGGCGCAGGCGGTCGCGGACGGGGAGGTCGCGCAGGGTGGCGGAGAGGAACCCGGCGGCGAAGGCGTCACCGGCGCCGACGGCGGCGACGACGTCGACGCGCAGGGCGGGCACGACGGTGGCGGTGCCGTGGGCGTCCCCCGGACCGTGGGCGTCGGCGTCCTTGGTGAACGCGACGGCTCCACCCCCGCCCTGCTTGACGACCACGAGGTCCGGCTCGGGCAGCGCGCCCGCGACGGCGCCCGCGCCGTGCAGCCCCCAGGCGGCCCGTGCCTCGTCGGCGCCGACGAAGACGAGGTCGGCCCGGCGGGCGAGGTCGAGCAGGACGCGGGGGCCGTCGGCGTCGCGCCACAGCCCCGGCCGGTGGTTGACGTCGAAGGAGACGAGCGGCCGCCCCGGCCGGGGCTCGGTCAGCTCCCACAGGAGGTCGAGGCAGTCGCCGGACAGCGCCGCCGTGATCCCGGACAGATGCAGCACGCGGCCCGCGTACACCGCCTCCAGGTCCACGTTCCCCGACGACATCACCGAGGCCGCCGAACCGGCCCGGTAGTACGCCACCTCGTGGGTGTCGGTGGCCCGGTCCCCGGCGGTGCGGAAGTAGACGCCGGTCGGCCGCGCGGGGTCGCGCCGGACGGCCGAGACGTCGACGCCGTGGCCGCCGATCGCCTCGACCAGGTGGTCGCCGAACCCGTCGGCGCCGACCCTGCCGACCCACCTGGCCGAGTGACCGGCGGCGGCCAGCGTGCAGGCCACGTTGGACTCGGCGCCGCCGATGGCCCGGTCGAAGGAGGGGACGTCGGCGAGGCGGCCCGGCCGGGAGGGCAGGAAGGTGACCATGGACTCGCCGAGCGCGACGACGTCCACGACGCCGGGGGCATCGCGGGGCCCGGTGGTGGTCACGATGGTCGTAGCTCCCCGTCTCGGCCGGTCCGGTGCGGGGGTGGCGGCTCCGTTGACCCCGCGTTGGCGGAGATGTTAGACAGCACCGAGCGATATACGCAATGACCATTGCATATAACACAACGCTCCACTTCAGGAGGCTCGCATGGCCTGGGAAGCAGACACCGACACCGGCTCGGAAGCCCTCGCGCGGCTCGCCGAGGAGCGCGTCGACCACCGTTTCAAGGGCCTCCCGCCGGACGCCGACGGGCTCACGGTCGGGGAACTGGCCGCCCAGCGCCGCAACCTCTTCACCGGAGGCTTCACCACCCCCGTCCTCGCCCTCTCCGCGGAGCGCCTGGAGCACAACCTGGAGCTGATGGAGACGTACGCGACCCGCCACGGCCTGGCCTTCGCCCCGCACGGCAAGACCTCCATGGCCCCGCAGCTCTTCCGGCGCCAGATCGACCGCGGCGCGTGGGGCATCACCGTCGCGGTCCCGCACCAGGTACGGGTGGCGCTGGCCTACGGCATCCGGCGGATCTTCCTCGCGAACGAGGTCGTGGACCCGGCGGCCCTGCGCTGGATCTCCGCCCGGCTCGACGCCGACGACGCCTTCCGCCTCGTCTGTTACGTCGACTCCGTGCGCGGGGTGGAGCTGATGGACGCGGCCCTGCGCGGGGCGGCCCGTCCGCTGGACGTGGTCGTGGAGCTGGCCGCCGGCGAGGGCGCCCGCACCGGGGTCCGCACGGAGGCGGAGTGCGCGGCGGTCGCGGACGCGGTGGCCGCCGTGCCGACCCTGCGGCTGGTGGGCGTGGCGGGCTACGAGGGCGAGATCCCGCAGGCCGACCCCGGACGCGTGCGGGCCTGGCTGCGCCGGCTGGTCGCCCTGGCCGTCGGCCTCGACGAGGCGGGGCGGTTCGCGGGCGTCGAGGAGATCGTCGTCAGCGCGGGCGGCAGCGCCTGGTTCGACGCGGTCGCCGACGTCTTCGCCGAGATCCCCGGCCTCTCGGTCCCGGTGCTGAAGCTGCTGCGCTCGGGTGCGTACGTCTCGCACGACGACGGCCACTACCGCAAGCTCACGCCCTTCAACCGCGTCCCCGAGGAGGGCGCCCTGGAGCCGGCGTTCCGCCTGTGGACCCAGGTGGTCTCCCGCCCCTCCCCGGAGCAGGCCTTCGTCAACGCGGGCAAGCGCGACGCGGCCTACGACCTGGACCTGCCGTTCGCCCAGGTGGTCCGCCGGGACGGCACGGAACGCCCCGCCACCGGCGTCTCGGTCACCGCCCTGTCCGACCAGCACGCCTGGCTGCGCACGACCGGCGAGGCGGACCTGGAGGTCGGCGACTGGGTCGGCCTGGGACTGTCCCACCCGTGCACGTCCTTCGACAAGTGGCCGCTGATCCCGCTGGCCGAGGCGGACGGCACGGTCGTCGACTACATCCGCACGTTCTTCTAGAACCCGCGGGAAGTCCGACGGGGAACCCGACGGGAAGCGCGAGGGGACACCCGGCGGCAAGCCCGGCGGGAAGTCCGACAAGGCGGACCGGCATGGAAGACCAGGAGGGACCGGCATGGAAGACCTCGTAATCCGGGACGCGGACGTCGTCGACGGCACCGGCGGACCGTCGTACCGCGCCGACGTGGTGATCGACGACGGCAGGATCGTCGCGATCGTCCAGGAGGCCGCGGCGGCGGGCTGTCAACGTCCGAGGGCGACACGGGAGGTGGACGCCGAGGGCCTGGTCCTCTCCCCCGGCTTCATCGACATGCACGCCCACAGCGACCTCGCCCTCCTGCGCGACCCCGACCACAGCGCGAAGGCCGCGCAGGGCGTGACGCTCGAAGTCCTGGGCCAGGACGGCCTGTCGTACGCCCCGGTCGACGACCGCACGCTCGACGGGGTGCGGCGGGCGATCGCCGGCTGGAACGGCTACGGCGACGACGTCGACTTCGACTGGCGGTCGGTGGGCGAGTACCTGGACCGCCTGGACCGGGGCATCGCGGTCAACGCGGCCTATCTGGTGCCCCAGGGCACCGTCCGCGCGCTCGCCGTCGGCTGGGAGGACCGGGAGGCGACACCCGAAGAACTGGACCGGATGCGGCGGTTGGTCGCCGAGGGGCTGGAGCAGGGCGCGGTCGGCATGTCCTCCGGGCTCACCTACCCGCCCGGCATGTACGCCGGGGACGCCGAACTGACCGAGTTGTGCCGGGTGGTGGCGTCGTTCGGCGGCTACTACTGCCCGCACCACCGCTCCTACGGCGCGGGGGCCCTGGAGGCGTACGCGGAGATGGTGGCGCTGGCCCGGGAGGCGGGCTGCCCGCTCCATCTCACCCACGCCACGATGAACTTCGGCGTGAACGAGGGCCGCGCCCCCGAGCTGCTGGCCCTCCTCGACGACGCGCTGGCCGCGGGCGCCGACATCACCCTCGACACCTACCCCTACACCCCTGGCTGCACCACACTGGCCGCCCTGCTGCCGGGCTGGGCGAGCGAGGGCGGCCCCGAGGAGATCCTGCGGCGGCTGACGGACGAGGAGGCCGCCGAGCGGATCCGCCACCACCTGGAGGTCGTCGGCTCGGACGGCTGCCACGGCGTGCCCGTCGAGTGGGACACGATCGAGATCTCGGGCGTCGGCAACCCCGCCCTCGGCGCGTACGTGGGCCGCACGGTCCAGGAGTCGGCGGACCTGCGCGACGAGGCTCCCTGGGCCACGGCCCGCCGCCTCCTGCTGGAGGACCGGCTGGCCCCCACGATCCTCCAGCACGTGGGCCACGAGGAGAACGTGCGGGCCATCATGGGCCACCGGGTCCACACCGGCGGCTCGGACGGCATCCTCCGGGGCGCCAAGCCGCACCCGCGGGCGTACGGCACCTTCCCGCACTATCTCGGCCGCTATGTGCGGGAGTTGGAGGTGCTGTCGCTGGAGGAGTGCGTCGCCCACCTCACGGGACGCCCGGCGGCCCGGCTGCGGCTGCCGGACCGCGGGCTGGTCCGCGAGGGGTACCGGGCCGACCTGGTCCTGTTCGATCCGCGGACGGTCGCGGCGGGCTCCACCTACGACGCCCCGCGCACGCCGCCCACCGGCATCCCGTACGTCCTGGTCGACGGCCGGTTCGTGATCGAGGACGGGCGGCGGACGGACGTGCTGGCGGGGCGGGCGGTGCGCAGGACCCCGTAGGCCCTCGGCCCGGTTACGGCTTGGGCAGGGTGCAGCCGGCGGCGCTGAGGTTCAGCTGGTTGCGGGTCGTGAAGCAGGCCGGGAACTGGTAGGTCTGCTGCGCGTAGTTGATGCCCTGGCGGACGGTGACGTTGCCGCCGGCGTCGATCTCGCAGGGGTTGTTCACCGTGCAGCTCTGGCCGTCCTCGTTGCCGGTGTTGTTCACGGCGACGACGTTGCCGGTGGCCTGGTCGATGACCGGTGAGCCCGAGGTGCCGCCGATGGTCTGGCAGGCGGAGGTGTAGCGGACCGAGTCCTTCCAGGTCCAGTCGCCCTCCTTCATCCGGTACACGAACCCGTCGATGTTGCAGCTGTAGAGCCGCTTCCAGTAGCCGGAGGCGACGGTGATCGCGGTGCCGACGGTGGGGTGCGTGTTCTGCACGGTGAGCGGGCTGATGCCGTAGGAGCTCCGGATGGCCCCGTAGGTGGTGGTGAGCTGGTAGATCGTGGCGTCCGTGTCGGTCATCGTCGAGTAGGCGATCTTGCTGGCCCGCAGGGTCGCGACGCGGGTGCCGGCGGAGTTGAGCAGGCCGAAGGTGCGGCTGGACGCCCGGTTGACGATCACCTCGCCGGGCTCCGGGAACCCGGTCTCCAGGCAGTGGCCGTTGGTCAGCACGAGCGCCGGGTCGGTGTCGAGGGAGTTCGGGAAGCGCACGACGGACCCGGAACAGTTGCTCAGCGCGACGGTCCCGGCGAGGGTGACGGCCTGGAGCGTCGGCGACGCGGCCTTGGCGTCGGCCTTCGCTGCGCCCGCCTTCAGCGCGTCGGCCTTCAGCGCGTCCGCCTTCTCCGTGGCCGCCGGAGCCGCGGTCACGGGCGCCGCGACCGCGGGTGCCGCGCCCGCTCCGGCGATCGCCAGGGCGAAGAACGCGGCAACGAGAGGCTTTCTCATGTGGGGGTCCCCTCTTACGACGAGGCGACCGGAGATCTTCCGGCCGCCCGCTGATTTGTCATGCGCATTGTCAGTGCAGAGAGGGGAGAGAACAAGCAGTGCTTTTCAGCCGGGGAGGGCGGGCGCGTTCCGGCAGGACGCGTTCCGGCAGGACGCGTTCCGGCAGTACGCGACCCGGCAGGACGCGACCCGGCAGGGCGCGACCGGCCACCCGCGCGGGTCCGCCGCCCCGTCGCGGAACCCCCGGCGCGGCAGGCGCCACCCCGGGAGGCGTCACCCGCCTACCGAGGCCCTTTGGAAGCCCCCGGCCCGCGCCCCTTGCCGTTCTCCTTGGCGGAGGACTCCGGCGAGGACTGCGGGGATGCCTCGGCGGACGTCACGGCAGCCGACGGGGACAGCGTGGCCACCGTGGCCGACGGCGTGGCCGCGGGCGCCGAGGACACCGTGGCCCCCGCCGAAGGGGCCGCGCCCGCCCCGGAGGACGCGCCCGCCGTCGACGCCGCGCCAGCGCTCGCGGAACCGGACACGGACGGGGACACCGGCTCCCCGGAGCCGGCCGGCCCGGCGGGCTCCGACCGCGCGCCCCCCTGCTTCTCCTGCCGGCCGCCGTCCTCGGAGGACCCGGAGAAGGCCAGCCCCGCGACCACCGCGGCCAGGGACACGGCCCCCACCGCCCCGACGGCCATCGCCACCCGGCGCGGCCTACGGGCGGCACGGCGCCGGTCCGCGCGCCCGCCGCCGGGCATGTCCGGATACGGCCCCCGCGACACCCGGGGCAGCTCCGTCGTCTCGTCGTACGCGTTCTCCCACCCGTGGGCGGCCGCCGGATCGGCGTACTCCTCGTACGACGACGGGTCGGTCGCGGCGTACGGGAGGTACACGTTCGGCTGCACCTCGGGCACCGCACTCTCACCTGACCTGGACATGGCCGCGGATTGTAGATACCCGTGGGACGCCTGGGACAGCGGACGGCGATAACCACCCAAACCGCGCGTCTCACGTGGCGGAAAACACCCCCCGGGAGGCGTTACCGAGCCGTAAGCTCCCAGACATGCAGGTGATCCAGTCGACCAAGCTCGCCAATGTCTGTTACGAGATCCGGGGTCCGGTTCTCGAGGAGGCGATGCGCCTGGAAGCGGCGGGACACCGCATCCTCAAGCTGAACACCGGGAATCCGGCCGCGTTCGGCTTCGACTGCCCGCCGGAGATCCTGGAGGACATCCTCCGCAACGTCTCCTCGGCGCACGGCTACGGCGACGCCAAGGGCCTGCTGGCCGCGCGCCGGGCGGTCGTCATGCACAATCAGACCCTGGGCATCGAGACGGACGTCGAGCACGTCTTCATCGGCAACGGCGTCTCCGAGCTGATCGTGATGGCGATGCAGGGCCTGCTGGACGACGGGGACGAGGTCCTCGTACCGGCCCCCGACTACCCGCTGTGGACGGCCGCCGTCTCCCTCTCCGGCGGCACGGCGGTCCACTACCGCTGCGACGAGCAGTCGGACTGGATGCCGGACCTCGCGGACGTCGAGCGCAAGGTCACCGACCGCACCAAGGCCATCGTCATCATCAACCCGAACAACCCCACGGGCGCGGTGTACGACGAGGCGATGGTGCGGGGCCTCACGGACATCGCCCGCCGCCACAACCTGCTGGTCTGCTCCGACGAGATCTACGACAAGATCCTCTACGACGGCGCCCGGCACACCCCGACCGCCTCGGTCGCCCCGGACCTGCTGACCCTCACCTTCAACGGCATGTCGAAGGCGTACCGGGTGGCCGGCTACCGGGTCGGCTGGATGTCGATCTCCGGCCCGCGCGCCCACGCCGACTCCTACATCGAGGGTCTGACGATCCTGGCGAACATGCGGCTGTGCGCGAACATGCCGGGCCAGCACGGCGTTGTGGCCGCGCTGAGCGGACGGCAGACCATCAACGACCTGGTGCTGCCCGGCGGGCGGCTCAAGGAGCAGATGGACACCGCGTACGAGCTGCTGACGCAGATCCCGGGCGTGACGTGCGTACGGCCGAAGGGGGCGCTGTACCTCTTCCCGCGGCTGGACCCGACGGTGTTCAAGATCAGGGACGACCGGCGGATGGTCCTGGACCTGCTGCGGCGGGAGAAGATCATGGTGGTCCAGGGCACCGGCTTCAACTGGCCGGAGCCGGACCACTTCCGGGTGGTGACCCTGCCGACGGTGACGGATCTCCGGGACGCCGTGGGCCGTATCGGGCGCTTCCTGGACGGCTACAGCCAGCACTGACGTCACCGCGACGCTCACGGCCGGTGATGGACCGGTCCCGGTTTTGCGATCGGCTCAACTTTAGACGAAATCTAAGCTAGGATGGTTTCCTGTCAGAGCACGGGAGGCCATCCTCATGTACGAACCGATCCGTACCAAGTCGGTCCACAGCACGATGGCCGGCACCACCTCCGACTTCCCCCACCGGTCCCGCGAGGAGGAGCTGGACATCCAGCTCGCGGGGCATCTCGCGGCACTGCTCGCCGTCACCGACGAGCTGCGCGCGCCGGCACCGTCCACCGACCTGGACACCGCGGCCGAACGGCTCGCGCAGCAGGTGGCCCGGCTGCGGGGAGGACGGACGCCGGTCCGTACGACCCCGACCGTCAACCGGTCCGAGCCGCCCCTGGCGGCCCTCCACGAGCGGGCGCACACCCTGGCGGGCCGCGCGCTCGTCGTCGCGGCGTCCCGCGCGGACACGGCGGCGGCGATCCTGGCGGCGGAGCGCATGGACGCGCACGCCGCCGCGCTGGCGGAGCACAAGGAGCTGAGCGCCGCCGGCTGACCCCTCCCGGGGTCCCGTGAACGGCCCCGGTCCGCGTGCACCCGCAGCGACGCGCGGACCGGGCGCCCTACACCGCGCCGACTCGAACGGCGCGCCGACCGCACCCTCGTCGGCCGGCGCCCGCGCGGCCGCGACGCCCACGCGGGGCGGGCTCCGGACCCGCCGGACCGCGTCGGAGCGACCCGCGACGAGCCGGCACCGGCCCGCGGAGATCCTGGTCCCGCCCGGCGGTCATCGACCGGGTCTCGTCCTCGAAGAAGGCGGCCGGCTCCGTGAACGGGCCGCCGCCCGCGTGCCGCGTCGTCGGGCAGCGAAGGACCACGGGGTGCGAGCCGTACCGGCCCGATCGCCGGGCGGGACGGCCGAACCGCCCGACGAGCAGCCCGAACGCCGTGCGGCGAGTCACCGCCACGGTGACGGCCACGACCACGGCCTGCACCGCCGCGCACTGCGCGAAGGCGCCGGCCGCACGCCCCCGCCCGGGCCGGGTCGCCGTCACGGCGGACGGGAACCCCGCGCCGGCGGCCGACGACCAGCACCACCCGGCCACCCCACCACGCTCCCGCACAGGCGAAGGCCCGCCGTCACCGGGCCGTCGGGGCGGACGGTCCGGGGACGGCGGGCCCAGAGCTCCTCACGCCGTTGTGCGGAGCCTCGCCGGTCCTTGGTGCTCACCGCGGCCGGCCGTGACGATGTTGCTGGTCAGGGCACGATCGGAGCCGGCCGCGGCGTCTTGGGGGGCTTGCTCAGCCCAGGCGCTCCACCAGCGCGCGGTACTCGTCCCACAGCTCCTTGGGCGTGTGGTCGCCGAAGGTGTTGAGGTGCTCGGGGACCAGGGCGGCCTCCTCACGCCACACGTCCTTGTCGACGGTGAGCAGGAAGTCCAGGTCGGAGTCGGACAGGTCGAGACCGTCGGTGTCGAGGGCCTCCCTGGTCGGCAGGATGCCGATCGGGGTCTCGACGCCCTCCGCCTTGCCCTCCAGGCGCTCCACGATCCACTTCAGCACGCGGCTGTTCTCGCCGAAGCCGGGCCAGACGAACGCGCCCTCGTCGTTCTTCCGGAACCAGTTGACGTAGTAGATCTTCGGCAGCTTCGCCGGGTCCTTGTCCTTGGCGACGTCGATCCAGTGGCCCATGTAGTCGCCCATGTTGTAGCCGCAGAACGGCAGCATGGCGAACGGGTCGCGGCGCAGCTCGCCGACCTTGCCCTCGGCCGCGGCGGTCTTCTCGGAGGCCACGTTGGCGCCGAGGAACACACCGTGGTTCCAGTCGAAGGACTCCGTCACCAGCGGTACGGCGGTGGCCCGGCGCCCGCCGAAGAGGATCGCCGAGATCGGCACGCCCCGGGGGTCCTCCCACTCGGGCGCGATGATCGGGCACTGGGACGCCGGGACGGTGAAGCGGGCGTTCGGGTGGGCGGCCGGGGTGCCGGACTGCGGCGTCCAGTCGTTGCCCTTCCAGTCCGTCAGGTGGGCCGGAGTCTCCTCCGTCATGCCCTCCCACCAGATGTCGTTGTCGTCCGTGAGCGCCACGTTCGTGAAGACCGAGTTGCCCCACAGCGTCTTCATGGCGTTGGCGTTGGTGTGCTCACCGGTGCCGGGCGCGACGCCGAAGAAGCCGGCCTCGGGGTTGATGGCGTACAGGCGGCCGTCCTCGCCGAAGCGCATCCAGGCGATGTCGTCGCCGATCGTCTCCACCGTCCAGCCGGAGATCGTCGGCTCCAGCATGGCGAGGTTCGTCTTTCCGCAGGCGCTCGGGAAGGCCGCGGCGACGTACTTGGACTCGCCCTGCGGCGGGGTCAGTTTGAGGATCAGCATGTGCTCGGCGAGCCAGCCCTCGTCGCGGGCCATGACGGAGGCGATGCGCAGGGCGTAGCACTTCTTGCCGAGCAGGGCGTTGCCGCCGTAGCCGGAGCCGTAGGACCAGATCTCGCGGGTCTCGGGGAAGTGGGAGATGTACTTGGTGCTGTTGCAGGGCCACGGGACGTCCTCCTGGCCCTCCTCCAGCGGCGCCCCGAGCGTGTGCACGGCACGCACGAAGAAGCCGTCGGAGCCCAGTTCGTCCAGCACCGGCCGGCCCATCCGGGTCATGGTGCGCATGGACACGGCGACGTAGGCGGAGTCGGTGATCTCGACGCCGATCGCGGAGAGGTCCGAGCCGAGCGGGCCCATGCAGAACGGGACGACGTACATCGTCCGGCCGCGCATCGAGCCGCGGAAGACGCCCTTCTCGCCCTGGAAGATCTCCCGCATCTCCGCGGGGGCCTTCCAGTGGTTGGTCGGGCCCGCGTCCTCCTCCTTCTCGGAGCAGATGAAGGTGCGGTCCTCGACCCGGGCGACATCGGTCGGATCGGAGGCCGCGTAGTACGAGTTGGGGCGCTTGATCGGGTCGAGTTTCCGGAAGGTGCCCTTCTCGACCAGCTCCTCGCACAGGCGCTGGTACTCGGCCTCGGATCCGTCACACCAGACCACGTTGTCCGGCTGGGTCAGTTCGGCGATCTCGTTGACCCACGAGATCAGTTCCTGGTGCTGGGTGGGGATGACGGGGGGAGCCGCGATGTCGCGCGCCACGATCGCTCCTAGGTGAGGGTTTTGTCCTTGTCTGCCCCGTGGGGGCCGCGACCCGGATGCTTCGCAGCGAGCTGCTGAGCGCTCATCCGGTGCCGACCGCACTCATTTGATCATCCGACGTGTCGGCGCATCTGTCCAGAGGAGGTCACAGATGAGCGGCGTGAGGCTCGCCACGTGGACCCACGGGCACTCTCGCGGGTAGCCGGCCGACCGTGAGAGGATGGCCACTCCTGGCCCCCATCTCGCCCTGTCGAGCCGTAACTTACGGTTCCGTAGGTACGATGCGGGACATGACTGCGTCCGCCCCCGACGCGCGTACGGAGACTCCGGCCGCCGGCCAGGGTCCTGTCGCGCTCTCCCTGCCGCATCCGGTCAAACCCAAACTCCGCGGCTGGCTGCATCTCGGCATGTTCCCGGCCGCCCTCATCGCGGGCCTCGTGCTCACCGCGCTCGCCGACTCCCCGCGCGGCCGCCTGGCCTGCGGCATCTACGCCCTGACCGCGTGCCTGCTGTTCGGCGTGAGCGCGCTGTACCACCGGGGCGACTGGAGTCCGCGCATGGACGGCATCCTGCGCCGGCTCGACCACGCCAACATCTTCCTGATCATCGCGGGCACCTACACCCCGCTGACCATGCTGCTCCTGCCCGGAGCCAAGGGACAGTGGCTGCTGTGGGGCATCTGGGCCGCCGCGGCGGCAGGCATCGTCTTCCGGGTGTTCTGGGTGGGCGCCCCGCGCTGGCTGTACACCCCGTGCTACATCGCGATGGGCTGGGCGGCCGTCTTCTTCCTGCCGGACTTCATGCGCACGGGCGGCATCACCGTCCTCGTCCTGGTGGTCGTGGGCGGTCTCCTCTACAGCGCGGGCGGCGTGATCTACGGCATCCAGCGCCCCAACCCCTCACCGCGGTGGTTCGGCTTCCACGAGGTCTTCCACTCCTTCACGCTGGCCGCGTTCGTCGTGCACTACGTCGGCATCTCGCTGGTGGCGTACCAGCACGCGTAGCCGCGCGCGGATCCCGTTCCCCCGCTCCTTCCTCCCGCTCATTCCAGGGCCACGGCTTTCGAGCCGTGGCCCTTTTTCTTGACAGCTGCAGGTTTATGACAGTTACTCTCATTTAATGGTTACTGCCACTTCACCCGATCCCCGCCGCTGGTGGGCCCTCGGCGCCCTCGTCGCGAGCATGCTGACGCTCGGCTTCGACATGACGATCCTCAACGTGGCGCTGCCGACGATGGCCGGACAGCTCGGCGCCGGCACCGGGGAACAGCAGTGGATGGCGGACGCGTACGTCGTCGTCTTCGCCGCGCTGATGCTCCCGGCGGGACTCCTCGGCGACCGGTTCGGACGGCGCCGGATGCTGATGACCGGGCTCGGCGTCTTCCTGGCCGGTTCGCTGGCGGGCACGCTGGCCGGCGACGTGGACGCCGTCATCGCGGCGCGCACCGTGATGGGCGTCGGCGCGGCGCTGGTCACGCCGCTCGCCCTGTCGGTCCTGCCCTCGCTGTTCGCGCCGGACGAGCGCACCAAGGCCGTCGGCATCGTCTCCGCCGGCTCGATGCTCGGCCTGCCGCTCGGTCCGATCATCGGCGGCTGGCTGCTCGACCACTTCTGGTGGGGCTCGGTCTTCCTCATCAACGTGCCGATGGCCGCGCTCGGCATCGCCGCCTGCGTCTTCCTGCTGCCCGAGACCCGCGACCCGGCCTCCCCCAGGGTCGACGCCCTCTCCACGGCGCTCACCGCCGCCGGGCTCGGCGCGCTCGTCTACGCGATCATCGAGGCGCCCGCCCGGGGCTGGACCGACCCCTTGGTGCCGGCCCTGTCCGGCGCGGCCGTCGTCCTGATCGCCGCGCTGGTGCTGCGCGAACGGCGGTCGGCGCGGCCCATGCTCGACATGACCCTGCTCGCCCGCCGCGGCTTCCTGTTCAACACGCTCGCGGCGACCCTGGTGATGTTCGTCCTGTCCGGCCTGATGTTCGTCCTGCCGCCGTACCTCCAGGCCGTCCTCGGCCACGACGCCCTCGGCACCGGGGTGCGGCTGCTGCCGATGATGGGCGGCCTGCTGGTGGCCGCGCGGGCCGCCCAGCCCGTCGTCGCCCGGTTCGGGGCGCGGGCCGTGGTCGGCGCGGGCCTGGTCGTCCTGGCCTTCGCCGCGTTCCTGGGCAGCCGTACGACGGTGGAGTCCGGCTACGGCTTCACCGCGCTGTGGCTGTCCGTCGCCGGACTCGGCTGCGGCCTCTCGATCGTGCCCGCGATGACCGGCGCCCTGAGCACCCTGCCCGCCGACCGGGCCGGCAGCGGCTCCGGGCTGCTGATGACGCTGCGCCAGGTGGGCGGCGCGATCGGCATCGCCCTGCTCGGCAGCCTGCTCGCGGGCGCCTACCGCGACCGCCTGGACGTCAGCGGGCTGCCCGCGGGCGCCGCCGACACCGCCGGCGAGTCGGTGGTCGCCGCCCACCTCGTCGCGGGCCGGACCGGCCCGGCCGACCTCGCGGCCTCCGCGAACGGCGCGTACGTCCACGGCATGAGCCTCACCCTGCTGGTGTGCGGAACCGCCGCCCTGGTCGCCGCCCTGCTGACCGCCGCCCTCCTGCCGGGCACACCGCCGGCCGCCGCCGCCGAGGACCCGAGCGGACCACCGGCCACTGCCACTGCCACCGAGGACCCGAGCGGTCCGGCCGTGGTCACCCCTCGCGCCGATGCCCGACAATGACCAGCATGACGGCCGCACGTACCTCTTCCCCCGCCGACCGCCCCCAGCTCGGACTCCGCGAACGCAAGAAGATCAAGACCCGCGAGGCCATCCGCGCCGCGACCTACGCGCTGGTCGAGGAGCAGGGCTACGAGGCCACCACGATCGAGCAGATCGCCGACCGGGCCGAGGTGTCACCGTCGACCGTCTTCCGCTACTTCCCGACCAAGGAGGACATCGTCCTCACGGACGAGTACGACCCCGTCCTGGTCGAGGAACTGCGCTCCCGGCCCGCCGGCGAACCGTGGCCGGACAGTCTCCGGCACGTGATGCGCGAGGCCATCCGCACGGGCGTCGAGGGCGACATGGAGGTGGCCCGGCTGCGCACCCGGCTGATGGTCGAGGTCCCCGCGGTGCGCTCCCGGATGATGGAGAGCATGTCGGTCACCGGTCGCATGCTCTGCACCGCCATCGGCGAGCGCACCGGCCGCGACCCCGACAGCCTGGAGGTGCGGATCTACGCGATGTCCCTCATCGGCGGCCTGATGGAGACGTCCCTGTACTGGGCCGAGAGGGGCCACCAGGACGATTTCACCTCCCTCGTCGACCGCACCCTGTCGGTCCTCCAGCACGGTCTCCCCCGGGAAAACCCCTGAGGCGCCGCCGCTCCCGCGTGCCATCCTGACCGGGTGAGCACACCCGAGATCCACGTCGACGTCGCCCCCGAGCTGGCCCTGTTCGTTCCGCACGCCCGGCGCGGGGGCGCCCACGCCCTCGCCGTCGACGGGGTCTCCACCCTGGGCCATGTCGTCGAGTCCCTCGGCGTCCCGCTGACCGAGGTCGGCACGCTGGTCGTCGACGGCCGTGAGGTGCCCGTCTCGCACGTCCCGGCGCACGGCGAGTCGGTGAGCGTCCGCCCGGTCGAGCGCCCCCAGCGGGTCCCGGGCGCGCCGCTGCGCTTCCTCCTCGACGTCCACCTCGGCACCCTCGCCCGCCGGCTGCGGCTGCTCGGCGTGGACACGGCGTACGAGTCGACGGACATCGGCGATCCGGCGCTCGCGGCACGCTCGGCGGCCGAGCGGCGGGTCATGCTCAGCCGCGACCGGGGCCTGCTGCGCCGCCGCGAGCTGTGGGCCGGCGCGTTCGTCTACAGCACCCGGCCCGACGACCAACTCCGCGACGTCCTCGACCGGTTCGCGCCCGAGCTGCGCCCCTGGACGCGGTGCACCGCGTGCAACGGACTGCTGAAGGAGGCGAGCAAGGACGAGGTGGCGCACCAGCTGAAGCACGGCACGCAGCGGTCGTACGACGTGTTCGCGCAGTGCCGGGAGTGCGGGCGGGCGTACTGGAAGGGCGCGCACCACGAGCAGCTGGAGGCCATCGTGGAGCGCGCCCTGGAGGAGTTCGCGGGCGACCGCTAGTCCTACGTCCTCCTCACGTCGCCCTTTCCGCAGGCGATGCCGTCCTTGTTGCGGTCCAGGCCGTGGCGGTCACGGCCGCCGACCGGGAGGCCGGTGCCGTAGCCCTTCTTCTTGAGCCAGTCGCACCGCTCGGGGATCTTGTCCACCTTCTTCGGGAAGGTCCACGGCACGCACTGGCTGATGGTGCCGTAGGAGTGGTCGCAGCCGTCGAAGCCGGCGGGCATCTTGTGGCCCTTGTGCCCCTGGTGGTGCTGGACGTCGGTCCTGGCGGTGCTCTTCGGGCTCACCGTGCTCTTCTTGCTCGCCGGAACCTCGGTCAGGTCCTCCGCGAACTCCAGCACGCGGGCCTGGGCGACCTGCCCGTCGGCGCCGATCCGCACCCAGCGGGACACCGAGGGCACGCCGTTGGCGTCCACCACCGACAGCATGTACCAGCCGGGCGGTGCCAGGTTGGGGTTGCTGGTCAGACTGAGGTCGATGGTGTTGCCCTCGACCGTCATCGGCAGGTCGACATAGCGCTGGTTGGGGTCGGAGGAGTGGGTGATCGCGGCCGGACGGATCAGGGACGCCTTGACCACCGGCTTGTCGACCGTGATGCGCTGCGCGGTGCCGTACGCCCAGCTGGCGTTGGCCACCGAGGTGATCTTCGGCCGGGCGCCCTTGAAGAGGTACGGCGGCTTGTAGATCGACACCCGCTGGTCGAAGGAGCCGTCGCCCGGGTTGTCGCCGACGCTCAGGACACGGCCGTCGGGCAGCAGCAGGGACGAGGAGTGGTACGTCCGCGGGACCGGGTCGGTGGCCAGGCCCGGCTCGAACGTGTTGGTCGCCGGGTCGTACATCGAGGCCTCGAAGACGGGGTCCTCGCGGTAGGTGTGCAGGGCGCCGCCGGTCTCCAGGACCTTGCCGTCCGGGAGGATGACCGCCGAGACGTACACCTTGCCCTGGTCGCCGGTCTGCCGGGTGCCGTCCTGGTAGCGGCCCTGCGGCAGGTTCGGTCCGGGCACGTACTGCGGCGCGTCGGCCTTCATGTCGATGACGTCGACGAGCCGGTGCGCGTCGGGCGAGACGGTGTGGTTGCCGCCGCCGATGGTGATGACCCTCTGGTCCTGGGCGGGCGGCAGCAGCACCGACATGGACTGGTCCCGCTCGTCCTTCCTGCGCAGGCCGGGTACGTCGGCGATGGTGCCGGCGTCGTAGTCGTAGACGGAGGCGCCGGTGCCGGGCAGGCCGTTGCCGAAGACGTGGCTGCCGGTGTAGAAGAGGCGGCCGTCCTGGAGCAGGATCATCGACGGGTACAGGCCCCAGAAGGACCAGGCCTGCTTGGCCTCGCCGAGCGGCAGCCACTTGTTCTGGGCGTGGGAGAAGTGCTCGTTGACGACCGTGCCCGAGGAGTCCTCGGCGAGGCCGCCCAGCGAGATGACGTCACCGTTGCCCATCGCGGTCGCCGACGGGTACCAGTGGCCCGCCAGCATGTCGTTGACCTTGGTGTACTTGTTCTGCGCCGGGTCGAAGACGTAGCTGGACCTGAGGCCCTTGTAGCCGACGCTGCCGTCGGGTGCGGCGTAGTCCTTGTTGCCGCCCATGACCAGGACGCGGCCGTCGGGGAGCTGGACGTGTCCGGCGCAGAAGAAGTCCTCCGGCGTCGGGATGTCGGTGTAGGTGCCCGCCACCGGGTCGTATACCGAGGTCTTGAAGGTGCCGGCCTCGAACATGTCGAGGTCGTTGCCGGAGCCGGCGATCAGCAGGACCTTGCCGGTGTGCAGCAGCACCGAGTGGATCGCCCGGACCGGCGTCTTCGTGGTCTGGACGGTCCACTCGCCCTTGCACTGCGGTCCCGTGCCGCCCGTGGTGCAGGGGTCGGGGGCCGAGGGGACGGTGGCGTCGGTCATCGCGTAGTCGTCGGTGGTGAGGGTGCCCACGCCGTAGAGGGCGCCGCCCCAGGTGATCCGGTCGGTGTGGGGCGGGATCACCGGGGTGCGGACCTCGGTGCGGGCCCAGCCGGCCGACTGTTCCAGGGTCTTGAGGTCGGTCCAGTAGACCCAGCCCTGGATGGTGTCGTGGCGGAAGAGGGTGAAGGCCACGTTCGGCGTCGTCGACTTGTACCAGAACGACAGGTCGTACTGGTGGTCCGGAGTGACCTGCGGGGCGCAGGAGTTCTCCAGCATCATCGTCTTGCGGTCGCCGTCGGCGCGCCGGGTCAGCTCGATGCGGACGGCGCGGCTGCCGGAGTGGGCGTCGTCGGTGACGGTGAAGGTGTGGTCGTTGTCTCCCCAGCCCGACTTCTCGAAGCACTGCGGGAACTGGGAGGCTCCGTCGAGGATCTCCAGGCCCGGGTTCGTGACCAGGTTGGTGGCGGCGGTGGCGGGTTGGACGCCCAGCGGGCCGAGCCCGAGGGCGGCGGCGAAGAGCATGAGGGCGGTCAGCAGCAGGCGGGGCGTTCTGCCTCGTGGCAGTGGCCGGCGCCATGCTGGTCTTCGGGCTCCGTACATGTGGGTCCCCTTTTGCTCACGGGCCCCCGTCCGGGACGGGGGCCCGTGTGTCACTCGTCGTTCTCGATGCGGAGGATGTCGATCCGGCCGCCGCCCTCGCCGAAGGTGGCGACGGGCGTGCCGTGCGCGAACAGGTCCCGCAGGGTGGGCAGGTGTTCGCGCTCACCGCGCAGGGCCGCGGTGGACACCACGTAGTCGATGTCCTTCCAGCCGTGCGGCAGCGTCTTGGTGACCGCCGGGTCCTGGTCGAGCTTGTAGTGCCAGATGACACCGGTGCCCGGCCGGTAGCCGGCGTCGACCGCGTCCAGCCACAGCACGCCGTCGGTGACGATGCGCACGCGGTCGCGGTCGCCGACGGGCGTCTCGCGCAGCCAGCGCGCGGCGTCGTGGTAGACGCCGTTGTCGTGGGCCTGCACGGCGGCGCGGTCCCGCTCGTACCAGTGCGGTCCGGCGAGTGCCGCGGCGGCGGCCGCGGCCGCGACGGCGGCGACGGTCCGCAGGTGCGGTGTGCCGGGCAGCCGGGCCACCACGGCCTGGGTGAGCCCGGCGAGGGTGAGCGCCAGGAACGGCAGGACCTGCACGATGTACATCTGCGGCAGGTATCCGCCGGGCCGCAGCGCGACGAGGGCCAGCACCAGGACGGCGAGCGCGGCCGGCCGCAGCCGGCGCACCGCGAAGGCGCACACGGCCGCCGCGGCACCGCCGATCAGCAGGTACGGGTCCCGGTCCAGCCAGTCCGTGAAGAGCTGGTGGGCGTCGGTGCCCTCCTGGAAGGCCGAGCCGCTGCCCTCGCGTCCGCCGAGCTGGAACTTGAGCGTGCCGAGCAGGGACACGTGTCCGTCGCCCGGGAACAGCTCGCCCTTGAGCAGCGCGTACAGCGGATAGAACAGGCCGGTCAGGACGAACCCGGAGCCGAAGCCCGCGAAGGAGAACTTGCGGGTGCTGGAGTGGCTGCCCTGCCAGAGGGTGACCAGCAGGACGGGCAGCAGGACCCCGATGGTCTCCTTGGAGAGCACCGCCACCGCGAACGCCATGCCGGCCGCGACGTGGTGCCACAGGTGGCGGCGCGGCGACAGCGCGAACGCGAAGGACACCAGCACCCACAGGACGGCGATGTTGTCCAGGTAGATCTGCCGGTGCAGCACCACGGCGAGCGGTGACAGCGCGTACAGCAGCATGGCCGCGGCGGCGGTGGGCCGGGCGAGCCCGAGGCGCCGGCCGATCACGTAGACCAGGACGCTCGCGGCCGCGGCCACCGGCAGCATGGCGATCCGCCCCTGCACGAAGGTGGGCAGGTCGGGCAGGAGCCAGTTGGGCAGCCAGGAGACGCCGGCGAGCTGGATCCAGCCCAGGGGCGGGTGGTCGTACCAGTAGGTGTAATGCGCGAGTTCACCGTGCTGTACGGCCCACGCCTGCGCGAGATATGTGCCCTCGTCATCATTCGGGAATGGGTAATTGCCGATTCCCAGGATCCTCACGAGGAGGCCCGCGAGGAATACGGGGGCAACCCAGAAAACATCCTTCCGTAACACGCCCCCGCGTATGGAGGTGTGCCCGCCGCCCGAATCCTCGGACGACGGACGGGAAACGGAAGAAGAGCCTTCGGAAACTTCTGTATCGGACGCATCACGCGCACGCGTGTGCGGTATTGCGATCCCCATGCGAAAATCCCCCCACCCACTTCTGGGCCTGATGACAGCCGTGGGCCTCCCCCATGAAACCCCCCGGAATCAGGCATGCCGGAGCATCATGACACACCCTCGGACCCCACATAAGCCGAACCTATGATTCCGCTTGCGGCGGGGATCATCACGCCGAGGCCACATTGCGGGGGAAATGCCGAACCTGCTAACTTCGGCCCTACTTTGCTCGTGGGCCTTGCTTCGATCATGCGCGAAAACGCCGGGAAACCGGGGTGGGAACCGGCTGGGAACCGGCCCGTCGCCAAGGGCCATGAATGATCACGAGCATCTTTGGAAGTCCCGTCGGTCGGGGGGCCGCAGACGGACGAGGGCATTCCGCGCACACCCGAGTCGAACCACCGTTCACATCAAGGATGACCAAGAAAGACCGAGGGGGGAATTCGTGGTCTCCGCCATTCTTTTCATTGATTCGATCATCCTCATGGCCGCCGCCGGCGTGACCCTGTGGTGGATGCTGCACGCCTGGCGCACCCCGGAGACTCTGGAGTCGACGGCCTTCGCCACACCGGACGGCAGAGCGGAGCTGTCCTTCTCGCTCCTCGTCCCCGCCCGGCACGAGGAGGCCGTCCTGCGGCACACGGTCGAGCAGATGCTGCGCATCGACCACCCGGACTTCGAGATCCTGCTGATCGTCGGCCACGACGACCCGGGGACCGCCGCCATCGCCCACGAGCTCGCCGCCGAGCACCCCGACACGGTGCGCACGGTGGTCGACACCCACGCCAGCAAGAACAAGCCCCGCGCCCTCAACACCGCGCTGCCGCACGCCCGCGGGCAGGTCATCGGGGTCTTCGACGCCGAGGACGTCGTCCACCCCGAGCTGCTCAGCCACGTCGACTTCGCCTTCCGGCGCGAGGACGCCGACGTCGTCCAGGGCGGCGTCCAGCTCATCAACTACCAGAGCAGCTGGTACAGCCTGCGCAACTGCCTGGAGTACTTCTTCTGGTTCCGCAGCCGGCTGCACCTGCACGCCCGCAAGGGGTTCATCCCGCTCGGCGGCAACACCGTCTTCGTCCGGTCCGCGCTGCTGCGGGAGACCGGCGGCTGGGACGGCGACTGCCTCGCCGAGGACTGCGACCTGGGGGTCCGGCTGTCCAGCGGCGGCGCCAGGGTCGTCGTCGCCTACCACTCCGCGCTCGTCACCCGTGAGGAGACGCCCGACTCCGTCAGGGCGCTCTACAAGCAGCGCACCCGCTGGAACCAGGGCTTCCTCCAGGTGCTGCGCAAGGGAGAGTGGCGCCGGCTGCCCGGCTTCGGCCAGCGGATGCTCGCCCGCTACACGCTCAGCACGCCGTTCGTGCAGGCCGCGACCGGCGTGATGATCCCGATGGGCATTTTCCTCGCCCTCGTCGGCGGCGTCCCGCTGCCGTTCTCGATGTTCGCCTGGCTGCCCATGCTGCCGATGGCCGCGATGATCGTCTTCGAGGCGGTCGCGCTGCACGACTTCGGCCGCGAGTACGGCTTCCGCATCGGCTTCGGGCACTACGCCAAACTCGTCCTCGGCGGCCCCGTGTACGCCGTGATCCTCGCGGCCGCCGCGCTGCGTGCCGTGTGGCGCGAGTACACCGGGCGCCGCGACTGGGAGCTGACCTCCCACGTCGGCGCGCACCTGCCCGTCCAGACCCCGCAGCCCCAGGAGGTACGGTGACGGCGCTGCCGGCCGACGTGTCCCTAGTCGTCCCGACCTTCAACGAGGCCGACAACATCCACGAGCTGCTCGCCCGCGTCTGCGCCGCGATCCCCGCCGGGATCCGCGCGGAGGTCGTCTTCGCCGACGACTCCACCGACCACACCTGCGAGGTCATCGAGGAGGCGGCGCGGTACAGCCCGGTCCCGGTGGTCCTGCACCACCGGCCGGTCCCCGAGGGCGGCTTGGGCGGCGCGGTGGTCGAGGGCATCTCCCGGGCCTCGGCCCCGTGGATCGTCGTCATCGACGCCGACCTCCAGCACCCGCCGGAACTCATCCCCGAACTGATCGCCCGGGGCGAGGCCACCGGCGCCGAACTGGTCGTGGCCAGCCGCTACGCGGCCGGCGGCGACCGCGGCGGCCTGGACGGCGGCTACCGCAAAATGGTCTCCAGCACCTCCACGCTGGTCACCAAGTCGCTCTTCCCCCGCGCCCTGAGCGGGCTCACCGACCCGATGAGCGGCTTCTTCGCCATCCGCCGCACGGCGGTCGACCGCGCGTCCACCGAGGACGAGGGCCTCCAGCCGCTCGGCTACAAGATCCTCCTCGAACTGGCGGTGCGGTGCCGGCCCCGCGGCATCGCCGAGGTCCCGTACGCCTTCGGCGAGCGCCACGCCGGCGAGTCCAAGTCGACGGCCCGCGAGGGCATGCGCTTCCTGCGCCACCTGATCACCCTGCGCACCGCCGACCCCCGTGCCCGAGCGGTCGTGTTCGGCCTGGTCGGCCTGTCGGGCTTCGTCCCGAACCTGGCCCTGCTCTGGCTGCTCACCACCTGGGCCCCGGGCCTGCACTACGCCCCGGCGGAGATCATCGCCAACCAGGCGGGACTCCTCTGGAACTTCGCCCTGATCGACTCCTTCGTCTACCGCAACCAACGCGGCCACCGCCGGCGCGCCATACGCCTGCTGTCGTTCGCGGCCGTCGGCAACGCCGACCTGGTCGCCCGCATCCCGCTGGGCGCGCTCTTCATCAGCGCCGGCGGGATGACCGCCCTGCCCGCCACGGCCCTCGCCATGGCGATCGTCTTCACGGCCCGATTCCTGGTCGTCGACCGCTGGCTCTACCGCCGCCTGCGCCTGCGGGAGACGGTCGGGCGGGAGACGGTGCCGGTCACCCGGGTCGCCCCCGAGAAGGTGGCGGACCCGGTACCGGACCCGCTGGGCTGACCGGACGCGGAAGGGCCCGGGGGCGTAAGCGTCCCCGGGCCCTTCCGCCGCACCGGCGAAGGCGACACGCCGCCGTTCGGGGGCGCGGGGCCGTATCGATGTGCGGTTCCGCCGCGCGGGCGCGACCGGCCACGGGGGCGCCGCACCCCGCGCGCGGAACGCCCCCCTCACCTCACGGCGTGACCTTCTCCCGCAGTGCGGCCGCGTCCGTCACCGGCATGTCGCACACGAAGCCCCGGCAGACGTACGCCGTCGGCGCGCCGTCGATCAGCGTGCGGTCGGCGAGCAGCGGGAACTCGTCGCCGCCCGGCGTGCCGCAGGCGACCACCGCACCCGGCGCGGTCCCCAGCAGGGCGGTGCGGTGCAGTTCCCTGGTGGCGGGGTCGTCGGCGGAGGGTCCGGCCACCGCCACCTCGCGCGGCCCGTCGAGCAGCGCCTCGGCGACGGCGAGGCCCCATCCGATGAACCGCGGCACCCGGGGCCCGAGCGCCTTGACCACGCCCAGCGCCCGCTCGGCGGCGGAGCGGTGGGGCTCGGAACCGGTGTGGGCCGCATAGGAGAGCAGTGCGCCGGCGGCGGCCGACCACCCGGAGGGCGTCGCGTTGTCGGTCGGGTCCTGGGGGCGGCGGATGAGCTGTTCGGCGTCGGCGGCGGTGTCGTAGAGGGTGCCGGAGTCGGGGTCGGTGAAGCGGGCGAGGACGTGGTCGAGGAGGAAGCCGGAGAACTCCAGCCACACCCCCTCGCCCGTCACGGAGGCCAGCGCGAGGAAGCCCTCCGCCACGTCGGCGTAGTCCTCCAGCACCCCCGCGTTGGCGCCGACGTGCCCGTCCTTGCTGGTGCGGGCCAGCCGGGCCCGGTCGTCGAGGTGCAGGCGGACCAGGAGGTCGGCGGCGGCGAGGGCCGCGTCGACCAGGTCGGGGCGGTCGAAGTAGGCGCCGGTCTCGGCGAGCGCGGCGATCGCGAGCCCGTTCCAGGCGGCGACGACCTTGTCGTCCCGGCCGGGGGCGGGGCGGGCCGCCCGCGCGTCGAACAGCCGCTGCCTGATCGAGGCGATCCTGTCGGCGTCGAACACCCCCTCGTGCTGCGGGAGTTGCAGGACGGAGGCGCCCTCCTCGAAGGTGCCCTCCGCGGTCACGCCGAAGTAGTGGGCGGCCATCTCCGCGTCCTCGGCACCGAGGACCCCGGTGAGCTGCTCCGGCGTCCAGACGTAGTACGCGCCCTCGACGTGCCTGCCGGTCCCGTCGTCGCTGTCGGCGTCCAGCGCGGAGGCGAACCCGCCCTCGGCGGTGCGCAGTTCGCGCACCATGAAGTCGGCGGTCTCCAGCGCCACCCGGCGGGCGAGCTCGGAGCCGGTGGCCCGCCACAGGTGGGCGTACACCCGGCAGAGCAGCGCGTTGTCGTACAGCATCTTCTCGAAGTGCGGCACCACCCAGTCCCGGTCCACGGAGTAGCGCGCGAAGCCGCCGCCGAGCTGGTCGTAGATCCCGCCGCGGGCCATCCGCTCACACGTGTCCCGCGCCATCTCCAGCGCGCCCTCGGCCCCGGTCCGCGCGTGGTGCCGCAGCAGGAACTCGATCGCCATGGACGGCGGGAACTTCGGCGCCCCGCCGAACCCGCCGCGCTGCGGGTCGTACTCCCGGGTCAGCCCGAGCAGCGCCTGCGCCAGCTCCTGCTCCCCCGGCGCCACACTGTCCCCGTAGGAGATCTCCCGCCCCGCGAGGTCCCGCACGATCTTCCCGGCGACCTCGGCGACCTCGTCCCGGCGGTCCGTCCAGGCCTGGTGGACGCCCTCCAATACCTGCCGGAAGGACGGCATGCCGTGGCGTGGGGCGGGCGGGAAGTACGTCCCGAAGTAGAAGGGCTCGGCGTCCGGCGTGAGGAAGACGGTCATCGGCCAGCCGCCCTGCCCGGTGGCGGCCTGGACGGCCTCCATGTAGACGGCGTCGACGTCGGGGCGTTCCTCGCGGTCGACCTTCACGCTCAGGAAGTGCTCGTTGAGGTAGTCGGCGGTCGCCCGGTCCTCGAAGGACTCGTGGGCCATGACGTGGCACCAGTGGCAGCTCGAGTAGCCGACGCTCAGCAGCACCGGCACGCCCCGCCTGCGCGCCTCCTCGAACGCCTCCGTCGTCCAGGGCCACCAGTCGACCGGGTTGTCGGCGTGCTGGAGGAGGTAGGGAGAGGTCTCATGGGCCAGTCGGTTCGCCATGGAGTCCATCCTGCCGCAGTACCGTTCCCAGAGCCTGAGCGGGAGAGAGTCCCGGGGTCAGGACCCCCGCTCAGCCGTATGCCCCGAACGGTGTCCGGCACACGGTGCCTCCCCGGCGGGCGCACTCCGGCGGCTGCGGCTCCCCGGACGCCCCGCACGCGACGGGCACACCCGGGCGGCTGCGGCTCCCCACCCGCCCGGCACGCGTCCGGCGCCTCCCGCCCGCCGGCGCACCCCGGCGATCGGACCGCGTTCGCACTCTCGCGCCCGTGCGCCCCGCGCCGCACACTTGACCGGGACACGCTGTGGCCGCCGGAGGGGGACGTTATATGCGGGACAGCCATCGGGCGGAAGCCGAGCGGCTGTTGGTGCGGGCCGTGGAGGAAGAGGTACGGCGCTCGGGCGGCCGTACCGACCGGCAGGCGCTGATGACACGGGCCCGGGGCGCGCTGGACGCGATCGCGGAGACCGCCGCCGAGGAGTACGAGGCGTACGCGCGGGCCGCGGCGGAGGCGGAGGCCGGCCGGCTCAGCTTCGGACAGCGGTATGCGCGGGAGGCCGCCGGCGGGGCTCCGCTGCTGGTGGCGGGGGTCGCGGCGGTGACGACGGCCGTCGCGGACCTGGCGCTCGGCACGGGTCCGGGTACGGCGCTGGGGGCCGGCGTGGCCGTCGGGGTCGTCGGGGCCGCGACGACCGTGGTGAAGGTCGCCGGGTCGCATCTGCCGGCCGCCCATCACCGCGCGGGTGAGGCCGGGCAGCCCGGCGGTCCGGAACAGCTCAGGTTGCAGTGGCTGACGGCGCTGGAGGTGCGCGGGATCCGCCCGTTCCTGGACCAGCAGCGGGTGCTGAGCGCGACGACGGGCCCGAAGAAGCCGGGGCCGCGGCTGCGTGGCGCGGACAAGAGCGCGGCGGCACGCGGGCGGACGGTGCTGGAGCAGTCGTACACCCAACTGCCGGACGTCATCGGGCCGTTCGCGGGGCGGCGGCAGGAGCTGGGGCGGATCCGGCAGTGGGTGCAGTCGGCCCGGGCCAGTACGCGGACCCGGCCGACGGTGGTCGTCCTGCACGGGGCGTCCGGCAGTGGCCGCAGCACGCTCGCGGTGCGGGCCGCGCACGATCTGCGGGACCAGTTCCGGGGCGCGTGCGTCGTGGACCTGCGCGGAGACAGCGCGGAGGAGGCTCCGCTGTCCACCCGGGACGCGCTGCTGCATCTGCTGAACCGGCTCGGCGCGCCCCGCGAGCAGCTGCTCTTCCGGGAGCGTTCCTCCCCGGAGCAGCAGGTCAAGCGGCTGGGCGAGCTGTACCACCAGCATCTGACGGGCCTGCCGGTGACGGTGATCCTGGAAGGCGCCTCCGACCCGGACCAGGTCCGCGCGCTCGTCCCCGAACGCTCCGACAGCCTGGTCCTGGTCACCACCCGGACCCCGCTGCGCCTGCCGGCCGAGCTGTCCGCCTGGGTGCACGAGCTGGAGGTGGGGCCCCTGGAGGCGGCGGGCGCGGAGGAACTGCTGGGCGCGGTGGCGCAGGACGCCTCGGGCCCGTACGACGCCGAGTCCGCCGACCGGATCCGGGAGTTGTGCGGCGGGCTGCCGCTGGCGCTGCGGGTCGCGGGCTCCTCGCTGGGCCCGCGCTCCCCGCGCCGGCTGGCGGCGGACCTGGGGGCGTACGGCCCGGTGGACCCGGTCGAGCGCGCCCTGTGGCTGCGCTACACCGACCAGCCGGAGGGGACCCGCCGGCTGCTGCGGCGGCTTGCGCTGGCCGGCCGGTCCTCGCTCGGCGCGGCCGCGGCCGCCGCCCTGCTCGCCACCGACCGCGCGGAGGCGACCCGCCATCTGACCGCCCTCGCCCGGGCGGGCCTGGTCGACCAGGTGCGGGGCGACCGCTACCGCCTGCACGACCTGGTCCGCGCCTTCGCGCAGGCCCGCCTGGCCGACGAGGAGGAGCCGGCCGACCGCACGGCCGCCCAGGAACGCCTGATCGTCAGCTACGCCGAGCTGGCCGACTCGGTGCTGCGCCTGGTCGACGGCAACATGTCGACCCGCTCGGACCGTTTCACCCCGCACGGCTTCACCTCCCTGGACGAGGCGCTGCGCTGGCTCGACGACGAGTCGGGCTTCATCACGGCGACCCTGCGGCAGGCGGAGGGCGTCAACCAGGCGGCCGTCCTCAGCCTGCTGGGCGCCCTGTGCGACTACTGCCTGCTGCGCGGCGACCTGTACCGCCTCGGCGAGATCAGCGAGCTGGCCCAGTCCGTCGGCCAGGACCTGCTGGTCCGGTCCGTGCAGTGGCGTACCGGCATCGCGGCCCGCCAGCTGGGCGAGCTGGACAAGGCCCGCACCACCCTGAGCTCCGTGGTGGACCTCTACCTCCAGGCCCACCACGACGCCGGCGCGGCCCGCGCCCTGTGCTCCCTGGGCATCACCCTGCACCACCAGGGGCAGCTCGCCGAGGCGGCGGCGAAGCTGCGGGAGGCGCTGGACCTCCAGGCGGCACCCGAGCTGGCGACGGACCGGGCCTGGACCATGCACGCCCTCGCGGCGGTGGAACGGGACCGGGCGCGACTGGCCGAGGCCCTGGATCTGCTGACCAGGTCCCTGGTGCTGCACCGCGAGGGCGGCTCGGTGCACGGCGAGGCGTGGGCCAACTACCAGCTCGGCCAGCTGAACCTGCGCCGCGGCGACGTCCCGCGCGCGGAGACCGAACTGCGCCGCGCCCTCGACCTGTACGGCCGCACCCGCGACGTCCGCGGCGAGGCCTGGGCGCTGACCCAGCTGGCCCGCGCCCGGCTGATCGCCGGGGACCCGTCCCCGGCGGTGGACGGCCTGCGCCGGGCGGCGGCCCGCCACCGCGACAACGAGGACGTGCGCGGGGAGGCGTGGACGGTGTACTACCTGGGCCTGGCCCTGGAGGAGACGGGCGGCCTCGACCAGGCGGTCCGGGAACTGGAACGCTCCCGCTCCCTCTTCTCCCGCATGCGCGACGTCTACGGCCTGGCCTGCGCCCGTCACCACTCGGCGCGGGTGACCCGCGACCAGCGCGCGGCCCAGACGGGCTCGCTCCGCAACTCGGGCTTCGCCCGGCAGCTCCTGGTGGACGCCCGCGCCGACTTCCAGCGCATCGGCGTCGCCCACGGCGAGGCCTGGACCTGCCTGGAACTCGCGATCGTCGACGCGGGCAACGCCCGCGCCCAGCAGGCCCTGGCCCTGTGCGACGAGGCCGCGGGCCTCTTCGCGTCCTACGGCGACCGCCGCGGCGAGGACTGGGCCCGTTTCCTGCGCTGCACGCTGCTGCCGTACGCGGCCCCGGGCGGCGTCGAGGTCGGCACGGCGGTGGCCCAGGAGGAACTGACCCAGCTGTCCCGCTCGCCCCACCCCTTGCGGGACACCAGACTCACCGAGTCGCTGGAGGCCTACGCCCTGCTCCTGGAACGGGGCATCCGCCTGGAGTCGGGCTGGCAGGCCTGGCGACTGGGGCTGGTGCCGGGCAGGCATGCCCGGGAGGTGATGGGGGTGACGGTGGAGGTCGGGGAGGGGTAGGACCCCACCCCCATGTCAGCGCCCTGCCAGACCCGGCTCGCACGTCAGGGCCCGGCAGGATACGGCCCTCACGTCGGCGCCCGGCAGGAACAGCCCGCACGTCGGCGCCCGCCCGACCGGCCCGCGCGTCGGCGCCCGGCAGGCCGGCTGAGGCTCACGCCATCGCGCTCGCCGTCGCCGTCGTCGGTCGGGCGTCGCCGTCAGCCGGGCTCAGCCCTTCGCCGGCGAGGCCTTCCCCGCGCCGCCCTTGTCGGCAGCGCCCTTGCCGGAGGCGGCCCCGTCGGTGGCGTCCTCCGGCGTCTCCTCGAAGTCGACCTTGCCCATGTGCCTGTTCATGGACTTCATCAGGCCCCACACGGCCAGTGCCATCACCGCGAAGACGATGAATCCGAGGACACCCGGGGTGACCTTGTCCTCGTCCACCTCCTTGGCGAGGGTGGCGAACTGCGTCACTGCCAGGCTCACGCTTGCGCTCATATCAGGCATTGTCGCGGATGCCCGCGAAGAGGTCGTCCTCGGGGAGGGAGACGTCCACCCGCGACTTCGCGAGCTCGTACTCCTCCGTCGGCCAGACCTCCTTCTGGATCTCCATCGGCACCCGGAACCAGCCCCCGTCGGGGTCGATCTGCGTGGCGTGCGCGATCAGTGCCTTGTCGCGGATCTCGTAGAAGTCGGCGCACGGCACGTGCGTGGTGAGCGTGCGTTCCTTCTGCCCGAACTCGTCCCAGCGCTTGAGCCACTCCCCGTAGGGGGACTCCAGGCCGCGGTCGAGCATGGCCTGGTGCAGCGCCTCGGTGCGCGGTCGGTTGAAGCCCTGGTTGTAGTAGAGCTTCAGCGGCCGGTACGCCGGCCCGAACTCGTCCTCCGGGTACTTCACGGTGTCGTCCGCGCCCTCGAAGGCCACCATCGAGATCTTGTGGGTCATGATGTGGTCGGGGTGCGGGTAGCCGCCGTTCTCGTCATAGGTGGTGATCACCTGGGGACGGAAGGAGCGGATCTGCCGCACCAGCTCGCCGGCGGCGGTGTCGACGTCCTCCAGGGCGAAGCAGCCCTCGGGCAGCGGCGGCAGCGGGTCGCCCTCGGGGAGGCCGGAGTCGACGAAGCCGAGCCACTCCTGCCTGACGCCGAGGATCTCGCGGGCCTCGTCCATCTCCTTCTTGCGTACCTCGTGGATGTGCTCCTCGATGTACTTGTCGCCCTGCAGCTTGGGATTGAGGATGGACCCGCGCTCCCCGCCCGTGCAGGTCACGACCAGCACGTCCACCCCCTCGGACACGTACTTCGCCATGGTGGCCGCGCCCTTGCTCGACTCGTCGTCGGGGTGCGCGTGGACGGCCATCAGTCGCAGCTGGTCAGTCAAGACTCAATCCTCGGTAGTCGGCGCCCCCTGGGAAGGGGTGCGATCGGCGGCTTCTATAGTGACCGAATCGGGGGGCCAATAATTCCGGAGCCGGGCTCCAGGAGCCCTTTGGGGACCTTCGTCCCGTCCGTGTCGAGAGGACGATCATGAGTACGGCGAGCACGCGAGGGCCCGAGGGCCGCTACGGCCGCTCCTCGGACGAGCGCGCCGACCGTACGCTCAAGGTCGCCGGCACGGTCCTGGGCACGGCCCTGCTCGCCCTGGTGGGCTACCTCGGCTACCACTACGTCGGCGAGAGCAGGATCAGCGGCGAGCTGATCGCCTTCTCGATCTCGGACGACGCGGTGAAGGTGCACCTGGAGGTCCGCAAGGACGCGGGCACCAGCGGCTACTGCACGGTCCGCTCGCAGGCCGAGAACGGCGCCGAGGTGGGCCGCGCCGACTTCCGCTTCTCCGGCTCGGACACGCGGATCGACAAGGTGGTCACGCTCCGCACGACGGCCAGAGGCACCTCGGCGGAGCTGCTCGGCTGTCACGCCGACTGACACCACAGCGGGGGTTCCTCCGGAATACGTATGCTCTGACCTGCGTTGACGTAATTCTGGTGGCTTATGTCCTCCCCCTTCGGCCGCTGAATTGTTAGGCTCGTGGTTTCGCCCGTCCCTGGAGGAACATGCTTCCGGGTAGGGCGATGCTTTGTATTTCCCAGTACCGACGAGGAGCACCCTGTGACCCAGACCAGCGAGAACGTCACCTGGCTGACCCAGGAGGCGTACAACAAGCTCAAGGATGAGCTTGCGTACCTTACTGGTCCTGCGCGCACGGAGATCGCCGCCAAGATCGCGGCCGCGCGCGAGGAGGGCGACCTGCGTGAGAACGGCGGGTACCACGCGGCCAAGGAGGAGCAGGGCAAGCAGGAGCTCCGTGTGCGCCAGCTGACCCAGCTCCTGGAGAACGCGAAGGTCGGCGAGGCCCCGGCGTCCGCGGACGGCGCGGTGGCGCCCGGCATGGTCGTGACGATCGCCTTCGACGGTGACGAGGACGACACCCTGACCTTCCTGCTGGCTTCGCGCGAGTACGCCAGCTCCGACATCGAGACCTACTCGCCGCAGTCCCCGCTGGGCACCGGCGTGATCGGCCACAAGGTCGGCGAGGACGCGGAGTACGAGCTGCCGAACGGCAAGAAGGCCTCCGTGCGCATCCTCAAGGCCGAGCCCTACAACGGCTGACCAACCGCATCGGCTCGACGAGGCCCCCGGCGCCCCCGTGGCGCCGGGGGCCTCGTCATGCGGTGGTGAGGCGGTGCTCGGGCAGTCCTGAGGCCGTGGGTACGGGCAGGGCGCTCAGGCAGGGCGCTCAGGCAGGGCGCTCAGGCGGTGGCCGAGCGGTACTTGCGGACCGCCAGCGTGCGGAATATCAGGATGATCAGCACCGAGTAGATCAGTGAGGCCCAGACCGGGTGCTGCATGGGCCAGGCGTCGGACGCCGACTGTCCGGGGTTGGCGAAGAGGACACGGCAGGCCTGGACGGTGGCGCTGAACGGGTTCCACTCGGCGATATGGCGCAGCCAGGGCGTCATGTTGCCGGTGTCCACGAACGCGTTCGAGATGAAGGTGACCGGGAAGAGCCAGATCAGTCCGCCGGAGGTGGCCGCCTCCGGGGTGCGTACGGACAGGCCGATCAGGGCGCCGATCCAGGTGAAGGCGTAGCCGAGCAGGAGCAGCAGGCCGAAGGCGGCCAGGACGCGCCCGATGTCGGTGCCGCCGTCGGAGCCGACGCGCCACCCGACCAGGAGGGCGACGACGGCGAGGACGAGCAGGGTCAGGGCGGTCTGCACGAGGTCGGCGAGGGTGCGGCCGGTGAGCACCGCGCCGCGCGCCATGGGCAGGGAGCGGAAGCGGTCGATGAGGCCCTTGTGCATGTCGTCGGCGATACCCGCACCGGCTCCGGCGGTGGCGAAGGTGACGGTCTGGGCGAAGATCCCCGCCATGAGGAAGTTCTTGTAGTCGGTGGCGCTGGTGCTGCCGCCGATCTGCATCGAGCCGCCGAAGACATAGGTGAAGAGCACCACGAACATGATGGGCTGAATCAGCCCGAAGATGACCATTTCCGGAATCCTGGACATCCTGATCAAGTTGCGTTTTGCAACGACCAGCGAGTCCCGGACGGCCTGCCCGAACGGGCGGGTGGGCGCCGCACTCCGTACGGCGGCGTCGGTGACGGCGCTCATTTCACGGCCTCCTTGCCGCTCTTGTCGTTCACGTCGTCTCTCGCCTCGGCCACGTGCCCCGTCAGGGAGAGGAAGACGTCGTCCAGGGTGGGGCGGCGCAGGCCGATGTCGTCGATCTCGATGCCGCGGGTGTCGAGCTCGCGGATCACCTCGGCGAGGAGCTTCGCCCCGCCCGTGACGGGCACGGTGAGCTTGCGGGTGTGCTCGTCGATGCTGGTGTCGCCCTTGCCGAAGCCGGCCAGCACCTCGGCGGCGGTCGCGATGTGCTCGCGCTCGTGCACCACGACCTCCACGCGCTCACCGCCGGTACGGGCCTTGAGCTGGTCGGAGGTGCCGCGGGCGATGACCCGCCCGTGGTCGACGACCGCGATGTCGTGCGCGAGGTGGTCGGCCTCCTCCAGGTACTGCGTGGTCAGCAGCAGGGTCGTACCGCCGGAGACGAGGCGCTTGATGACGTCCCACAGCAGTTGGCGGTTGCGCGGGTCGAGGCCGGTGGTCGGCTCGTCCATGAACATCACGGGCGGCGAGACCACCAGTGCGGCGGCCAGGTCGAGGCGGCGGCGCATGCCTCCCGAGTAGGTCTTCGCGGGGCGGTCGGCGGCGTCCGCGAGGTCGAACTGTTCCAGCAGTTCGGCGGCCCGCGCCTTCGCCGCTCCGGCCTTCATCTGGTAGAGCTGCCCGACCATCCGGAGGTTCTCACGGCCGGTCAGGTACTCGTCGACCGCGGCGAACTGGCCGGACAGGCCTATCGAGCGTCGGACCTCATGGGGATGCTTGAGCACGTCGATGCCGGCGACCACGGCCCGGCCGCGGTCGGGACGCAGGAGGGTGGTCAGGCAGCGGACCGTGGTGGTCTTGCCCGCGCCGTTCGGCCCGAGCAGGCCGAGGACGGTGCCCTCCGGGACGTCGAGGTCGACGCCGTCCAGAGCCTTGACGTCACCGAAGGTCTTCACCAGACCTTCGGCATGGATGGCGCCTGGCATATGAGTCTCCACGTCGTTGGGGAAGCTGCTAAAAGGATGGGTACGCGCTTGTCGTTCCGCCCGAGGGGTGGCATGCGCCTCACCGTATCGCGATGTATCGCGTCTCTCAACGGAGTTACTCGAACGAGTGACGCAACGCCCGGGCGGCAGGTCCGGCCTCAGCCGATGACCCGGTAACCGGCCTCGCGCAGGGCCTGGCCGACCTCGACGCAGTGCGCCGGCCCCTTCGTCTCCAGGTGCAGCTCGACCTCCGCCTCCGCGAGCCCGAGCCGGGGGTCGGTCCGTACGTGGCTCACGTCGAGGACGTTGGCGTCGACCACCGACAACACCCCGAGGAGTGTCGCCAGGGCGCCCGGGCGGTCCGTCAGGCGCAGTCGCACGGCCAGGTAACGGCCCTGGGCGGCCATGCCGTGCCGCAGCACGCGCTGCATCAGCACCGGGTCGACGTTGCCACCGGAGAGCACCGCGACGACCGGGCCCTCGAAGGCGCCGGGCTCGCTCAGCAGCGCCGCGACCGGGCTCGCCCCGGCCGGCTCGACGACCAGCTTCGCCCGCTCCAGGCACAGCAGCAGCGCGGTGGACAGCTCGTCCTCCGACACCGTGCGCACCTCGTCCACCAGGTCGCCGACGATCCCGAACGGCACGTCACCGGGCCGGCCGACCCTGATGCCGTCGGCCATCGTCGCCGGGTTCTCCACCGCCACCGGACGCCCGGCCGCCAGCGAGGGCGGGTACGCCGCCGCCCCCTCCGCCTGCACACCGACGATCCGCACGTCCGGCCGCAGCGCCTTCACCGCGACCGCGATGCCCGCGGCCAGACCCCCGCCGCCGATCCCGACGACGATCGTGCGCACCTCCGGGCACTGCTCCAGGATCTCCAGGCCGACCGTGCCCTGCCCCGCGATGACGTCCGGGTGGTCGAAGGGGTGGATGAACACCGCGCCGGTCCCGGCCGCGTACTCCTGCGCCGCGGCCAGCGTCTCGTCGACCACCTGCCCGTGCAGGCGTACCTCGGCGCCGTACTCCCGGGTCGCGCTGATCTTCGGCAGCGGGGCACCCTTCGGCATGAACACCGTCGAGCCCACGCCCAGCAGCGAGGACGCCAGCGCGACGCCCTGCGCGTGGTTGCCGGCGCTCGCGGCGACGACCCCCGCGGCCCGCTCCTCCGGCAGCAGTCCGGCGATCCGCACATACGCGCCGCGCAGCTTGAACGAACCCGTCCGCTGGAGGTTCTCGCACTTGAAGTGCACCGGCGCCCCGACGAGCTGGGACAGGTGCCTGCTGCCCTCCATCGCGGTCACCCGCGCCACGCCCGACAGCATCTTCTGGGCGCCGCGCACGTCGTCGAGGGTGACGGGCCGCAAGGAGTCAGCCGTGCCATAGCTCATGACACAAGCATCGCAGTTCACAGGCGGGAACGACCGCTGTGACCAACCACCGAGACTGGTTTCCGCAGCCCCGGTACGACCCGCCTTCCGGCCGCGTACCCTGTCCCCCAACCCAGCACCCCTTTCATGAAGCGAGCCCCCGGCCATGCCCACAACACCTGAAATGTCGATGGACATGACGACCGTCGCTGACACCGGTCTTCTGGACACGCTGCAGCACGAGGTCGCCGTCTTCGCGCGCCGTGCCGAACAGACCCGGCTCGGCGGCGTCGGGCAGGTGCGCAACTCCATGGACCGCGCCGCGTACCTGCTGCTCAACCGTCTCGACAAGGAAGGCCCCATGGGCGTCAAGGCGCTCGCCGCGAGCATGGGCATCGACTCGTCGACCGTCACCCGGCAGGTGGCTCCCCTCGTCGACACCGGCCTGGTCAAGCGCACCTCGCACCCCGAGGACGGGCGGGCCGTGGTGCTCCAGCTCTCCCCGCGCGGGATGTCGCGTCTGGAGGAAGTGCGCTCCTCCCGGCGTCAGTTGATGGCCGAGCTGACACACGACTGGGCGCCGGAGGAGCGCGTGGCGTTCTGCACGCTCCTCACGCGCTTCAACAGCGCGCTGTCCGCCCGGATGGCCGCCCAGGGCGTCCCCGGCGCGGAGCCCGCCCCGGCGTCCTGACGCCCCGCGCGCGGAGCGCGCATCCCGCACGTGCGCGACTCTTGACCGACGGCCCGGCCCTGGCCTCATATGAGACCGGGTCCCCGTTCGCCGCGTGCGGCCGGGATCCGTTCCCAGGGGGTCGCCGGCAGGCGGGAGGCGCGCGGTGCGAGCACGGCATGCGGCCCGGAGTGCCCGCCGGGCCCGGGAGTTCGAGGCGTTCGTCGCCGGCGCGGGCGGCCGGCTGCTGCACACCGCCACCCTGCTCACCTCGGAGGCACCGGACGACAACCCGCGCGCGCGACGCCTGCTGACACTGGCCCTCGCGCACACGTACGCGTGCTGGGACCGACTGCGCGGCGAGGACCCCTACGACTGGACCCGCCGAGACCTCGCCACCCGCTTCGCCCACCGGGCGTGGCGCGAGTACGGCGGCAGCCTCGCCCGCGCCCGTCCCCACCCCACCGGCGCGCTCGCCCTGCTCACCGCCCGGGAACGCCTCGTCCTGGTCCTCAGGCTCCACGAGGGCGTGGCCGAGGAGCAGGTGGCGGCGCTGCTCGGCCTCCCACCGGAACGCGTCCACACCATCTGCGACCGCGCGACAGCGACCCTGCTGCATCCCCCGCGCGGGCGGACGGCAGCGGTGGTGGGCGCCGAGCCGGCGGCGTCGTGAGGCGGGACCCCCGCGCGGCCCACCGGGCCCCGGGCCGGCCGGCCGAAGGCAGCGGAGCGCCCAGGGGCCGCGGCGGTGCGCCGACGTGGACCTGCGCCCAGGGGAGGTCCAGGTGAACCGGACCGAGCGGGAGGCCGCCGTGCGGCAGATCATGGAGCGGGCGGTGCCGCGGGTGCCGCCCGAGCTGCACGCGGACGTCGTACGCCGTGGCAGCCGCATGCTGCGGCGGCGGACGGTCGTGCGGCGTCTGCTGTGGCTGCTGCTGTGCGCGGGCGTCGTGGCGTTCGCCGTGTGGGCCGTGACGGCCCAGCCGTGGGTGGAGCCGCCGTCGGAGACGACCCCACCCCTCACCGACTGGTGACCCGGGTCCGCGCGGGGACCGGGCTCCGGCGTCGGCCGGGCGCCGCAGCCCCGGGTCGGGCCGATCCGGAGGACACGGTCTAGCCGAGGGCCTGCTGTAGGTCCTCCAGCAGGTCGTCGACGTTCTCGATGCCCACGGAGAGACGCACCAGGTCGCCCGGGACCTCCAGGGCCGAACCGGCCGCCGACGCGTGCGTCATGCGTCCGGGGTGCTCGATCAGGGACTCGACACCACCGAGGGACTCGCCGAGGGTGAACACCTTGGCGCGGTTGCACACCTCGACAGCCGCCTGCTCGCCGCCCGCGACCCGGAACGAGACCATGCCGCCGAACGCCCGCATCTGCTTGGCGGCGACCTCGTGACCGGGGTGGTCCGGCAGGCCCGGGTACAGCACGTCCGTCACGCGCGCGTGACGGGTCAGCATGTCGGCGACCTTCGTGGCGTTCTCGCTGTGCCGGTCCATGCGCACCGACAGCGTCTTCGTGCCGCGCAGCACCAGCCAGGAGTCGAAGGGCCCGGCCACGGCGCCCATCGCGTTCTGGTGGTACGCCAGCTCCTCGCCGAGCTCCCGGTCGCCCACGATCAGCGCGCCGCCGACGACGTCCGAGTGACCGCCCATGTACTTGGTCAGCGAGTGCACGACGATGTCGGCGCCGAGCGCCAGCGGCTGCTGCAGGTACGGGGTGGCGAAGGTGTTGTCCACGACGAGCCGGGCGCCCGCGTCCCCGGCGACCTGGGCGACGGCGGCGATGTCGGTGATGCCGAGGAGCGGGTTGGAGGGGGTCTCCACCCACACCACCTTGGTCTTCGGGGTGATCGCGGCGCGTACGGCGGCCGCATCGCCGGTGTCGGCGACCGACCACTCCACGCCCCACCGCGAGACGACCTTCGCGAACAGCCGGAACGTGCCGCCGTACGCGTCGTTCGGGATGACCACGTGGTCGCCGGGGCTGAGCAGCGTACGCAACAGGCAGTCCTCCGCCGCCAGTCCGGAAGCGAACGCGAGACCCCGGACGCCGCCCTCCAGGGCGGCCAGGTTCTCCTCCAGGGCGGTCCTGGTCGGGTTGGCGCTACGGCTGTACTCGTAGCCGCCCCGCAGACCGCCGACGCCGTCCTGCTTGTAGGTCGAGACCTGGTAGATCGGCGGGACGACCGCGCCGGTGAGGGGATCGGCGGTGTTGCCCGCGTGGATCGCGAGGGTCTCGAAGTGCTGACTGATGTGCCTGTCGCTCATGGGCACCGAGCGTAGTGCGCCGGAGGACGAGGTGCGGGCCGGCGGGTCGCCGGGCGCTGGGCGCCGCGGGCGCCCACGAGGCCGTCCCGGGCGGTTTTCCACAGGTCGGGCGGAGGGGGTTGGCCAATTGTCGTCGGCGTCTGGAACCCTTGAGACATGGAGATTCTGTGGGTCCTGATGGCGCTGGTCATGTTCGGCTTCGTGCTGTTGCCGTTCCTGCGTCGCCGGCGCGGCGTGATCGAGCAGGTCCCGGCGGGCCACCCGGACGCCGCGGACCCGGCGAACTACGGCTTCGTGCAGACGGAGGAGCTGGACATCCGCATGCCCGGCCCCGACAAGGACCTGCTGGACGTCCTCGACGTGGTGCAGCGCACCCAGGACTACCGGGCGGCGCAGCAGCTGCTGGCCGGTACGGAGACGGAGGGCGAGCTGCGCTGGCAGCGCGTGCAGGCCTTCGCGGGCGCCGCGGCGCTGGAGCTCAAGCAGCGGCCGGGCGGGGTCGGCGACCCGCCCGGCGGGCAGTGGCTGCGGGTGTGGCGGACGGAGGCGCCCAAGGACGCGGGCGGCGCCGCGGTGCACGCCGAGTTCCTGGTGCAGCAGGCGTGGCGGACGTCGACGCCGGGCACGGACGACTTCCGGATCATCATGGAGGAGGCGAAGGACGCCTGCGGCCAGGCGGCGCTGCTCGCCCCCGGTGACCCGATCCCGTACATCGTCGAACTGTCGGTGGCCCGCGGCCTGAACTACTCGCAGGCGGAGTTCGACCAGCTCTGGCTGAAGATCCTGGACCGGGCTCCGGCGCACATGGGGGCGCATCTGGCGGCCCTGCACTACTGGTGCGAGAAGTGGCACGGCTCGCGCGAGACGGCGAAGTCGTTCGCCGAGGCCGCGGCGGCGCGCGCGCCCCAGGGCTCGCTCCTCGCGGCGATGCCCCTGTTCGCGGTGTTCGAGCACCTCCCCGAGGTGAACCTGGTCAGCGGCTTCTACCAGAGCGAGGTGGTGACGAAGGCGATCCACGGCGCGCTCTACGCCGTGCACGCCGCCCGCCCCGACGACCCGATGCTGGCGCACGTACGCCATCTGCTCGTCTTCTTCCTGGTGCGCGCCGAGCGCTGGTCGGAGGCGATGAACCAGCTGATACACGTCGACGGCCACGTGGGCGCGCTGCCCTGGACGCTGTCCCCGGACCCGGCGGCGGAGTTCGCGGTGTACCGGGCGCTGGCGGTGGCGGGCTACGAGGCGAACGGCGGCAGCCCGGCGACGCTCCCGCACTGAGACCGGGCCGGAATGCACCGAGGTCCGCACACGTTGAGGTGTGCGGACCCCCGATTGGAGACCGCATGTTCCTGCACAGCCGTACGCCCCAGCTCCCGACGCCCGAGCAGGCTCTGCGGGGCCGCCCGGAGCCGGCGTTCTCCGTCCCCGACCGCCACACGGTCCTCGGCAACCCGCTCCTCGGCCCCTACCCCGAGGGCCTGGAGACCGCCGACTTCGGCCTGGGCTGCTTCTGGGGCGCGGAGCGCAAGTTCTGGCAGCTTCCCGCGGGCGTGTGGACGACGCTGGTCGGCTACCAGGGCGGCCACACCGAGAACCCCATGTACGAGGAGGTCTGCTCGGGCCTGACCGGCCACACGGAGGTCGTCCGCGTGGTCTTCGACCCGAAGGTGATCTCGTACGAGACCCTCCTGAAGACGTTCTGGGAGTCCCACGACCCCACCCAGGGCTTCCGCCAGGGCAACGACGTCGGCACCCAGTACCGCTCGGCGATCTACACCCACTCCCCCGCCCAGGCGGCCACCGCCGAATCCTCCCGCGAGGCCTACCAGAAGGTCCTCACGGACTCGGGCCACGGCACGATCACGACGGAGATCCTGCCGGCGGCAGACCGGACGTTCTATCCGGCGGAGGCATACCACCAGCAGTATCTCGACAAGAACCCGGGCGGGTACTGCGGCGTGGGCGGGACCGGCGTCTCCTGCCCGATCGGTGTCGCGAAGGCCGAAGGCTGACGTCACCGGGTGGGCTTCGGAACGTACGCGCGCAGAGTGCGTGACGAGCGGTTGCCGCTCTCCCGACGGCACACGGCACTCCGGTGTGCCGTTGGGGACTACTGCCCGCTCGGTTTCAACGCGACCTGGGCGTATCTCGCCGCGACGGCGTGCCCCGCTCCCGATCTGCGCAGGGATCCCGCGGCCCTGCTGCGCGCGCTGGACGTGTTGGAGGAGAGCCGAGCGGTTCACCTGGAGGCGGTGGACGCCTTCGCTGCCCGCCGCCGGATGGAGAAGGCGGAAGGCCGGCGCACTCCGCGGGCCCGCGACACCGCCGCTCTTCGTGGTCCCCGCTGGCCGAGTGCGGCGGCGCCCTCCCGGCTGGGTTGATCGCCGCCGTGGCGAACCGACACTCCGCGTTCCAGCGCTTCCCCCACCCCGACGAGACGCTCTCCCCCGATGCCCGGGTACGACAGCTCGCCGACCTGCGCGCGCGGCTCGACGCCTGCGCCTCGTCGTACCTCACGTCCCTCGGCCGCACCGACGGCCCGGCATCGAGGGAATTGGCCGACACCGTCCACGGCATCCGCAGCCTTGTCCGTCCGGGCTACACGCCGCTGAACTCGTACCTGTTCCCCTGGCTGCGCTTCGCGCGCCTCCTCGCCTACGCGGCCGGGGTCCCATCACGCGATTGACCACGGGCACCGGCAGTACCTCGACAAGAGCCGGGCGGGGTACTGCGGTACCGGGGGGAGGGGCGGGGCCTGTCCGATCGGTGTCGTGTCGGCGCGCGTTCCCGCCGGCCTCGGCGGATCACCTGCTGCTGTGTGACCGCGAGTGGCTGTGCCCCGATACCGGGCGGCGCGGAAAATGCCCCGGCCGACAGCCCCGTTCATGAGTTACTGACCCGAGCAGTTCGACCGAGCAGGGGGTAACGCGCGTGAAGAGCAGTACCGGCAGCAGTGAGGTGTTCCTGATAGGGGGCGGTTGGGATCCCGCCGTCACCGAAGCCGTCCACGGCCCGTTCCTCCGGGCCGCCTCCGTCGCTTCGCCCCGCATCCTGTGTGTGCTCGTCGACGAGGGCGACGGTGTCCAGCAGTTCGCGCGGTACGACGCGGTGTTGCGGAAGGCCGGGGACTGTACGCCCGTACCGCTGCTGTTGCCGGTCGGGGAGTCGTTCGAGGTCGGGGCGTTGTCGGCCGACGTGGACGGGGTGCTGGTCTGCGGTGGGCTGACGCCGGCTTACCAGGAGGCGTTCGCAGGCTGCCGTGAGGCGCTGCCCGCGCTGCTCGCCGAGCGCGGGCTGCCGTACGCCGGTTTCTCCGCCGGGGCGGCGGTCGCGGCGCGGGACGCCGTGGTCGGGGGGTGGCTGGCGGACGGGGTCGCGGTGTGTCCGCCGGACACCGCGGAGGACCTGGAGGAGGTCGAGGTGCGGCCGGGGCTGGGACTGGTGCCGTTCGGGGTGGATGTGCACGGCGCGCAGTGGGGGACGTTGGCACGGCTGGTCGCGGTCGTCGGGGACGGGCGGCTCGCCCACGGGGTCGCCGTCGACGAGAACACCGTCGTACGGGTCACGGGTGACGGGCGCGCCGGTGTCGCCGGCGCGGGGCGCGCCCACTCGGTACGCCCCGCGCCGGGCGGTGGAGTCCTCGTACGGTCCTACCGGGACGGCGAGTCCTTCGACGCCCGGTAGGCGGCAGGGCGGGAGCCGTCAGCCGTGACCGCTTCCGTAGGGCCGGGTCAGGATTTCCAGGCGGTGGCCGTTGGGGTCGTCGAAGTACACGCCGCGGCCGCCGTCGTTGTGGTTGATCTCGTCGCGGTGGTGGTGGAACGGGTCGGCCCAGTACGTCAGCCCCGCCGCGCGGACGCGGTCGAAGATCGTGTCGAAGTCGTCCTCGGAGACCAGGAACGCGTAGTGCTGCGGGGTGATCTCCCCCGGCGTGTTCATGAAGTCGAGGGTCACCCCGTTGGGGAACTCGACCGGGACGAACGGGCCGAACGGCGGGCTCACCCTGAGTCCCAGGATGTCGGCGAGGAAGCGGGCCGAAGCCCGCCTGTCGTGCGCGGCGACGATGGTGTGGTTCAGCTGGACGGTCATCTCGAAACCCTCCTCGTCCCCAAGATACTCCGGCAGGAAGTAAGGCTTGCCTTACTTCCTGCCGGACGCGGGAGGGCCCCCGGCGGCGCGCCGGGGGCCCTCCCGGGAAGACGGCGAAGGCGTCAGATCGTGGCCGTGTCGATCACGAACCGGTACCGCACATCACTGTTGAGCACCCGCTCGTACGCCTCGTTGATCTCGGACGCGCTGATCAGCTCGATCTCCGCGCCGAAGCCGTGCTCGGCGCAGAAGTCCAGCATCTCCTGGGTCTCGCGGATGCCGCCGATGCCGGAGCCGGCGAGGGTCTTGCGGCCGCCGATCACCGAGAACAGGTTGAGGGCGACCGGCTCCTCGGGCGCGCCGACGTTCACGAAGGCGCCGTCCGTCCTCAGCAGGGACAGGTAGGCGTCCAGGTTCAGCGGGGCGGAGACGGTGGACAGGATCAGGTCGAAGGTGCCGGCCAGTTCCTTGAAGGTCTCCGGGTCGCTGGTGGCGTAGTAGTGGTCGGCGCCCAGCTTCAGGCCGTCGTCCTTCTTGCGCAGCGACTGGGACAGGACCGTCACCTCGGCGCCGAGCGCGTGGGCGATCTTCACGCCCATGTGGCCGAGGCCGCCCATGCCGAGGATCGCGACCTTCTTGCCGGGTCCGGCGTTCCAGTGCTTCAGGGGGGAGTACGTGGTGATGCCGGCGCAGAGCAGCGGGGCGGCCACGTCGAGCGAGAGCCCGTCGGGGATGCGGACGACGTAGTTCTCGTCGACGACGATCTTCTCCGAGTAGCCGCCGTAGGTGGGCTCGCCGTTCTTGTCGAGGGCGTTGTACGTGCCGACGCTGCCGCCGGTGCAGTACTGCTCCAGGCCGGCCTCGCAGTTGTCGCACTCCCGGCAGGAGTCGACCAGGCAGCCGACGCCCACGCGGTCACCGACGGCGAACTTCGTCACCCCCGGTCCGACCTGCGAGACGACGCCCGCTATCTCGTGGCCGGGCACCATCGGGAAGATCGCCTCACCCCAGCCCTCCCTGGCCTGGTGGATGTCGGAGTGGCAGATTCCGGCGAACCTGATGTCGATCAGGACGTCGAACTCGCGGACCTCTCGGCGCTCGATGGTCGTGCGCTCCAGCGGAGCCTTGGCGGACGGTGCGGCGTATGCGGCGACGGTGGTCGTGCCAGTGGTCATGCTGGGATCTCCTAGCAGGTCGTACGCCCGGTCTGCCTTCGGACCGGGCATGTGGCCCAGCGTGCCGTACCGCCCGGCCGTCACCCAGACCTCACCTGTGCCTACGTCCCCCGTGCCTACCACTGGCGGGGTCAGGATCGCGTGCGTACGACCGTGAATACTGGACGCATGGACGAACAGCCCGAAGCCGTACCGCAGCCCGGCGGGGGCCTGGACCGGCGTGCCGAGCTCAGCGAGTTCCTGCGCACCCGGCGGGCCCGGCTCAAGCCGGAGGACGTGGGGCTGCCGGACTTCGGGCGGCACCGCCGGGTGCCGGGGCTGCGGCGCGAGGAGCTGGCGCAGCTGGCCGGGGTGTCGGTGGCGTACTACACGCGCCTGGAGCAGGGCAACGGGCGGAACGTGTCGGCGGAGGTGCTGGACTCCATCGCGCGTGCGCTGCGGCTGACCGACGCCGAGCACGCCCATCTCACCCACCTGGCGAAGCCGAAGCACAAGAAGAAGCAGGCGGCACGGTCGCAGCAGGCGCGGGCCTCGCTGCGGCAGCTCCTGGACCAGATGGACGGGGTGCCCGCCTACATCGGGGGGCGGCGCACGGAGATCCTCGCGTGGAACCGGATGGCCGCGGCCGTGTTCGGGGACTGGGCCGAGCTGCCGGCCGCCGAGCGGAACTGGGCCCGGATGGTGTTCCTGCGGCCCGAGTACCGCGAGCTGTTCGTCGACTGGGAGCAGAAGGCGATCGACATCGTGTGCGTGCTGCGCATGGACGCCGGGTGCTACCCGGACGACCCCCGCCTGTCGGCGCTGGTGGGCGAGTTGTCGGTGAAGAGCGAGGACTTCCGGCGGCTGTGGGCGACCCACGACGTCAAGGAGAAGAGCCACGGGGTGAAGCGGCTGAGGCATCCGCTGGTGGGGGAACTCTCCCTGAACTTCGAGGGGTTCAGGCTGGCGGACGACGGTGAGCAGTCGATGGTGGTGTACCACGCGGAGCCGGGCTCGCCCTCGGCGGAGGCGCTGCGGCTGCTGGCGAGCTGGGGGGCCGACGCGACGCGCGCGGGGGCGGGGAGTCAGGCGCCGTCCGTTTGACATCGGTGCCCGTGCGGGTGCGGGCCGCCTCGGCCGGGGGCTGCCGCTGCCCCGGGCCCCCGTCGCCCGCCCCGGGCCTCTGCTGCCGCCCCCGGACTGCTGCCGCCCCCGGACCCCGCCCGTCGGTCCAGACCGCCGCTGCCGGCCCCGGGACCTGCTGCCGGCCCTGAAGGAGCCTCGTCCTCGATCGCCGGACGGGCTGGATCGACCAGCCGCTCGCCGACGACGAAGCAGCCGCTGGATCGCCCGGACCCTCACCCCCGACACGGCGGCATCACCCCCCACCCCCACTTCGGCACCGCCTGATCCGTCGGCGGCTTCGCGTCCGGGCCCGAGAAGTGCACGGCGAGGCGGGTGCCCCACTCGACGTAGGCGAGGAAGGCCGAGCGGAACTCCGCGTCCGTGGGCGGACCGGCCTCGTCCGCCGCGTCCTGGACGAGGTTCACCCAGCGGCGGCGATGGGGCTCGGTGATGCCCCGGCCCACGTGCCTGGCGACCATGTGGCCGTGGCCGCCCTGGGTCGCGGAGCAGGCCGCGGGGCCGCCGAAGACCTCCACCGGCCAGAGGGCGACGTGCTCGACGTGCTCGGGGACCAGGCCCGCGAAGACCGGGGCCAGGAGGCCGCCCTCCAGCACCTTGGCGTAGAAGGCCTCCGCCAGGCGGGAGAAGGCCTCGGCGCCGCCCGCCCACTCGTACAGGGTGGGCACGGCGGAGCCCTCGCCGGGCACCGGGACGTGGGCCTGTAGTGGCCCATCTCCTGAAGGGCGCTGCGCGAGAGGCTCTCGCCGACAGTCACTCGCCGCCGTTTTGGACCAGCCGAGGCAGCCGGGTTTGGCCCTGTCGGTCGGGCCATGGCCCCGGCAGGGTGAAGGGACCCCGAACCTCCCGGAGGTCAACCATGCGGAGATCAACCTTGCGAACCTTGCGGAGACCAACCTTGCGGAGGTCAACCTCGCGAACCTTGCGGAGGACCCCTTGAGCATCGCGTTCCTGCTGACCGCGCTGGTCATGGCGGTCACCCCCGGCACCGGGGTGGTGTACACCCTCGCCGCCGGGCTGTCCCACGGACGCCGGGCGAGCGTGGTCGCCGCGTTCGGCTGCACCCTCGGCATCGTGCCGCACCTGGCGGCGACGATCACCGGTCTCGCCGCGCTGCTGCACACCAGCGCGGTCGCCTACGAGACGGTGAAGTACCTCGGGGTCGGCTATCTGCTGTACATGGCGTGGGCCGTGGTGCGCGACAAGGGGGCGCTGGTGGTGGACGGGGACGCGCCTCGGCCGGCTGCCCGGGTGATCGGCTCCGCGGTGCTGGTCAACCTGCTCAACCCGAAGCTGACGATCTTCTTCGTCGCGTTCCTGCCGCAGTTCGTCCCGGCCGGCGGTTCCGGCGCCGCCGACGGTTCCGGGCCGGTGGGCGCGATGCTGCTGCTCGGGGTCGTCTTCATGGCGCTGACCTTCGTCGTCTTCGCCGCGTACGGTCTGTGCGCCGCCGCCGTGCGCGACCGTCTGCTGGCCCGGCCGCGGGTGATGACCGGCCTGCGCGGGGTGTTCGCCGCCTGCTTCGTGGGCCTGAGCGCGCGGCTGGCGGTGGCGTGAGCATGCGTTTCCGGCACGCGGACGCCGTCCGCCGCGACCACCCCGGCCTCACCGCCGGCGCCCTGTACGCCACCGGTGTCGACGCCACGGCCGACGTCGGCCCGAGCGTCGCCGAGTACACCTCGCGCGCGCTGGACCGGCTGGCCGGCGGCACCGAGAGCGGGTTCCCCGAAGTGCTGGCCTGGCGGCGGGCGTTCGCCCGGATGGGGCTCCGGCCGACGCAGTACCGGTGCGCCTCCGAGTCGCTGCTGAGGCGGCTGCGCAAGGAGGGGAGCCTGCCGCGCATCCATCCGGTGGTCGACCTGTGCAACGCCGTCTCGGCGGCCTACGCGATCCCGGTGGCGGCCCTCGACGCCGACCGTATCGCCGGGCCGCTGCTGGAGGTGCGCCACGCCCGCGGCGACGAGCGGTACACGACGTTCGGCGGCGGCATCGAGCATCCAGCGCCCGGCGAGGTGATCTTCGCGGACTCGGCCGGGCGGTCCCATGCCCGGCGCTGGACCAACCGGCAGAGCGGCCACTCCGCGGTCGGCGAGCACACCGGCAGGATCCTCGTGGTGGTGGAGGCCCTGCACGACGGCGGTGCGGAGGCCGTACCGGAACTGCTGAAGACCCTCGCGCAGGAGCTGGCCGCGCACTGGCCGACCGACCCGACGCCGGCCGGTCCCACACCGGCCGGTTCCACACCGACCGGTCCCACACGGGCCGACGCCACCACGGCCGGTCCCACACGGGCCGACGTAACCACCACCGCCGGTCCCACGCGGGCCGACGCCACCACAGCCGCCGCCACCACGGCCCGTGCTCCCGCAGCCGGTCCCGCGATGGCCGTCCTCACCGCCACCGCACCCGAGTTCCTCTTCCCCGACCCGGTCCCGGCCGGGGAACGGCAGCCGGGGTGACCCGTGGCAGCATGGGCGGGGTGACCGAGCGGGACCACGGAACGGGAACGGACCCCACGACCGAGACCCCGGCGGCATACGACAGGGACGACGGGCCCCCGGCCCACGGCTCCGACTTCCTCCAGCTCGACGCCGGCCACGCGCCGCCCGGCGGCAAGGCGGACTGGCTGGTGCGCCAGTTGCGCCGGGCGATGGCCGACGGCCGGCTCACCGTGGGCAGCAGGCTCCCGCCGACCCGGGTGCTCGCCGCCGAGCTGCGCGTCTCCCGCGGGGTGGTCGCCGAGGCGTACCGGCGGCTGACGGAGGACGGCCACGTGGAGGGGCGCCGACGCGGCGGGACGGTGGTGGTGGCGGTCTCCCCCGCCCCGCCGTCGTCCCGGCCCCCGGCCCCGATCGCCCCGGAACGCGCAGCGCCGGACTCGCTGTTCGTCGGCGCACCGGGCCCCGACGTCTTCGACGCGCTGCGGGCCGCCCCGTCCCGCATCGACTTCACACCCGGCCGGCCCGACCTCACCGCCTTCCCCCGCTCGGCCTGGCTGCGCGCGGAACGCGCCGTGCTCACCGGGCTGGCCGCCGAGCACCTCGGCTACGGAGACCCGCGCGGCGCCCCGGAGCTGCGCCGCGCCGTCGCCGGCTGGCTGGCGCGCGGGCGCGGGATCCGGGTGGAGCCGGACGAGGTGCTCGTCGTCGCGGGCACCGCACAGGCGCTGACCCTGCTGCACCCGGTGCTGGCGGCGGACGGCATCGACGCCGTCGCCGTCGAGGACCCCGGCTCGCTCGGCACCCGCCAGCACCTGGAGTACGGGGGCCTGGCCACCCCGCCGGTGCCGGTGGACGACGACGGCGTACGCGTGGACGCGCTGCGTGCCACCGGCGCCCGGGCGGTGCTGCTCACGCCCGCCCACCAGTTCCCCGTCGGCGTGGTGACGAGCGGTGAGCGCCGCCGGGAGCTGCTGCGCTGGGCGGCGGACGGCGGCCTGATCGTCGAGGACGACTACGACGCCGAACACCGCTACGACCGGCCCCCGGTGCCCGCTCTGCGCGGCCTCCTCGACGACCGGGTCTGCTACCTGGGCAGCGTGTCCAAGCTGCTCGCGCCCGCGCTGCGGATCGGCTGGATGGTGCCGCCGCGCCGCCACCGGGACGCGCTGGTCGCCGCGAAACGCTTCACCGACCTGGGCAATGCCGTACTGCCGCAGCTGGTCCTGGCCCGGCTGATGGAGTCCGGCGGCCTGGAACGGCAGCTACGGCTGCTGCGCGGCCGCCACCGGCGCCGCCGCGACGCGATGATCCACGCCCTCGCCGGCCATCTGCCGGGCGCGGTGGTGCACGGCGCCGCGGCCGGCCTGCACCTCACCGTCACCTACGCCCCGGACGTCCCGGACACCGAGCTGGCCGCCGCCGCGCTGGCCCGGGGCGTGAAGGTGCAGCCCCTGTCCTGGCACCGCCAACTGCCCGGCCGCCCCGGCCTGGTCCTCGGCTACGCGGCCACCCCGGCCGGCGTCATCGCCGAAGGCGTCGCGGCGCTCGGCGAGGCGCTGCGCGCACTGGCCGCCTGACACGCGTCGGCCCGGCCGCGTCCTCATCGAGGCCGGGACCGGGCCGGGACCGGACCGGACCGGACCGGACCGGACCGCTGCGAGGAGACCTTCGCGGAGCCAGAGCCAGAGCCCACGCGCCCGCCCGCACGCACGCCGCCCGCCCGCCCGAACGCACGCACACACACACCGCGAACCCCCCGGAACAGGAAGTATGCCGGGGGGCGCGGAGACGGACACGTCACGGGGACGTCAGGTGGCGGCGTTCTCCTGCACCGAGATCCTGCCCTTGCGAAGGGTCGCCAGGCGGGGGGCCTTCTTCGCGATCGACGAGTCGTGGGTGACCATGATGAAGGTGAGCCCGTGCTCCTTCCACAGCGTCTCGAGCACGTCCATGATCTCGTCGCGCATGGACTCGTCGAGGTTGCCGGTGGGCTCGTCGGCGAGCAGCACCTTCGGCCGCTTCACCAGGGCGCGGGCGATGGCCACGCGCTGCTGCTGTCCGCCGGACATCTCACCGGGCAGGTGCCCGAGCCGCTCGCCGAGCCCGACCGACCTGAGCGCCTCGGCGGCCCGCTCGCGCCGCTCCCCGGGCTTCACGCCGAGGGGGACGAGGGCGGTCTCGACGTTCTCCTGCGCGGTGAGCGTCGGGATGAGGTTGAACGACTGGAAGACGAAGCCGATGTTCTCACTGCGCACCTTCGTCAGCCTGGCCTCCGACAGTTCGGCCAGATCGACACCGTCGAGGACGACCTCGCCCGCGCTGGGCCGGTCGAGCGCGCCGAGCATCTGGAGCAGCGTCGACTTGCCACCGCCGGTGGGCCCCTGGATGACGAGCCGGTCGCCGTCCGGGATGGTCAGATCGACACCGTCGAGGGCGTGGACGGTCTCCTTGCCGCGGGTGTAGCGCTTGGTGACGCCTCTGAGTTCGTACATGGGGTCAGCTCCTGGGTGGGATGAGGGGGTTGGGGTTGCGGACGCCGGCTACTCGACGCGCCGCAGTGCGTCGGCCGGCCGCAGCCGGGACGCCCGCCAGCCACCGAACGCCCCCGCGATCAGCCCACCGGCCACCGCGAGCGCCACGGCGATCGCCACGGTCGTGACACTCACGGGCGCGGTGAGCGCGACGTCGAGCGTCCTCGCCGCCGCCTGCCGCCCGGGGCCACCGAAGCCCCCGCCGCCCCCGGGGCCGCCACTGCCGGCGCCGCCACCGCCCAGCTGCGCCTGAAGCGTGGGGCTGATCGCCGTCACCGCGTACGCTCCCGCCAGTCCGACCGCGATCCCCAGCACGCCGCCCAGCAGCCCGTTGACCATGGCCTCCCCGACGACCTGCCGGGTGACCCTCCCGGAGTTCCAGCCGAGCGCCTTCAGCGTCCCGAACTCCCGCACGCGCCGTGACACCGCCGACGAGGTCAGCAGCCCGGCCACCAGGAACGCGGCGATCAGCACCGCGATGGACAGCCACGTGCCGACGCTGGTGGCGAGGGAGGACGCCGTGGCCAGGGAGCCGGAGACCGTGTCCGCGAGGTCCGCGGAGGTCGTCACCGTCGTACCCGAGACGTTCTTCTGGATCGCGGACTTGACGCTGTCGATCTTCTGGGAGTCGGTCGCCGTGACGTAGATCGTGGTGACCTTGTTCTTCGAGTCGCTGAGGGTCTGGGCCTGGGTCAGCGGGATGTAGACGTTGGCGGCGGAGTCGCCGCTGTCGGCGGTGGCGATGCCGATCACGTCGAACTCGACGTTCTTGATGGTGACGGTGGAGCCGACCTCGAGCTTCTTCTCCTTGGCGTACGCCGAGTCGACGACGGCGACCTTGGCATTGGTCTCCGTCGACGTGAACGTACGGCCGCTGGTGATCTTGGAGGAGGTCAGCGGGCCGAGCGCGGGCTCGGTGACGTCGGTGCCGTAGACGGAGTAGTTGTTGACGTCGAAGTTGGCCCCGCCGCCCTGCACTTCGCCCTGCGGCTGACCGCCGGTGCCGCCCTGACCGCCCGGCTGGCCTGCGCCGCTGCCGCCGTTGCCGTCCTGCTGGAACTGGCCGCGGGTGAACTGGCCGCTGACCTTGATGACCTGGAGGCTCAGTCCGCCGACCGCGTCCGCGACGCCGTCCTGCTTGCCGACCCGGGTGACGGTCGAGGCCGCCAGGGTCTGGAAGCCCTGGACCATGACGCGGTCGCTGCTCTGCTCCTCGTCGGAGCCGTTGTCCTGCGCGTCGAACTGGAAGCGCGGCCGCTCGGAGGGGTTCGCGGTGGGCGAGGCGGCCTTGGTGACCGTCATGTCCGTGCCCAGGCCGTACAGGGACTGAAGGACCTTGTCCTGGGCCTTCCCCATGCCGGAGGACACGGACGTGACCACGATGACCAGCGCGATGCCCAGCGCGAGGCCGGAGGCGACGACGAGGGCCGCCTTTCTGCGGCGGCGCAGTTCGCGCCTCAGGTAGGTGAAGAACATGCGCCGCAAGCTAGGTACGGACCGTGATGAAGCGATAAGGCTGGCATAAAAGATGGATGAGAAGCCTGTGCCCGGCTCCGGAAACACCGATGCCGCCCCTGGGGGCGGCATCGGAAAGCTGTGCGTCGACCGGGCGTCAGACGGCCGAACCGGCCTTCCACTGCGCCCAGTCCATGTTCCAGCCGTTGAGGCCGTTGTCCGGGCTGACGGTCTTGTCGCCGGTGTTCTGGACGACCACGACGTCACCGACGATCGAGTTGTTGTAGAACCAGGCGCCCGGCGTGCTCGGGTCGTCGGCGCCCTTGGTGTCGGACAGGCCGACGCAGCCGTGGCTGGTGTTCACCGAGCCGAAGATGGACTTCGCGCCCCAGTAGTTGCCGTGCACGAAGGTGCCGGAGGTGGTCAGGCGCATGGCGTGCGGCACGTCCTTGATGTCGTACTCGCCCTTGCCGTCGTCGTCGGTGAAGCCGACCGTCGCGCCGTTCATCCGGGTCTCCTTGAACTTCTCGGAGATCACCATCTGGCCCTCGTACGTCTTGTTGTCGGGCGAGCCGGCGGAGATCGGGATGGTCCGGACCGTCTTGCCGTCCTGCGTGACCTTCATCTGCTTGGTCTTCGCGTCGACGTAGGTGACCTGGTTGCGGCCGATCTTGAAGGTGACCGTCTTCTGCTGGACGCCGAAGACACCCTCGGCACCCTCGACGCCGTCGAGCGCGAGCTTCAGCGTGACGGTGGAGTTCTCCTGCCAGTAGTCCTCGGGCCGGCAGTCCATGCGCTGGGTGTTGAACCAGTGGCAGACGACCTCCTGGCCGCTGCTGGAGCTGACCGTGATGCCCTTCTGGACGGCGGCCTTGTTGGTGATCTCCTTGTTGAAGTTGATCGACACCGGCATGCCCACGCCGACGGTGGAGCCGTCCTCCGGCGTGAAGTTGCCTATGAAGCTGTTGTCGGGCGAGACCGTGGTGAAGGACGCGTTCTCGTGGGCCTCGCGACCCTCGGAGTCCTTCGCGGTCGCCGCGAGCTTGTAGGTGGTGGAGCGCTCGAGCTGGACGCTGGGCTTCCAGCTGGTCTTGTCGGCGGAGAGCTCGCCCTCCACCGCGGTGCCGTCGGCGGTGGTCATCGTCACCTGGGTGAGCGTGCCCTTGCTCACCGTGACGGCCGCCGAGTTGTTGATGGAGGCGTTGTCCGAGCCGTCCGCGGGCGTGATCTTGATCTGGGCCTCCGACGCCTTCTCGGCCGCCGCCTCGTCGGCCTTGGCCTGCGAGGAGCCGCCCTTGCCGCCGTCGGAGGCGCTGCTGTCGCCGCCGGAGCACGCAGAGAGCACCAGAACACCGCCGAGCAGTGCGGACGCGGTCCTCAGACCCCTGCGCCGCCTACTGTTCGTCATCACACGCTTCTCCATCGTTGCCGATTCCCCAAAACCCCGAGAGTCCCCGTCAAGAACATCAACGCTACGACCGGTTCGTCCCGTTCCACATCCCTGGAATGTGTGGGCCACACCACGTCCACAGGGGCGGTGAACCCGCCCGGGACCCGTGTGCGGTGTCGGTCAGTGCGTCCTTTGAGACGACGAAACCCCGGGCGGCGGTTGCCGCCCGGGGTCACGAATTCCCCAAGACGTTCAGCCGATGCCGCCCGTGCGGGCGTCCTCTTCGCCGTCCGCCGCGTCATCCTCGTCGACATCATCCTCGTCGAGGTCCCACTCCGGCGAATCCGGGTCGTAGTCAATGGGCTCGCTGGACCAGGAGGCCTGCTGGAGTTCAACCCCCGGGACCTCCCTGACCAGGTCGAACGGATCGACGAGATAGGCGAGCGCCTCGGCGGTGTCCTCGGTCACAGCGCTCTCGGCGTGCGCCCGCTCGGCCTCCGGCGTCCCGGGATCCGCCGCGATGCGCCGCACGGCGGCCCCGGTCACGGCGTCCGCGTCCTCGACCTCCAGGACGACCTCCACGCGAAGTCGGACATATCGGGATGTCTTTTCAGTGCTCATGCCCGGAGCGTACGGCTCCCGGCTCCCTCAACTTTCCCGCGACCCGCGCCTTTCATTAGCATCGGACCACACGGCCAATTCGCCAGCGCCACAAGGGGATCGATATTCCGTGTCATCCGCTCGCCGTCCGTTGCTGACCGCCACCGCCGCGGGGACCCTGCTGGGCGCCCTGTGGTTCGTCCCGAACGCCAACGCGACGCAGGACGCCCCGGCGAGAACGGCCGCGACGCCGCAGGCCACCGCCCAGGCGCGGGCCGCGAACACGATCAGCTCCGACGCCACCGCGACCTCCGCCGCCGACGGGGACGGCACCGGCGACGGCACTCGCCTCGCCGACACCGGAAGCTTCGACACCACCCCGTACGTGGTGGGTGGAACCACTTTGCTCGCTTTGGGTGCGGGGTTCGTGGTTTATTCCGTTCGCCGGGAACGCCTCGGTTTTTGAAATGACTTGACGCTTACTTGACCAGAGCTTCATAGTCCGCCCATGAAGAGATCATCGGGGGCGCGGCTGTGCGCCACGGCTGCCGTGGGCGCTCTGTCGCTCGCCCTCATCACGGGTTGTTCGAGCGACGGGTCGAAGAAGAGCAAGGGATCCGACGGTTCCGGTTCGGGTTCCGGTGCGTCCTCCTCGTCGTCGGCTCCGGCCGCGAACGCCCTGACCGCCGCCGAGTTGGAGAAGCTGCTGCTGACCCAGGGCGAGGTCAAGGGCTACAAGGTCGACTCGGGCGACGACACCCTCCCGAAGTCCAAGACCGAGGTGAAGACCGACAAGGCGGCGTGCGACCCGCTCGCCTGGGCCACGGCCGCTCTCGCCCCGGGCGACACGGACGCCAACGCCAGCAACACCGTCGCGGAGGACAAGGCGTCGACCGCCACCGCGCAGCCGGAGGACATCGCGGACGCCTTCAACGTCGACATGACGTTCGTGGGCCTGTCGTCGTACGCCGGCGACGGCGCCGAGAAGGCCATGAAGGCCGTTTCCGACGGCGTGCCGGCCTGCTCCGGCGGGTACGGCCTCGCCACTGGGGGCGAGGACTCGAAGGTCACCAAGGTCGCCCCGGCGAAGGGCTCCGGACTGGGTGACGAGTCGGTCGCGTTCGCCGAGGACGTCGACATGGACGGCGAGGGCACGGCCACCTTCCACACCGAGGTGGTGCGCAAGGGCAACGTCATCGCCACGTTCTACACGGTGAACTTCGCCGCGCTCGGCTCCGGTGAGACCGCCGAGATCCCGGCGGCCGTGGTCCAGGCGCAGGTCGCCAAGCTCAAGTAATCCGTCCGGCGAACTTTTCGGGGCCCTGCCGTCACCCGTGGACGGCAGGGCCCGCGCTGTCTTCTCGCCGGGCTCCTACCGCAGCGGCCCGGTGACCGTCTCCACGGCCGCGACGAGCCGCCCCGCCCGCACGAAGGCGTCCGCCGCGGCGAGATCGGGGGCGAGGAACCGGTCGGGACCGGGCCCCTGGACCCCCGCCTCCCGTACGGCGTCGATGACCGCCCGGGTGGCCGGCGCCGGGGTCAGCCCCTCGCGCAGTTCGACGGCGCGCGTGGCGGCGTACAGCTCGACGGCGAGCACGCGCGTGAGGTTGTCGACGGCCGTGCGCAGCTTGCGCGCCGCGGACCAGCCCATCGACACGTGGTCCTCCTGCATCGCGGAGGACGGGATCGAGTCCGCCGAGGCGGGTACGGCCAGCCGCTTCAACTCGCTGACCAGCGCGGCCTGGGTGTACTGGGCGATCATCAGCCCGGAGTCGACCCCGGCGTCGTCCGCGAGGAACGGCGGCAGCCCGTGGCTGCGGTTCTTGTCCAGCAGCCGGTCGGTGCGGCGCTCGGCGATGGAGGCGAGGTCGGCGGCGGCGATGGCGAGGAAGTCGAGGACGTAGGCGACCGGGGCGCCGTGGAAGTTCCCGTTGGACTCGACCCGCCCTTCCCCGGGCAGCACGACGGGGTTGTCGATGGCCGAGGCCAGCTCCCGCTCGGCGACCAGCCGGGCGTGGGCCATGGTGTCCCGTCCGGCGCCGGCGACCTGCGGGGCGCAGCGCACCGAGTAGGCGTCCTGGACGCGGGGCGCGTCGTCCTGGTGGTGCCCGGTCAGCCCGGAGCCCTTCAGGACGGCCAGCATGTTGGCGGCGCTGGCCTCCTGCCCGGGGTGCGGGCGGATGGCGTGCAGTTCGGGCGCGAGCACCTTGTCGGTGCCGAGGAGGGCCTCCAGCGAGAGCGCCGCCGTGACGTCGGCGGACTTGTAGAGGGTGTCGAGGTCGTCCAGGGCCATGATCAGCATGCCGAGCATGCCGTCGGTGCCGTTGAGGAGGGCGAGGCCCTCCTTCTCGCGCAGCTCGACGGGTGCGATCCCGTGGGCGGCGAGCAGTTCCCCGGCGGGCCGTACGACGCCGTCCGGGCCCTCGGCGTCGCCCTCTCCCATGAGCGTGAGGGCGCAGTGGGAGAGCGGGGCCAGGTCGCCGGAGCAGCCGAGGGAGCCGTACTCGTGGACGACGGGGGTGATGCCGGCGTTCAGCAGGGCGGCCATGGTCCGCGCGACCTCGGGCCGCACCCCGGTGTGCCCGGAGCAGACGGTCTTCAGCCGCAGGAACATCAGGGCCCGTACGACCTCCCGCTCGACGCGCGGGCCCATGCCGGCGGCGTGCGAGCGGACGATGTTGCGCTGGAGCTGGGTGCGCAGTTCCTGGCTGATGTGCCGGGTGGCGAGGGCGCCGAAACCGGTGGAGACGCCGTAGACGGGGTCGGGCTTGGCCGCCAGCGCTTCGACGATCTCGCGGGCGGCGGCGAGGGCCGCCAACGCCTCCTCGGAGAGCTCGACCCGGGCGCCGCCGCGCGCCACGGCGAGGACGTCGGACGCGGTGACCCCGGACGTCCCCACCACCACAGTGTGCATATCCATATTCAGGAGCGTACGCAGTGAAGACAGAGATGTCACCAGTGGGGCCGGGCTTCGCCCCTTACCGATACGTCACACCTCAGTCCCGCCGCCCCCGGAACCTGCGCCGCTCGACGGCCGGCCCCTGGGGCGGCTCGTCGGCGAGGCGTACGACGGGGTCGTCGGGCCCCGCCCGCCCGGCGACGACCGGCCGGGCGGCCCGGAGGGCCTTGGCCCGGTACTGGGCGGCGTCCGCGAGCCGGAACAGCCGCCGGGCGGAGCGCACCGGCCCGATGGGGTCCTGGGTGGAGGCGACCCCGCAGGCCACTCCCTCCCCGAGCTCCAGCTCGGCGGCCCGGCGGCACAGTTCGTCGGCCACCTTCACCACGTCGTCGGCGGACGGCCCCACCGCGAGCAGGCAGAACTCGTCCCCGCCCAGCCGGGCGGCCAGCGCCCCGGGCAGCATGGCCCCGCACAGCGACAGCACCGAGCCGAACCGCTCCAGCAGCCGGTCCCCGACCGCATGCCCCTGGCTGTCGTTCACCCGCTTGAGCCCGTTGAGATCGCACACGACCAGGCTCACCACGTCCCCGCGCGCCCGGTGCCGCTCGACCGCCTCCTCCAGCCGTACGTCGACGGCGCGGCGGTTGGCCAGGCCGGTGAGGGAGTCGGTGAAGGCGAGTCGGCGGGCCTCCTCCAGCCGCTCGGTCTGAGCCAGCCCGGCGGCGACGACGGCGGCCAGGACGGTGGCGAAGTCGGCGTCGGCGCGGTCGAAGACGGGCGTGCCGGTGGAGCGGGCCACGTACAGCTCGCCCCAGGCGCGGCCGTGCAGCACGATCGGCGCGACGACGCAGGAGCCGCGCCCGCGCCGGCGCAGGGCGGCGACCCGCTGGTGGCAGTAGCCGGGCCGCCCGGCGGCCGGCCCCTCCGCCGTCTCCACCCAGGCGTTGGGCTCACCGCCGGCCACCCAGCGTTCGTGCAGGAACTCGGTGATCTCCGGGAACTGGTGCACGGGATAGGCCTCGCCGTCCGGGAACTCCTCCTCGTCCGGTGCCCGGTCCCCCACGTTCACGAGGACGCGCAGCCGGCCGAGGTCCCGCTCCCACACCGAGAGCGCGGCGAACGCACCGGCCAGCGCCCGGCACGCCCCGAGCGCCGCCGCCCGCCACGACTCCTGGGGCGTGTGCGCGGCCGCCATCCCCTGCGCCAGCGCCACCACGGCCGCGAGGCGTCTGTCGTCACCCATTTCATCAGGCTAGGGACATTTACCCAGCAAGGGGACACCGGGGGGCGCTTGGAGTGACGGCACCGCGCCCGCCCCTCGGATCCCTGTCACTCCCCCGGCCACTGCGGCTTCCGCTTCTCGTTGAACGCCGCCACCCCTTCCGCCCGGTCCCCCGAGAAGGCCACCGACCGCCACGCCGCGTCCTCGACCTCCAGCCCGGCCCGCAGGTCCAGCCCCTGCCCGAGTCGCAGGGCCCGCTTGGCCGCCCGCAGCCCCACCGGAGAGTTCGCCCCGATCCGCGCGGCCAGCGCCAACGCCTCCTCGCGGTCCTTCCCCTCCTCCACCAGTACGTCCACCAGCCCCAGCTCCCGCGCCTCCGCGGCCTCCACCCGCCGGGCGCTGAAGATCAGCTCGGCCGCCCGGGCCGCCCCCACCCGCCGGGGCAGCAGCTGCGTCCCCCCACCGCCCGGGATCACCCCGACCGACACCTCGGGCAGCCCCACCACGGCCGTACGGTCGGCCACGATCACGTCACACGCCAGCGCCAGCTCGAACCCACCCCCCAGCGCGAACCCGTGCACCGCCGCGACCGTCGGCACCGGAAGCTCCAGCACCCCGGTGTACGCCCCCCGCGCCACCGGCCGCTGCCGCACCAGCTCGGCGTCGCTGAACGAGTTCCGCTCCTTCAGGTCGGCCCCCACGCAGAAGGCCCGCTCGTGCGTCGAGGTCACCACGACCACCCGTACGTCCCGGTCGTCCCCCAGTGCCGCGCAGGCCGCCCCGATGGAGCGGGCCATCCCGGTCGAGACGGCGTTCATGGCCTTGGGCCGGTCCAGGGCCAGCTCCGCGACATGCCCGTCCCCGTGCCGCCGCACCAGCACGAACTCCCCGAACCGCTCCTCGCTCATGACACCCTCCGGATCGAAGCAGGTTAACGCGGGTTAACCTTCCCGCTCGACCGATCATCGCAGGCCGGGTGCGCCGGGGAAAGAGCGGGCGAGGGCCGCCCCGTAGCCGCGTCGCCGCCCGCCCGTTCGCCACATTCCCACCCGCCCACCCGTTCGAGTGACATCCCGCCCAACTCCCACCCGACCGCCCAGAGGAGCGCATAAGGTGCGGCCGCCCCGGCGCATCGGGGGCGCGAACCGCACCGGGGAGGGAACGCGATGACGAGCACACCGGTGAGTACGCCGACCGGACGAGGCATCGGTACCGACGAGACCCAGGCGGAGTCCGTTCGTCTCCGGGCCGCCTCCCGGGGCCGGCACCGCCGCCCCCGCCCCCGCAAGGCGCTGGTCACCGCGGGCGGCCTCGCACTGGCCGCCGGTGTGCTGGGGTTCCTCCGGATGGTGCCCGACCCGGGCGTCGGCGGCCTCGGCACCGCGGAGGCGGGACCCCGCCCCGCCCCTGTCACGGGCGCGGACCCGGACACCGACCGCCCGACCCACGCGGGCGCCACCGTCCCGACGGCCTCCGCCACCGTGGGCGGGGCGAGCGCGCGCCCGGTGCCCGAGGTCGCCCTGGTCCCGGGCAGCCCCGGGGCACCGACGTCCGTCGCCCTCACCCCGGGCGCCACCTACACCCCGGCGGTCCCCCGCGTCAGCCCGTCACCGGCCGCGACCCGGGCCCCCGCGCCCACCGCGAGCAGCCGTCCGCGGCCCGCGTCGACTCCGCCGCCGAGGTCCACGCCGACCTCCCCGGCGCCCGCCGCCCCACCGCAGCAGCCCGGCCGGCCGGCCCTGTGCGTCCCCGTGATCGGGCTGTGCGTGGACCCGCTCGACGCGCCCATGCCCTGACGACGCCGATCACGAGCGTGGGTGACACTCGTCGGACGGTCCCAAGGACACGGCCGAGGCCCCGGCCGGGTCACTCGCCGCCGTCGTCCCGGCGGGTCAGCAGCCAGGGCTCGACGACACCGAGCCCACGCACGGGCCGCTGCCACATCGGCTGGAGCGCGAACCGGTAGACGGGCGGCTCCTCGCCCTCCTTCTCGGCGGCGGCCGCCTCCTCCGCTGCCTCCGCCTCCGAGGCGGGCGCGTCCCCGGTACGGATGAGTTCCTCCGCGAACGCGCTGTCGACCAGGACGGCGTCCCGGGGCGCGATCGACGTCAGCCGCGAGGCCAGGTTGACGGTCGTACCGAACACATCGCCCATCCGGGTGGTCACCGTCCCGAACGCCATGCCGACGCGCAGCTCGGGCATCGTCTCGTCGTTGCTCATCGTCTCCACGAGACGCAGCGCGATGTCGGCGGCGGTCCCGGCGTCGTCGGCGGCGTACAGGACCTCGTCGCCCAGCGTCTTGATGAGCCGCCCGCCCCGCGCGGCGACCAGGTCGGCGGCGGTGGTCTCGAAGGCCTCGACGAGCTCGCCGAGCTCCTCCTCCTCCATACGGCGGGTCAGCCGGGTGAACCCGACCAGGTCCGCGAACCCGACCGCGAGCCGCCGGTCGACCATCTCCTCGTCGTCCGCGGCCTGCACGACCCGTCCGGCCGAGGCGGCCAGCTGCCGGCGCCACACGTAGACCAGGAACTCCTCGAGCTCCGGCAGCAGCAGCTCGACGATCGGATACGTGACCTCGGTGCGGGTCATGCCCGGCTCGGGAGGCTCGGTCAGCCCCTCCAGGAAGGAATCGATCTGCCACTCCGCCAACCGGGCGGTGGTCTGCCCGGTCGACCGTGCCACCTGCACCGCCATGGCCTCGCTCAGCAGCCCCGCCTCCACGAGACCGGCGAGCCGCCGCAGAGCCAGCACATCGGCCTCGGTGAGGGCCTTGGCCTGCCCGATGTCGGCGAAGCCCATGGCCCGCCAGAAACGGGACGCCAGCTCCATGGAGACACCGGCGCTGCGGGCCGCCTGAAACGGGGTGTAGCGCCGCTCGGCGCCGAGGATGAGCTGCTCCAGACGCAGGGCGAGCGGGTCATCGCCGGATTCGGCGGCGTGGGCGTCCCCCTGCTCGAGCGAACTCGAGAGCGGGGGAGGGTCCACCCGGCCGTCCGCGCCCGCGCCGGAGCCCGTGTCGTCGACGGTCACGCCTGCTGCCCTTCCGATCTATCGCGGTCAGGTATCGACCGGCCTCAACTCTACGGCAGGTGTGCGCCAGCTCACTCGGTCAGGTGGACCGGACGTACCCCTCACGCCGGCCGCAGGTGCACGATGTCCCCCGCACCCACCGGCTCCTGTACGCCGTTCTCCGTGGCGATCACCAGCCTGCCGTCGCCGTCGACCGCCACCGCCTCCCCCACCACCGACCGCTCCCCCGGCAGCTCCGCCCGCACCATCCGCCCGAGCGTCGCGCACCCGGCCGCGTACGTCTCCTGCACCCCGCTCACCGCGGGATCGCCCCCGGCGGTGCGCCACCGGCCGTACCACTCCTCCAGCGACCGCAGCACGGCCCGCAGCAGCGGGTCCCGGTCCGTGCTCACCGACCCGGCCAGCGCCAGCGACCCCGCCTGCGGCACCGGCAGCTCGTCGGCCCGCAGCGAGACGTTGATGCCGATGCCCAGGACCACGCCGTCCGCCCCGGCCCGCTCCGCCAGGATCCCGCCGGCCTTGCGTTCCTCCCCGCCCACGGTCACCAGCAGGTCGTTGGGCCACTTGAGCGCCGTGTCGACGCCCGCGGCCCGCGACAGCCCCGTGGCCACCGCCACCCCCGCCAGCAGCGGCAACCAGCCCCACCGCTCCACCGGCACCCCGGCCGGCCGCAGCAGCACGGAGAAGAAGAGCCCGGACCGGGCGGGCGCCGTCCAGCGCCGGTCGAGCCGCCCCCGCGCGGCGGTCTGCTCCTCGGCCACCAGCACCGAGCCCTCGTCCGCCTTGCCCGCGGCCGCCAGGGCCACGAGATCGGAGTTCGTGGACCCGGTCCGCTGCACGACCGCCACGTCGCGCCACAGCCCGCCCTCCCGTACGAGCCCGCGCCGCAGCGCGAGGGCGTTGAGGGGAGGGCGGTCCAGGTCGGACCACCGGCTGTTGTGGGCGTCTGATGCATCTCGCGGCGTCATGCAAGCCACCCTAGGTGTGGTAAACGCCGCACTGCCGATTGGTAGGCGCACCACTACGCTACGGATGAGTAACCGTCCCCCCGTTTGAGCAGGCAGGGAGCCGCATCCCGATGTCCGAGCCGGAAGAGACCGACATCCACACGACCGCGGGAAAGCTCGCGGATCTCCAGCGCCGCGTCCAGGAGGCGACGCACGCCGGCTCCGAACGCGCCGTCGAGAAGCAGCACGCCAAGGGCAAGCTGACGGCCCGTGAGCGCATCGAACTCCTTCTCGACGCGGGCTCGTTCGTCGAGCTCGACGAGTTCGCCCGCCACCGCTCCACCCACTTCGGGCTGGAGCAGAACCGCCCGTACGGAGACGGCGTGGTGACCGGGTACGGGACGGTCGACGGCCGGCCCGTCGCCGTCTTCTCCCAGGACTTCACCGTCTTCGGCGGCGCCCTGGGCGAGGTCTACGGCCAGAAGATCGTCAAGGTCATGGACTTCGCGCTGAAGACCGGCTGCCCGGTCATCGGCATCAACGACTCCGGCGGCGCCCGCATCCAGGAGGGCGTGGCCTCGCTGGGCGCGTACGGCGAGATCTTCCGCCGCAACACGCACGCCAGCGGTGTCATCCCGCAGATCTCGCTCGTCGTCGGGCCCTGCGCGGGCGGCGCGGTCTACTCCCCCGCGATCACCGACTTCACGGTCATGGTCGACCAGACCTCGCACATGTTCATCACCGGCCCGGACGTCATCAAGACGGTCACCGGCGAGGACGTCGGCTTCGAGGAGCTGGGCGGTGCCCGCACCCACAACTCGACGTCGGGCGTGGCGCACCACATGGCGGGCGACGAGAAGGACGCCATCGAGTACGTCAAGCAGCTGCTGTCGTACCTGCCGTCAAACAACCTCAGCGAGGCCCCGGCGTTCCCGGAGGAGGCGGACCTCTCCGTCACCGACGAGGACCTGGAGCTGGACACGCTCGTCCCGGACAGCGCGAACCAGCCGTACGACATGCACACGGTGATCGAGCACGTCCTCGACGACGCCGAGTTCTTCGAGACGCAGCCGCTGTTCGCGCCGAACATCCTCACCGGTTTCGGCCGGGTCGAGGGGCACCCGGTCGGGATCGTCGCGAACCAGCCGATGCAGTTCGCGGGCTGCCTGGACATCAAGGCCTCCGAGAAGGCCGCCCGCTTCGTCCGGACGTGCGACGCCTTCAACGTCCCCGTCATCACCTTCGTGGACGTCCCCGGCTTCCTGCCCGGCGTCGACCAGGAACACGACGGCATCATCCGCCGCGGCGCCAAGCTGATCTACGCCTACGCGGAGGCCACCGTCCCCCTGATCACGGTCATCACCCGCAAGGCCTTCGGCGGCGCCTACGACGTCATGGGCTCCAAGCACCTGGGCGCCGACCTCAACCTGGCCTGGCCCACCGCCCAGATCGCCGTCATGGGCGCGCAGGGCGCGGTCAACATCCTGCACCGCCGCACGATCGCCGAGGCCGCGGCGAGCGGTGAGGACGTCGAGGCGGTCCGCGCCCGGCTGATCCAGGAGTACGAGGACACCCTCCTCAACCCCTACGTCGCGGCCGAGCGCGGTTACGTCGACGCGGTGGTCATGCCGTCGGACACCCGCCGGCACATCGTGCGCGGCCTGCGTCAACTGCGTACGAAGCGGGAATCCCTGCCTCCGAAGAAGCACGGCAACATCCCCCTGTAAGGAGCCGCTGTGATCAAGGTCGTACGGGGCAACCCGACCCCGGAGGAGCTGGCCGCCGCACTGGCGGTGGTCAGGGCCCGCGCCGCGGCGGCGTCCGCCACGCCGTCCGGCGCGCCCCGCTCCCGCGACTCCTGGTCGGACCCGTCCCGCATCGCGGCCCACCGCCTGCCCTCACCGGGCCGGTCGGCATGGGCCCGCACCTACTGGCCGAGCTGAGGGCAGCCGGCCACCCGGCGCGGGGCCGCATCGGCATGCGGTCCCGCCGCGCGGGCGCGCCCAGCCCTCCACCGGCCCGCAGCCGCCGTGCTGCGGGCCGGCACTTTGAGTACGCGTACTCAGGCGCCCCGGCGGCAGCCTCCCGCACGCTGGAGCCATGCTGTGGTCCGACCCGAAGAACGAGCCGCCTGACGAACTCCGTGCCATGGAGGAGACACTGAGGCGGCTCGGCCTCTTCCTGGCGCTGGCCATGGTGATCGCGATGATCGTGCTCGGCCTCCGCTGACCGCGGCCCGGACCGGGGTCGGCGATACGCTGACCGCATGACTGATCAGCCGCGCCGTCGACTCGTGCTCGCCTCCCAGTCCCCCGCCCGTCTGGGCCTGCTGCGGCAGGCCGGGCTCGACCCCGAGGTGATCGTGAGCGGGGTCGACGAGGACGCCGTCACCGCCCCCACCCCGGCCGAGCTGGCGCTGGCCCTCGCCGAGGCGAAGGCCTCCGTCGTGGCCGCGAAGCCCGAGGTCAAGGGCGCCCTGGTGATCGGCTGCGACTCGGTCCTCGACCTGGACGGCGAGGCGCTGGGCAAGCCGGCGGACGCCGAGGAGGCCACCGCCCGCTGGAAGGCGATGCGGGGACGGGCCGGCACGCTGCAGACCGGGCACTGCGTCTACGACACCGTCAGCGGCCGGTACGCCTCGGCCACCGCCTCCACGGTCGTCCGCTTCGGCGAGCCGACCGACGAGGAGATCGCCGCGTACGTCGCCTCGGGCGAGCCCCTCTACGTCGCCGGGGCGTTCACCCTCGACGGCCGTTCCGCCCCGTTCATCGACGGCATCGACGGCGACCACGGCAACGTCATCGGCATCAGCCTGCCCCTGGTCCGCCGCCTGCTGGCGCAACTGGGGGTCGGCATCACGGAGTTGTGGGCGCCGGCGGACCGCTGACCGGGGCGGGACCCTCGTCCTCGGGGCCGCCGGCCGGGACTGTCCCCGGTTCCGCGCCGGCCGGCCCCTCCCGGTGGTCCTGGCTCATCAGCAGCAGCACGATCAGCGCCAGCACCACCACCATGAACAGGAACGCCGGCCAGCCCACCAGCCCCCAGGCGAACGCGCCCAGCAGCCCGTGCACCACCGCGGCGGAGATCAGCAGGACGCGGCCGAGACCGGCGGGCGGCCGGTGGCGTATCGCCACCAGCAGGGCGACCAGGCCGCACAGGGCGAAGTAGAGGCCGAAGACGATCCCGCCGATCTTCGACGAGGTCGACATCATGTGCGGGTCCAGGCCGGCCAGCGACATGTCCTGCCGGTCCACGACGACCCCGAGGAACCAGTTCAGCGCCGCCACGCCGAGCGCCTCGACGAACAGCACGACCGCCACGATCGCTGCCACCGGTCTGCGGACCACCGGTCCCACCCACTTTCGCCCCAGCCCGAGCAGGACTGCTGTTACCCCAAGTACGTTCGAGACATCGTGAACGCTACTAACGGGTAAACCCGGGGACAAGGGTTCTGCGCGCGGCAAAGAATCGTTGGGCCATTCGTAGGGACTCGACAAAGAAACGAAGTGGGCCGCAGCACGCCCTCACAGAGACCTTGGCCACAGTAGGGGGCTAGGGTTTCCGGGAGGAGTGCTGCGTACGGCGGTACTACAAGGGATTTCGCGGTCGAGTGAGCCTCGCATCACGCTCCGTGTGGGCAAGCTCACCTCTGGGGACGGGTCGAAGAGCCGTGTCGGCAGTCCCTAAACTCGGCTTGTTTCAAGGAGGGAGCCTCAATCGTGCGCAAGGTGCTCATCGCCAACCGTGGCGAAATCGCAGTCCGCGTGGCCCGGGCCTGCCGGGATGCCGGTATCGCGAGCGTTGCCGTCTACGCGGACCCGGACCGGGACGCTCTGCATGTCCGCGCCGCGGATGAGGCGTTCGCCCTGGGCGGTGACACTCCGGCGACCAGCTATCTGGACATCGAGAAGGTCCTGACCGCCGCGCGTGAGTCCGGCGCGGACGCCATCCACCCCGGGTACGGCTTCCTCTCGGAGAACGCCGAATTCGCCCAGGCGGTCCTGGACGCCGGCCTGATCTGGATCGGCCCGCCCCCGCAGGCCATCCGCGACCTCGGCGACAAGGTGGCGGCCCGTCACATCGCGCAGCGCGCCGGCGCGCCCCTGGTCGCCGGTACGCCCGACCCGGTGTCCGGCGCCGAGGAGGTCGTGGCCTTCGCGAAGGAGCACGGGCTCCCCATCGCGATCAAGGCCGCCTTCGGCGGTGGCGGGCGCGGCCTGAAGGTGGCCCGCACCCTCGAAGAGGTGCCCGAGCTGTACGACTCCGCCGTCCGTGAGGCCGTCGCCGCCTTCGGCCGGGGCGAGTGCTTCGTCGAGCGCTACCTCGACAAGCCGCGCCACGTCGAGACCCAGTGCCTCGCCGACCAGCACGGCAACGTGGTGGTCGTCTCCACCCGTGACTGTTCCCTCCAGCGCCGGCACCAGAAGCTGGTCGAGGAGGCCCCGGCGCCGTTCCTCTCCGAGGCACAGGTCGCCGAGCTGTACTCCGCCTCGAAGGCCATCCTGAAGGAGGCCGGCTACGTCGGCGCCGGCACGGTGGAGTTCCTGGTCGGCCTCGACGGCACGATCTCCTTCCTGGAGGTCAACACCCGTCTCCAGGTGGAGCACCCGGTCACCGAGGAGGTCGCCGGAATCGACCTCGTCCGCGAGATGTTCCGCATCGCCGACGGCGAGGAGCTCGGCTACGGCGACCCGGTGCTGCGCGGCCACTCCTTCGAGTTCCGCATCAACGGCGAGGACCCGGGCCGCAACTTCCTCCCGGCTCCCGGCACGGTCACCGCGTTCGACCCGCCGTCCGGTCCGGGCGTGCGCCTGGACGCGGGCGTGGAGTCCGGCGCGGTCATCGGCCCGGCCTGGGACTCCCTGCTGGCCAAGCTGATCGTCACCGGCCGCACCCGCAAGGAGGCCCTGGAGCGGGCGGCCCGCGCCCTGGAGGAGTTCCAGGTCGAGGGCATGGCCACGGCGATCCCGTTCCACCGCGCGGTGGTGAGGGACCCGGCGTTCGCGCCCGAGCTGACCGGTTCCACCGACCCGTTCACGGTCCACACCCGCTGGATCGAGACCGAGTTCGTCAACGAGATCAAGCCCTTCGCCTCCCCCACCGACGCCGAGGCGGACGAGGAGATCGGCCGTGAGACGGTCGTCGTGGAGGTCGGCGGCAAGCGCCTGGAGGTCTCCCTCCCGGCCTCGCTCGGCATGACCCTGGCCCGTACGGGTCTGGCGGCGGGCGCCAAGCCGAAGCGCCGGGCGGCGAAGAAGTCCGGCCCGGTGGCCTCCGGCGACACCCTCACCTCGCCGATGCAGGGCACGATCGTCAAGGTCGCCGTCGAGGAGGGCCAGGAGGTCAACGAGGGCGACCTGGTCGTCGTCCTGGAGGCGATGAAGATGGAGCAGCCGCTGAACGCGCACCGCTCCGGCACCATCAAGGGCCTCTCCGCGGAGGTCGGCGCGTCGATCACCTCCGGCGCCGCGATCTGCGAGATCAAGGACTGAGCCCGAACCCGCGTCGAGGCGCCCGGTGGACCTGAACGTCGGTCCACCGGGCGCCTCGTTCTTTCCCGTCCCCGGCACGGTGCGGGGCCGCCGGGCAGAGGGAGCGAGTCAGCACCGTTTCCGGCGCGCGTCGCGGCACATGCCGGCACGGTGGCCAGCCGCACGGTGACGGCGGTCCGGGACTCCGGACGCAGCCGGTGCCGTGCCGTGTGGTCACCGGCCCGCGCGGCGCCGGAGCCGACGCCCGTCAGGTGAAGGTGCCGCCGCCGGGGAGGTGGCACACGACGCGGTGTTCCCGCTCCGGGGTGGCGCCCGAGAGGCAGGCGGCAGCACGGGTGGTGCCTGGGCGGCCCCGATCGGCGGACGTACCGCGCCTCGGTGTCCCGCGCGGTGAACGACGCACGACCGCCGAGCCGGGGATCGTCCCGTACGGCGGTGAGGAAGCCGGCGGCGGTGGCGTCGGGGGGCTGTGCCCGGCCGTCACCGACGGGCCGGGCGACGGGTGACGCCCGTCCGGGGCCGCCGACCGGTTCCAGGGCGGCCGAGCGGTTCCACGGCGGCCGCGGCGGCGAGCATCCGCAGCCGCTCACGCTGATCCAGTTCGTGGCGCACGAGGGCGATGTGCCGCTGGTGAAGCCGCGGAGGTCTTGGTCGTGCCCGGTGAGGTGCTGCCCGTCGCGGACGAGGGCGTGCCCGGCGACCGTGGTCGGGTAGGTCCGACCCGGCCGACGCCTCCGGGTGCCGGCGCAGCGCCTGGTGCGCTTGGCGTCCCCGTCCTCCGGGAAGGGCTCGCTGTTCGCCGTGCGGGTCGGCAGACCCGGCGAGGAGACGGTGAAGCCGACCCCGTTCGACCAGTACCCGCGCCAGGGCCGCGCCCCGGGCGGCGTGCGCTGCCAGCGCTTCCGCAGGGGCGGAGGTCGAGGTTCCTCACCCGGCGGAGCCGCATGGCGGACGCGGCCCCGCGCCGCCGAGCGTCCGACGGGCGGCGCTCGGGCGGAGACGGCACCGCCTGCTCGACGGGCGTCGGACCGGGCGTGGCGCGGTGACCGGCGACCCTCACGTGCCCGGCAGGGTCTCCCGACTCACCGCCGGCGCAGGTCGGCCACGCGTGCGCGCTCCTGGCCCGGGGACTGTTCGCCCAGGACCGCGGCCGGGCGGAGGCCCGACGAGGTGCCGGGGACCTGACCCCGGCGGGGGGCCGGGAGAGGGACGTCCCGGCGCTGCTGCTGACGGCGTGCCGGGACCGTGTCACCCCCCGGGCTTCCCGACGCCCCGGCCACGGCGATCTGCACCCCCTGGTCCGCCAGGGCCTGCAACTCGGTCTGGGCGCGGTCCTCGTGGGCGGGCGGTTCGTCGGTGACCAGGCGGGTGATGACGTCGGTGGGGACCGTCTGGAACATCGTGTCGGTGCCCAGCTTGGTGTGGTCGGCGAGGACCACGACCTCGGCGGCGGCCTGGACGAGGGCCCGGTCGACCGACGCCGACAGCATGTTGGACGTGGAGAGCCCGCGCTCGGCGGTGAGGCCGCTCCCGGAGAGGAAGGCCCGGGAGACCCTGAGCCCCTGGAGGGACTGTTCGGCCCCGCTGCCGACGAGGGCGTAGTTGGACCCTCTGAGGGTGCCGCCGGTCATCACGACCTCCACCCGGTTGGCATGGGCCAACGCCTGGGCGACCAGCAGCGAGTTGGTGACGACGGTGAGTCCGGGCACCCGGGCGAGCCGGCGGGCCAGCTCCTGGGTGGTGGTTCCCGCCCCGACCACGATGGCCTCACCCTCTTCGACGAAGTTGGCGGCGAGGTCGGCGATGGCGGTCTTCTCGGCGGTCGCGAGATGGGACTTCTGCGGAAAGCCGGACTCCCGCGTGAAACCGCCCGGCAGTACCGCACCGCCGTGCCGGCGGTCGAGGAGTCCTTCTGCCTCCAGTGCGCGCACGTCCCGCCGTACGGTCACTTCGGAGGTCTGGACGACGCGGGCGAGCTCACGGAGCGACACGGCCCCGTTCGCTCGCACCATTTCGAGGATCAATTGGCGACGTTCTGCAGCGAACACGAAACTGACAGTAACGCGGGCGACCGTCTGCTTTCAGCTCTTTGCGCCGAATAATAGAAGTTGTTCGCACAGCAGGGTGCGGAGTGGTATAGGGGCCTAGTTCTGTTGCCTATGCCACCCGCACGGGCCGCAACTCCCCGTGACCAGCGGGGAGTCGATTCCGGCCGTCAGATCTCGCCGCCCGTCTTCCTCGTGTGCAACTGCCGTGCCACCTCGGCGATCGACCCCGAAAGGGACGGGTACACGGTGAACGCGTTCGCGATCTGTTCGACCGTCAGATTGTTGTCGACGGCGATCGAGATGGGGTGGATGAGTTCCGAGGCGCGCGGCGCCACGACGACACCGCCGACGACGATCCCCGTGCCCGGCCGGCAGAAGATCTTGACGAAGCCGTCGCGGATGCCCTGCATCTTGGCGCGCGGGTTGCGCAGGAGCGGCAGCTTGACGACCTTCGCGTCGATCTTGCCCGAGTCCACGTCGGCCTGGGTGTAGCCGACGGTGGCGATCTCGGGGTCGGTGAAGACGTTGGAGGAGACGGTCTTGAGGTTGAGCGGGGCCACCGCGTCGCCGAGGAAGTGATACATGGCGATACGGCCCTGCATGGCGGCGACGGAGGCGAGGGCGAAGACACCGGTCACGTCACCGGCGGCGTACACGCCCGGAGCCGTCGTCCTGGACACCCTGTCGGTCCAGATGTGCCCGGAGTCGCGGACCCTGACGCCCGCCTCCTCCAGGCCGAGGCCCTCGCTGTTGGGGATGGCGCCGACGGCCATCAGGCAGTGCGAGCCGGTGATGACCCGCCCGTCGGCGAGGGTCACCTCGACCCGGTCCCCGACCCGCTTGGCGGACTGGGCGCGGGAGCGGGCCATGACGTTCATGCCGCGGCGCCGGAAGACGTCCTCGAGCACGACGGCGGCGTCGGGGTCCTCACCGGGCAGCACGCGGTCCCGGGAGGAGACGAGGGTGACCTTGGAACCGAGGGCCTGGTAGGCGCCGGCGAACTCGGCACCCGTGACGCCCGAGCCGACCACGATGAGTTCCTCGGGCAGCTCCCGCAGGTCGTAGACCTGGGTCCAGTTGAGGATGCGCTCGCCGTCGGGCTGGGCGTCGGGCAGCTCGCGGGGGTGACCGCCGGTGGCGATGAGCACCGCGTCGGCGACGAGCGTCTCCTCGGTCCCGTCGACCGCCCGGACCACGACCTTCCGTGAACCGTCGAGGGCCTGCATGCCCTCCAGGCGGCCACGGCCGCGCAGGACGCGGGCGCCCGCGCGGGTGACGGAGGCGGTGATGTCGTGCGACTGCGCGAGCGCGAGGCGCTTGACACGCCGGTTGACCTTGTCGAGGTCCACCCCGACGACCCGGGCCGACTGCTCCAGCGGCGGGGTGTCGTCGGCGACGATGATCCCCAGCTCCTCGTAGGAGGAGTCGAAGGTGGTCATCACCTCGGCCGTGGCGATGAGGGTCTTCGACGGCACGCAGTCGGTCAGCACCGACGCCCCGCCCAGACCGTCGGCGTCGACGACGGTCACCTCCGCGCCGAGCTGAGCGGCCACCAGGGCCGCTTCGTATCCGCCGGGTCCGCCACCGATGATCACGATCCGAGTCACGTACCCCATTCTCCCGCACGGCACGAGGTGGCACGCCTCCGGGGGGCCGGGCGGTGCTACGGCTGTGACCCGAGGGGCGGTGGACGACGCAGTGACGTCCGTTCGAGCTGCCGTACTCTCGTCGCATGTCGCTCTACGCCGCGTACGCCGGCAACCTCGACGCGCGGCTGATGACCCGCCGCGCCCCGCACTCGCCGCTGCGCGCGACGGGCTGGCTGAACGGCTGGCGGCTGACCTTCGGCGGGGAGCAGCTGGGCTGGGAGGGTGCCCTGGCGACGATCGTGGAGGACCCGATCGCACAGGTCTTCGTCGCGCTGTACGACCTGGCCCCCATGGACGAGGACCCCCTGGACCGCTGGGAGGGCGTGGGCCTCGGCATCTACCGCCGGCTCCGGGTCCGCGTCCACACGCTGGACGGCGAGGAGCAGGGCTGGGCGTACGTCCTGAACGGCTACGAGGGCGGGCTGCCGTCGGCGCGCTACCTGGGCGAGATCGCCGACGCGGCGGAATCGGCGGGTGCGCCGCACGACTACGTGATGGAGCTGCGGAAGCGGCCCTGCTGAGGGAGCCACCCGGAGTACCGGACCGCCGGACACCTCCGGAGGATCAGGGATCCGGATCGCCCAGGTCCTCCGTGCCGACGACGCCCGGCCGGCGGCCCCGAGGCACCCGGCCGGCGGCCCCTGGACGCCCGCTCGGCGGCCCCGAGGCACCCTCTCGTTGGAAACGACAAGACAACGATCGCCATCACGTGGGCTCTGTCATCTACGCGCGTAGGCCGAGACCGGCTACCCTCATCCGCGTGAACGCATCTCTTCTCCCGGACGACATCCAGGGCGACCCCCACGCCGCCGCCGACGCCGCCGCCGCGCGCCTGCGCGAACTGACGGGCGCCGAGACCCACGACGTCGCCCTCGTGATGGGCTCCGGCTGGGCACCGGCCGTGGACGCCCTGGGCGTGCCCGACGCCGAGTTCCAGGTCACCGAGCTGCCCGGCTTCCCGCCGCCGGCAGTCGAGGGACACGGTGGCAAGATCCGCTCGTACAAGATCGGCGAGAAGCGCGCGCTGGTCTTCCTGGGCCGTACGCACTACTACGAGGGCCGTGGTGTGGCCGCCGTGGCGCACGGAGTCCGTACGGCGGTGGCGGCCGGCAGCAAGACGATCGTGCTGACCAACGGCTGCGGCGGTCTGCGCGAGGGCATGCGTCCCGGACAGCCGGTGCTGATCAGCGACCACATCAACCTCACCGCGACGTCACCGATCGTCGGCGCCAACTTCGTCGACCTCACCGACCTGTACTCGCCGCGGCTGCGGGCCCTGTGCAAGGAGATCGACGCCACGCTGGAGGAGGGCGTCTACGCCCAGTTCCCCGGTCCGCACTACGAGACGCCGGCCGAGATCCGCATGGCGCGCGTCATCGGCGCCGACCTGGTGGGCATGTCCACGGTGCTGGAGGCCATCGCGGCCCGTGAGGCCGGCGCCGAGGTGCTGGGCATCTCCCTGGTCACCAACCTCGCCGCCGGCATGACGGGGGAGCCCCTCAACCACGAGGAGGTCCTCCAGGCCGGCCGCGACTCGGCGACACGGATGGGCTCCCTGCTGGCGCAGGTGCTGGACCGGCTGTAAGGGGCTTCCGCCCCCGCGCCCCCGCCAGGGGGTTTCGCCCCCTGGTCCCCGGGCCCGTGCCCGCCCACCGGCCGGCTCGGCCGGATGAGAAGCCGCCCTCGTGTGCCGGCGCCGATCGGTACCGCTCCGCCCCTCCGGCGTCCGCGGACGGGGCCCGTCCAGGGCCGGAGCGGGGGTCCGGGGCACAGCCCCGGGGACGGGAAGGCCAGGGGCGGCGGGGGCGAGGAAACCCACGACCACACACGAGAGGCTGCCCCACGTGCACGACGATCTCATCGCCCGCGCCCGGACCTGGCTCGCCGAGGACCCCGACCCGGACACCCGCGAGGAACTCGCCGCGCTGCTCGACGCCGGCGACCACACCGCACTCGCCGCCCGCTTCAGCGGCACCCTCCAGTTCGGCACCGCCGGCCTGCGCGGCGAACTCGGCGCCGGCCCGATGCGCATGAACCGTGCCGTCGTCATCCGCGCCGCCGCCGGCCTCGCCGCGTACCTCAAGGCGCAGGGCAACGGCGACGGCCTCGTCGTCATCGGCTACGACGCCCGGCACAAGTCCGCCGACTTCGCCCGCGACACGGCCGCGGTCATGACCGGCGCCGGCCTCAGGGCCGCCGTCCTCCCCCGCCCCCTCCCCACCCCCGTCCTCGCCTACGCCGTCAGGCACCTGGGCGCGGTCGCCGGCGTCGAGGTCACCGCCAGCCACAACCCGCCCCGCGACAACGGCTACAAGGTCTACCTGGGCGACGGTTCGCAGATCGTCCCGCCCGCCGACGCGGAGATCGCCGCCGAGATCGCCGCCGTGCGGTCCCTGCGCGACGTATCCCGCCCGGAGGCCGGCTGGGAGACCCTGGACGACGCCGTCCTCGACGCCTACCTGGCCCGCACGGACGCCGTCCTCGCCCCGGACTCCCCCCGCACCGCCCGCACCGTCCACACGGCGATGCACGGCGTCGGCACCGACGTCCTGCTCGCCGCCTTCGCCCGCGCCGGGTTCCCGGCGCCCGCCCTCGTCGCCGAACAGGCCGAGCCCGACCCGGACTTCCCGACCGTCGCCTTCCCCAACCCGGAAGAGCCCGGCGCCATGGACCTCGCCTTCGCGAAGGCCCGCGAGACCGACCCCGACCTCGTCATCGCCAACGACCCCGACGCGGACCGCTGCGCCGTGGCCGTGAAGGACGACGGCGAGTGGCGCATGCTGCGCGGCGACGAGGTCGGCGCCCTCCTCGCCGCCCACCTGGTCCGCCGCGGCGCCCGGGGCACCTTCGCCGAGTCGATCGTCTCCTCCTCCCTCCTCGGCCGTATCGCCGACAAGGCGGGGCTGCCGTACGAGGAGACCCTCACCGGCTTCAAGTGGATCGCCCGCGTCGACGGCCTGCGCTACGGCTACGAGGAGGCCCTCGGCTACTGCGTCGACCCCGAGGGCGTGCGCGACAAGGACGGCATCACCGCGGCCCTGCTGATCACGGAGCTGGCCTCCGTCCTCAAGGCCGAGAACCGGACCCTCCTCGACCTCCTCGACGACCTCGCCGTCGAGCACGGTCTGCACGCCACCGACCAGCTCTCGGTCCGGGTGGAGGACGTGTCGGTCATCGCCGACGCGATGCGACGACTGCGCGAGCAGCCCCCGACCACCCTCGCGGGCCTGTCCATCACCCGCACCGAGGACCTCACCCGGGGCACCGACAAGCTCCCTCCCACGGACGGCCTGCGCTACACCCTCGACGGCGCCCGCGTCATCGTCCGCCCCAGCGGCACGGAACCGAAGCTCAAGTGCTACCTGGAGGTCGTCGTGCCCGTCGCCTCCCGCGAGGACCTCCCGGCGGCCCGCGCGACGGCGGACGAGCTGCTCGCGGCCGTCAAGCGGGACCTGTCGGCGGCCGCCGGCATCTGACGCGTACACGACGGGGTGCCTCCGGGTGGTGGCACCCCATCGGGTGATGGGGCCGGACAGCGGGCATCCGCTCCACGGCGCACCTCGCCGCCCCGGCGACGGTGGTCCGGTAGCGCACCACCGAAGCCCTGGAGCCGCCGCCGTGTCCTCCACCGCCACCCGCCTCCCGGATCCCCGGCGACACCCGGTCCCGGCGCCCGCCGCCGCGCCCACCCCGGTGGCCCGCCCGCACCCCCTGCGCCACGCGGCCCCGGCGCTCCTCGCCTTCCTCGCCGTACGCACCACCGGCCTGCTGCTCCTCTCCGTCTGGGCGCACCGGCAGCACCACGGCGTGTGGCCGATCCTGGCGACCCAGTGGGACGCCAACTGGTACCTCGGCATCGCCGACCACGGCTACGCCCCCGCCCTCGGCACCGCGTACAACTCCAACAACCTGGCGTTCTTCCCGCTCTATCCGCTGCTGACCAGGGCGGTGGCCGCCCTCACCCCCGGCTCCGCCGCCTCCGCCGGTCTCGCCATCGCCGTCGTCGCCTCCCTGGTCGCCGCCTGGGGCGTCTTCGCCGTCGGCGACCACCTCCACGGCCGCCGTACCGGCATCCTCCTCACCACGCTGTGGGCGGCGTTCCCGGTCGGCCTGGTGCAGTGGATGGGCTACACCGAGTCCCTGTTCACGGCGTGCGCGGCCTGGTCGTTGTACGCCGTGCTCACGGGCCGCTGGCTGTGGGCGGCCAGCCTGGCCGCGCTCGCGGGTCTGACCCGCCCGACCGGCATCGCGGTGGCGGCCGCGGTCACCGTCACCGCCCTGCTCACCCGCCCCTCCTCGCCGCGCGCCCTCGCCGCCGCCGTCCTCGCCCCGCTCGGCTGGTGCGGCTACGTCGGCTGGGTGGGCCTGCGCCTGGACCGCTGGGACGGCTACTTCGCCGTGCAGCGCCTGTGGCGCAACGAGTGGGACGGCGGCGTGGACACCCTGCGCCGGTTGCGGGGACTGCTGGTGTACGACTCGACGCCCGAGCTGTTCCTGATCGTGGTGACGGTGACGCTGCTGGTGTCCGTGCCGCTGTACGCCCTGTCGGTCGCGGACCGGCAGCCGCTGCCGCTGCTGGTGTTCGGCGCGGTCCTGCTGGTGATCGTCCTCGGCAGCGGCGGGGTCTACTTCCCCCGCGCCCGCTTCCTGCTGCCGGCGTTCCCGCTCCTGCTCCCGGTCGCCCTGCACCTGTCCCGCGTCTCGCGCCGCTGCCGCGTCCTGGTGCTGGCGGCGGCCATCGCCTCGTCGGCGTACTTCGGCGCCTACATGGTGCTGGTGTGGCCGAGCGCACCCTGAAGCACCCACGCCGCGCCGACCGTGACAGGAAACGCCGGGAGACCCCACGCCGGCAACGCACCCCGTCGCCCGCCCCGCCGCCTCACGCCACGGCCACCGGGCCCTTCCGGCGGGCCTCACCCCACGGCCACCAAGCCCCTGCGGTCCTCACCCCACAGCCGACGGACCCCCGGCCACTCAGCCCCACAGCCGACGGACCCTCGCCAGGTCACCCCATGGCCACCTCACCCCACGGCCACCTCACCCCACGGCCACCAGGCCCCTTCCGGCCGGCCTCACTTCACGGCCGACAGGGCCACCGCCTCACCCCACGGCCACCGGTCCCTCGCACGGAATGGTGCGGACGGAGGTGCGGTGTGCGCCTCGGCGGGCGTCAGCCGCAGCGAGATGCTGTTGGTGCAGTACCGCTGGTCCGTCCCTTCCGGACGGCCTCACCTCACGGCGCACAGGCCCCCCACCGCCTCACCCCACGGCCACCGTCCCGCGTGCCTCACCCCACAGCCGAGGGACCCTCGCCACCCAGCCACAGCCGGCAGGCCCGCCGCCGGGTCCTTCAGCCGGCAGACCCCCGCCACATCACCCCACGGCCAGCAGAATCCCCAGCACCACAGCCCCCGCCACCGCGGGCCCCACGATCTCCCAGGCCCAGCGCACGGTCACCTCCCCCTGCGCGCTCTCCTCCTTCTCCCGCGCCTCCCACAGCTCACGCAGCTCACGCATGATCTTGTCGCTCTCGGCCAGCACGGGCCCGTCCGGCGCCCCGGCACCGAGACCCGCGCCCGCAGCCGCACGCCCACCCGCGGACCCCCCGCCGCCGAAACCGCCGAGCCCACCGAAGCCGCCGGCCCCCCGGCCGCCCCGCCCCTGCCGTTCGGCCGTGCGCTCCGCCGTGGCCCGTGCCTGCCGCCGAGCCGCCTTCTTCCGCGCCCGCAGCGAGACGGGGATCGACCACAGCTGGTACTTGTTCCCCGACGCGGCGACGACCTCGTTGCTGTACCCGGCCCGCAGCGAGGCGACCTGCCCCCAGGGCAGCACGATCACGCGGAACGGATTGCGCACGCGCAGCCGGTCCTCGTTGGCGAACACGGCCGGCCGCAGCGTGAACGCGACGACCAGCGGCACCAGCAGGATCAGCGTCGCGAGCGCCAGCCACGGCGTCCGCCCCTCCCCCGCGACGATCGCGTCCATACCGAGCCAGCCGACGAGCGCGAGCAGCAGCACGCCGCCGGCGAGGCCCGCGGGCGACCGGTAGATACGGTCCTTGGTCTCGGGGGCCGAGGGCTGCGGCGCTGGTGACTGGTCTTCCGGGCTCGTCATGGCCCCGATTCTGCCGCACGCCCGCGGCGCCGGTCCGACCCGCCCAGGGCGGCGGAGGGGACCCGTCCGTGCGCGGCGGCGGGTTCGACGCGGCGGCAGACCGCCGACGATGCCCGGGAGCCGTCCGGCGCGGTGTTCCGCCGCGTTCCCGTTGTTCCGGGGTGTACAGCCGCTACGCGCGTAGATATGCTCGTCTGGTGACCATGCCCACCAATGCACCCACCGCAGCACACGCCCTCGCGGACGTCACCACGTCCGCCAGCACGCTGCGACGCTTCCTCCACGGGCTGCCCGGCGTCGACGCGGTCGGCCTGGAGGCGCGCGCCGCATCCCTCGGCACCCGATCCATCAAGACGACCGCGAAGGCGTACGCCATCGACCTCGCCATCTCGATGGTCGACCTGACGACGCTGGAAGGCGCGGACACCCCGGGCAAGGTCCGGGCGCTCGGCGCGAAGGCGGTCCACCCCGACCCGACCGACCGCACGACGCCCCCGGCCGCGGCCGTCTGCGTGTACCCCGACATGGTGGCCACCGCCAAGGCCGCCGTGGCCGGCTCCGGCGTGAAGGTCGCCTCCGTCGCCACCGCCTTCCCGGCCGGCCGCGCCGCCCTCGAGGTGAAGCTCGCCGACGTCCGCGAGGCCGTCGCCGCGGGCGCCGACGAGATCGACATGGTCATCGACCGAGGCGCGTTCCTCGCGGGCGACTACCTGAAGGTGTACGACGAGATCGTCGCCGTGAAGGAGACCTGCGGCACCTCCGCCCGGCTGAAGGTCATCTTCGAGACGGGCGAGCTGTCGACGTACGACAACATCCGCCGCGCCAGCTGGCTCGGCATGCTCGCCGGGGCGGACTTCATCAAGACGTCCACCGGCAAGGTCGCCGTCAACGCGACCCCCGCGAACACGCTGCTCATGCTGGAGGCCGTACGCGACTTCCGGGCGCAGACCGGGGTACAGGTCGGCGTGAAGCCGGCCGGCGGCATCCGCACCACCAAGGACGCCGTCAAGTTCCTGGTCCTGGTCAACGAGACCGTGGGCGAGGACTGGCTGGACAACCACTGGTTCCGCTTCGGCGCCTCCTCGCTCCTGAACGACCTGCTGATGCAGCGTCAGAAGCTGGCCACCGGCCGCTACTCCGGCCCCGACTACGTAACGGTGGACTGACTCATGGCATTCGAGTACGCTCCCGCGCCCGAGTCGCGCGCGATCGTCGACATCGCCCCGTCGTACGGCCTCTTCATCGACGGGGAGTTCACCGAGAGCTCGGGCGGGGATCTGAGCAAGACGGTCTCTCCGGCCTCCGAGGAAGTGCTCGCCGAGTACACCCAGGCCAACGCGGAGGACGTCGACCGCGCGGTCAAGGCCGCCCGGAAGGCCTTCGAGAAGTGGTCGGCACTCCCCGGCTCGGAGCGCGCGAAGTACCTCTTCCGCATCGCCCGCATCATCCAGGAGCGCAGCCGCGAACTGGCCGTCCTGGAGACCCTGGACAACGGCAAGCCGATCAGGGAGACCCGCGACGCCGACCTCCCCCTGGTCGCCGCGCACTTCTTCTACTACGCGGGCTGGGCCGACAAGCTCGACCACGCCGGCTTCGGCGCCAACCCCCGGCCTCTGGGCGTCGCGGGCCAGGTCATCCCCTGGAACTTCCCCCTGCTGATGCTGGCGTGGAAGATCGCCCCGGCGCTCGCCACCGGCAACACGGTCGTCCTGAAGCCGGCCGAGACCACCCCGCTCTCCGCGCTCTTCTTCGCGGACATCTGCCGCCAGGCGGGTTTGCCCAGGGGCGTCGTCAACATCGTGACCGGCGACGGCAGGACCGGCGCCGCGCTGATCGCCCACCCGGACGTGAACAAGGTCGCCTTCACCGGCTCCACGGCCGTCGGCAAGGAGATCGCCCGCACGGTCGCCGGCACCCGCAAGAAGCTCACCCTCGAGCTGGGCGGCAAGGGCGCCAACATCGTCTTCGACGACGCCCCGATCGACCAGGCCGTCGAGGGCATCGTCAACGGCATCTTCTTCAACCAGGGCCAGGTCTGCTGCGCGGGCTCCCGCCTGCTGGTCCAGGAGTCGATCCACGACGAGCTGCTGGAGTCGCTGAAGCGCCGCCTGTCCACCCTCCGCCTGGGCGACCCGCTGGACAAGAACACGGACATCGGCGCGATCAACTCCGCCGAGCAGCTCGCGCGCATCACCGCGCTCGCCGACCAGGGCGAGGCGGAGGGCGCCGAACGCTGGTCCCCGGCCTGCGAGCTCCCCACCTCCGGCTACTGGTTCGCCCCGACGCTCTTCACGAACGTCACCCAGGCGCACACCGTCGCCCGCGACGAGATCTTCGGCCCGGTGCTGTCCGTCCTCACCTTCCGCACCCCGGACGAGGCCGTCGCCAAGGCCAACAACACCCCGTACGGCCTGTCGGCCGGCATCTGGACGGAGAAGGGCTCCCGCATCCTCGCGGTGGCGAACAAGCTCCGGGCCGGGGTCGTCTGGTCCAACACGTTCAACAAGTTCGACCCGACCTCGCCGTTCGGCGGTTACAAGGAGTCGGGCTTCGGCCGCGAGGGCGGCCGCCACGGCCTGGAGGCGTACCTCGATGTCTGAGCGACTCAGCGTGTTCAAGACCTACAAGCTGTACGTCGGCGGGAAGTTCCCGCGTTCCGAGAGCGGCCGGGTGTACGAGGTGACCGACTCGAAGGGCAAGTGGCTGGCGAACGCGCCCCTCTCCTCCCGCAAGGACGCCCGTGACGCGGTCGTCGCCGCCCGCAAGGCGTTCGGCGCCTGGTCCGGCGCGACGGCGTACAACCGGGGCCAGATCCTGTACCGCGTCGCGGAGATGCTGGAGGGCCGCAAGGGCCAGTTCGTCCACGAGGTCGCCGAGGCCGAGGGCCTGTCGAAGTCCAAGGCCGCCGACCAGGTGGAGGCGACCATCGACCGCTGGGTCTGGTACGCGGGCTGGACCGACAAGATCGCCCAGGTGGTGGGCGGCGGCAACCCGGTGGCGGGCCCGTTCTTCAACCTGTCCTCGCCCGAGCCGACGGGCGTCGTGGCCGTCGTGGCCCCCCGGACGTCGTCCTTCCTGGGCCTGGTCTCGGTCGTCGCCCCGGTGATCGCCACGGGCAACACGGCGGTGGTGGTGGCGTCCGAGAGGTCCCCGCTCCCGGCCCTGTCCCTGGGCGAGGTCCTGGCCACCTCCGACCTCCCCGGCGGCGTGGTCAACGTCCTCTCCGGCCGTACGGCGGAGATCGCCGCGCCCCTGGCCGCCCACCAGGACGTCAACGCGATCGACCTCGCGGGCGCCGACGACGCGCTGGCGAAGGAACTGGAGATCGCGGCGGCGGACAACCTCAAGCGGGTTCTCCGTCCACAGCCTGTGGACGACTGGTCGGCGACGCCGGGCATCGACCGCATGACGGCGTTCCTGGAGACCAAGACCGTCTGGCACCCGACGGGTTCGCTGGGCGCCTCGGGTTCGTCGTACTGACGGCCCTCCACAGCGAGCAGGCCGCGCCCCTCTCCGTCCGGAGGGGCGCGGTCTGCTTCACGTGACGTCACCCACCCACGTTCCACTACACCTCGCGATCAGCTGAACGCGGGCGGTGATGGACGTGTGACACGCGCATCACAGCCGGTCCGCGGGGTCGTCCGCGGCCCGCGCGATGCCTCACACTGGTGTCCCGTGAGTTCCCATCCGCCCATACCCGCGCGAGTCGTGCTGCTCTGCGGCCCCTCCGGCTCCGGCAAGTCCCTCCTCGCCGCCCGCTCCGGTCTGCCGGTGCTGCGGCTCGACGACTTCTACAAGGAGGGCGACGACCCGACGCTGCCGCAGGTGGCGGGGAGCTCCGACATCGACTGGGACCACCCCGACTCCTGGGACGCGGACGCCGCGATCGCCGCCATCACCGACCTGTGCCGCACGGGCCGGACGAGCGTTCCCGTCTACGACATCGCGCTCAGCGCCCGCACCGGCGAGGAGGCGGTCGAGATCGGGCGGACGCCGCTGTTCATCGCGGAGGGCATCTTCGCCGCGGAGATCGTCGGCCGCTGCCGGGACCTGGGCGTACTGGCCGACGCGCTGTGCCTGAGCCGCGGCCCGGTGACGACCTTCCGCCGCCGTTTCCTGCGGGACCTGAAGGAGGGCCGCAAGTCGGTCCCCTTCCTCCTGCGCCGCGGCTGGCGCCTGATGCGCGCCGAACGTTCCATCGTGTCCCGGCAGACCGCGCTCGGCGCGTACGCCTGCGACCGCGACGAGGCGATGGGCCGCCTGGCGAACGCGGCGGCCGGCCGGCTCGCCGCGGCGAAGAACACCGCGGCCATCAACTGAGGAACGCCGACGGCGAGCAACCGGGTCCGTAAGAGCGGCGCCCACTGGGGCTCGAACAGGGGAAAAGCGGGACTGGACGGACCCCCCGGCCCTCCAGCCCCGCTCAGTGGCGCTCCCCCACGTCCCCCGTTCCCCCCGGGTGGCGCTTCCCCCGTGGTGTGCGCGGTACCGCTCCCCCGACGTCCCCCGTTGGGTCCCCCCGGTACCGCTCCCCCGTGTTTCCCCCGTTCACCGGCCTCTCTCACGAGAAGCCGGCTCCCCCGCGACCCTCAGGCGACCAGCTCCCCGAAGGCGTCCTCCTCGTCACGGCCGAAGCTGAGGACCTCGTCCTCGCGCAGCCGGCGGAGCGACCGCCAGATGCTGGACTTCACCGTGCCGACACTGATGTCGAGGATCTCCGCGATCTCCGGGTCGGTGCGGCCCTCGTAGTAGCGCAGGACCAGCATCGTCCGCTGGAGTTCGGGCAGCCGGGCCAGCGCCTGCCACAGGACCGCACGCAGCTCGGTGCCGCGCATCGCGTCCGTGTCGCCGGGCGTCTCCGGCAGTTCCTCGGTCGGGTACTCGTTCAGCTTGCGGCGGCGCCACGCGCTGATGTGCAGGTTGGTCATGGTCCGCCGCAGGTATCCCCCGACGGCCGCCTTGTCACTGATGCGGTCCCAGGCCCGGTAGGTCGAGAACAGCGCGCTCTGCAACAGGTCCTCGGCCTCGAAGCGGTCACCGGTCAGGTGGTAGGCGGTGGCGTACAGGGAGGCGCGGCGCTCCTGGACGTAGGCGGTGAACTCCGCCTCCGACAGCGAGCGACGCTCCCCCGTGTCCTCCCCGTACGCGGCTCCCCCGTGCGTTTCCCCCGTGTTGGCGTCAACCACCGTCATGAACGCGGTGTGCTGACGCCCGGCGCCGCGAGCGCACCCCCGCCCTCCCCCGCGCTCGAACACGCTCGCGTGGGAGGGACCCCCATCGGCACCGGACTTCTCGGAACCCCGGTGCACGTCGTGCAGGCGCGTGACCACTGCGCTGGTGCTCAGGCCGTGCAGCGTATTCATCTCGCGCCCCCCGTCGTGGACTTCCGGTGTTTCGGCTTGATCCATTCGGCTCGGCGTGCTGCCTTGCCTGTGCCGAAAAGCTTGCCCACGCCACTTCATCGCCGTGTCCGTCGACTGTCACAGAGCTGTCACAGGGGCCGGTCATGGCGACACCACAGCCCGCTCACAGGGCTCGGCGGTACGGCCGTCGCACGGGGCTTCAACGGCGCTCCCGAGGCGCCCGGGACCCCCCGCACGCCGTGCGCGCCGCGGAAACAGCGGCCCTCTGCGTCCGAGCCCGACCCACAGGTCGAAGGACAGCACCTCCATGGGCCAGAATGAGCCCGTGCCTTCCCTGTTGCTGATCGAGGACGACGACGCCATCCGTACGGCCCTGGAGCTCTCACTGACGCGCCAGGGACACCGTGTGGCGACCGCTGCGAGCGGTGAGGACGGTCTGAAGCTGCTGCGCGAGCAGCGGCCGGATCTGATCGTGCTGGACGTGATGCTGCCCGGCATCGACGGCTTCGAGGTGTGCCGGCGCATCCGGCGCACCGACCAGCTGCCGATCATCCTGCTCACGGCGCGCAGCGACGACATCGACGTGGTCGTGGGGCTGGAGTCCGGCGCCGACGACTACGTCGTCAAACCGGTGCAGGGGCGGGTGCTGGACGCCCGGATCCGGGCCGTGCTGCGGCGCGGGGAGCGCGAGTCGAACGACGCGGCGACCTTCGGCAGCCTCGTCATCGACCGCGCGGCGATGACGGTGACGAAGAACGGCGAGGACCTCCAGCTCACCCCGACCGAGCTGCGGCTGCTGCTCGAACTGAGCCGGCGCCCCGGTCAGGCGCTGTCCCGGCAGCAGCTGCTGCGCCTGGTCTGGGAGCACGACTACCTGGGCGACTCACGCCTCGTGGACGCCTGCGTCCAGCGACTGCGCGCCAAGGTCGAGGACGTCCCCTCCTCCCCCACCCTGATCCGCACCGTGCGCGGAGTCGGCTACCGCCTGGACGCGCCTCAGTGACACCAGGGCAAGGGGGGTTCCGCGGCTGGTCCGCGGCGCGCAAGGGACATCTTTCACGGCTGCGCCTCACCAGCCTGCGACTGCGCCTCGTCGTGGTCTTCGGGCTGGTGGCGCTGACCGCCGCCGTGTCCGCGTCCGGCATCGCGTACTGGCTCAACCGCGAGGCCGTGCTGACACGTACCCAGGGTGCGGTGCTGCGGGACTTCGAGCAGGAGATGCAGAACCGGGCGGGTTCGCTGCCCGAGCACCCGTCCCAGGACGAGTTGCAGCACACGGCCGGGCAGATGGCCAACAACAGCCAGCGCTTCAGCGTGCTGCTGCTCGCCGAGGACTCCACCGGCAGGACCGTGTACGGCAACTCCGGCGGACTGAACGGCTTCTCCCTGGACGACGTGCCCGAGTCGCTGCGTACGGCGGTGAACAAGGAACAGGACACCACCGCCGGCAACAAGTCGCCGTACCACCTGTACTGGCAGCGGGTGGTCGACAACGGCACGCCGTACCTGGTGGCCGGGACGAAGGTGATCGGGGGCGGCCCGACCGGCTACATGCGCAAGTCGCTGGAGGCGGAGGCCAAGGACCTCAACTCGCTGGCCTGGTCCCTGGGCATCGCCACCGGCCTGGCGCTGATAGGCGCCGCACTCCTCGCCCAGGCCGCGGCCACGACCGTGCTGAAGCCGGTCCACCGGCTCGGTGTCGCCGCCCGCCGCCTCGGCGAGGGCAAACTGGACACCCGCCTGCGCGTCTCCGGAACGGACGAACTGGCCGACCTGTCCCGCACCTTCAACCGAACGGCCGAAGCCCTCGAGAAACGCGTCGCGGACATGGCCGCCCGCGACGAGGCCTCACGCCGTTTCGTCGCGGACATGAGCCACGAACTGCGCACCCCCCTCACCGCCATCACCGCCGTCACGGAGGTGCTGGAGGAGGAACTGGACGCGGAGTCGGGCGGTATCGACCCGATGATCGAGCCCGCCGTACGCCTGGTGGTCTCCGAGACCCGGCGGCTCAACGACCTCGTCGAGAACCTGATGGAGGTCACCCGCTTCGACGCGGGAACGGCACGCCTGGTGCTGGACGACGTCGATGTCGCCGACCAGATCACGGCCTGCATCGACGCGCGCGCCTGGCTCGACGCGGTCGATCTCGACGCCGAGCGCGGCATCCACGCCCGCCTCGACCCGCGCCGTCTGGACGTGATCCTCGCCAACCTCATCGGCAACGCCCTCAAGCACGGCGGCTCGCCGGTACGGGTGTCCGTGCGGGAGTCCGCCGACGAGGTGGTCATCGCCGTCCGCGACCACGGTCCCGGCATCCCCGAGGACGTCCTGCCCCACGTCTTCGACCGCTTCTACAAGGCGAGCGCCTCCCGGCCCCGCTCCGAGGGCAGCGGCCTGGGCCTGTCCATCGCCCTGGAGAACGCCCACATCCACGGCGGCGAGATCACCGCCGCCAACTCCCCCGAGTCAGGCGCGGTCTTCACCCTCCGCCTGCCCAGGGACGCCTCGGAACTGGCGGAACAGGGCGAGAAGAAGGACACATGACCGCACCCACCAAGTCCGCACGCCTCCTCTCCCTCCCCCTCCTCGCGGCCCTGCTCACCGGCTGCGGAATCCGGGCGACGGAGGTACCGACCGACTTCGGCCCCGCACCCTCCCGGGTCCGCTGCTCCCTCACCGAACCGGACGTGACGACCCAGACCTCGCGGGGCGTACCGGTGCGGGTGTTCCTGCTGTGCGGTTCCTCCCTGGTCGCCGTGGACCGCACCGTCCCGGTCCCGGACGGCACGGCCGACTCCCAACGACGCGTCCTGGTCGCCCAGGGCCTGCTCGACGAACTGACGGAGTCCCCGTCGGCCCCCGAGAAGGAGGCCGGCTACACCACGGACGTACGCGGCGCCATGACGGTGCACGGCCCGGCCCCCAAGGACCCCGACGACGCCCTGCGCCTGAGCACCTCCCCCGGCGACCTGACCTCGTACGCCCTGGCCCAGCTCGTCTGCACCTTCTCCGACTCGGCGGCAGCGGAGGGCGACGGCTCGGTGGTCCTGGGCGGCCCGGACACCGACCCCCCTCGCCGCTACGAGTGCACGGACGAGGTCCGCTCCCGCCCCGGAACGACGGAACCCCCGTCGACGGAGGTCACCGAGGAATGACAGCCGGACCCCCGCCGTAGTCACCCCGGACCGCGGCGCCCGCACGACGGCGGGAGTGGGTCGTGGCGGTGCGGCGCGGCCCGTCGCTCGGCGCCGCGCCGCCACGGCCCCCCACTGCCGGCAGACAGCCGTACGCCCGACCGGCGACGGCTCGCCGCACCGCGACGACCCACCCACCACCCACAGGCGCCCCCGTCCACGAGGGTGTGGCGCACGCCTCCCCCCGGCACCCGGAACCGATCGCGCCGCACCCCGCGTCTAGGGGGACGTGCAGCGTCAAGGCTCCATCGGCGGCAGCGCCGCGATCCGCATCCGGACGACCGGGAGTGTCCTCCTGGTCGCACACCTGGTGTTCGTCGCCTGGTTCACGCTGCGCCCCCTGAACGTCCCCTGGGTGATGCCCGCCAACCTGCACCCCTTCGCCGGCATCCGGGCCGACCTGGAGCTGGGCTGGCCGCAGGCGGCACGCCGCATCGGCGAGGGCCTCGCGCTCCTGGCCCCCCTGGGCGTCCTCCTCCCGCTGGCGCACGGCAGGCTCCACGTCTCACCGCTCGCCTCCCTCCTGCGTACGGTCACGGCGGGTGCGCTGCTGTCCCTGGCCATCGAACTGCTCCAGACCGGAGTACCCGGCCAGGTGGTCGACGTCGACTCACTGCTGCTGAACACCGTGGGCGTGGCCCTGGCCCACACCGCGGTGGTCCCGGCGGCCCGCGCCCACCTGCGCCACCGCAGCGAGCGCCGCAGGGCCCGCGCGGCCCGCCAGGAGGAACCGGCTCAGGGGAGAACCCCGACGATTCCCAGGGTCGGGATCGCCCCGTAGAGGGACGTTTCGTCCCCTTCGTCTCCGTAGCGTGGAAGACAGACGGGGCAGCCATCGGAGGCCGCCTCGGACCGACGTCCACGAAGGAGCCGCAGATGTCCAGCAGCCTCGTCCGCCCCACCCACGGCCGCATGATCGGCGGAGTGTGCGCCGCACTGGCCCGCCGCTTCGGCACCTCCGCGACGACGATGCGCGTGATCTTCCTGCTGTCCTGCCTGCTGCCGGGCCCGCAGTTCCTGCTCTACATAGCGCTGTGGATCTTCCTGCCGTCCGAGGACAAGGCACGCACGGCTTGGTAGCGGCACCACCGCACCCGTAACCGCACCCACCCACCGAGCCGCACCCACCACACACGCGAAAAGCCGTCAGGCGCACCCGGAACAACCGAATGCGCCCGACGGCGTGCAGCGAGGCGGACGTCAGCCGAGCGGCCCGTCCAGCGGCAGCCCGTTCGTCGGCAGCCCCTGCGTGGGCAGCTCCTGCGTCGGCAGCTCCTGGCCGACCGGCAGCCCACCGAGCAGGCCGGCGACCGGCTTGGCCGACCCCTCGGCGAGCGCCCGCTCGGCGGCGGCCTGCTCGGCGGCCAGGCCCCCGTTGAGCGCCGGCTGGGCCTGCTCCAGCACCTGATCGGCGCCCGGCAGCGACTCGGACACCTTCTCCGTGGGCAACGTCTGGTTGAAGCCGCCCAGCGCCTGGGTGGCGTCGGGGAGGGACGGGGCGGCGTGGGCGGCGCCCGCACCGGTGGCGGCGAAGGCGGCACCGAGCGCGGCGACACCGAGGGTCTTGGCAGCAGACTGCTTCATGTTAAATGCATCCTCTAATACGGGGAACCGAGCGGTCCCCGACCGTAAACACGGAAAGGCACCCCCCGCAAATATGGAAATGCGGACAGACGGTGAAGGCCCATCGCCATTGAGCGCCCAGAACTACCGGTCGCTCACCCTTCCACGCGCACGGAACCCCTGGTGGAAGCGGTCTACTGGAACAGCCATTCGGATTTCAGCTCGGCATAACCGGGCTTGATCACGTCATTGATCATGGCCAGTCGTTCATCGAAAGGAATGAATGCCGACTTCATGGCATTGACCGAGAACCACTGGAGATCATCGAGCGTATAACCGAACGCGTCGACAAGGTGCTCGAATTCCTGGCTCATGCTCGTACCGGACATCAACCGATTGTCGGTGTTGACGGTGGCCCGGAAGTGCAGTCGGCGCAGCAGCCCGATCGGGTGCTCGGCGTAGGAGGCGGCCGCCCCGGTCTGGAGGTTGGAGCTGGGGCACAGCTCCAGCGGGATGCGCTTGTCCCGGACGTACGAGGCGAGCCGCCCGAGCTTCACCGAGCCGTCCTGGGCGACCTCGATGTCGTCGATGATGCGGACCCCGTGTCCCAGCCGGTCGGCGCCGCACCACTGGAGGGCCTGCCAGATGGACGGCAGCCCGAAGGCCTCGCCGGCGTGGATGGTGAAGTGGTTGTTCTCGCGCTTGAGGTACTCGAAGGCGTCGAGGTGCCGGGTGGGCGGGTATCCGGCCTCGGCGCCCGCGATGTCGAAGCCGACCACGCCCAGGTCGCGGTAGCGGTTGGCCAGTTCGGCGATCTCCAGGGCGCGGGCGGCGTGCCGCATGGCGGTGAGCAGGGCGCCCACCCGGATGCGGTGACCGTTCGCGCGGGCGAGCCGCTCGCCCTGCCGGAAGCCCTCGTTGACGGCCTCGACGACCTCCTCGAGGCTCAGCCCGCCCTCCAGGTGCTGCTCGGGCGCGTAGCGGACCTCGGCGTAGACGACGCCGTCCTCGGCGAGGTCCTCGGCGCACTCGCGGGCGACCCGCACCAGGGCCTCCCGGGTCTGCATGACGCCGACGGTGTGCGAGAAGGTCTCCAAGTAGCGTTCCAGGGACCCGGAGTCGGCGGCCTCCCGGAACCAGACGCCGAGTTTGTCGGGGTCGGTCTCGGGGAGGCGGGAGTACCCGGCGTCCCGGGCGAGGTCGACGATCGTGCCGGGGCGCAGCCCGCCGTCGAGATGGTCGTGCAGCAGAACCTTGGGCGCCCGGCGAATCTGGTCCGACTGCGGGGTGACGCCCTGCTGGATGCTCTGGCTCGTCATTTTCGCACTCTAACTCCTACGCGCGTAGATCGCGCCTGTACAACTCCGTCGATATGTAACGGTGACCGCACGGACGGGTGGAGTACACCGCCCCTTCTGACACTGTTCTGTCATGGGACAGCAAGCGACGCCGGTGCGGGCGGCCAGGCTGGGGAAGGCGATCGGCCCGGAGCCGAAGACGGTGAGCGGGGTGGTGCTGCTCCTGCCGGGCGGCGACGAGGTCTCCGACCGCAGACCCGCGACCCTGTGGGCGAGCGGCCCGGTCCGCGCGCTGGGGCGCAGACTCGCGCGCGCGGGACGGCAGGACGGCCTGGCCGTCCACGTGGTGCACTACCGCTACCGCGGCTGGAACGGCGGTGAGGCCCATCTCGCCGCCGACGCCTCCTGGGCCGCCGACGAGGCCGTACGGCGCTACGGGGACGTCCCCGTGTGCCTGGCCGGTGTCGACATGGGCGGACGGGCAGCGCTGCACGCGGGCGGCCACGAGGCCGTCGACTCGGTGCTGGCCATCGCCCCCTGGCTGCCCGAGGAGGACGTGGCGGTGCCACCCGAACCGGTGAAGCAGTTGGTCGGGCGGCGGGTGCTGATCGTGCACGGCACGAACGACGAACGTACCGACCCCGAGCTGTCGTTCCGGCTGGCGGCGCGGGCGAAGAAGGTGAACCGGGAGGTGTGCCGGTTCGAAGTGCACTCCGACGGCCACGGGTTGCACCAGCACCGGCAGGAAGTCCTGTCCCTGGCGGAGGACTTCGTGATGGGGGTGTTGTTCGGGAGGGCGTTGTCGCGGCCGGTGGAGGACGCGCTTGCGGCTCCGCCGCCGCTGGGGTTGAGGATGCCGTTGGCCGCGGGGTTCGGCAGGTCGTTGCGGCGGTAGCGGAGGGGCGCTTCTTCAGGCCAGCAGGTTCCCGCGCCGGGACAGCAGGAACTTCTTGAACGCGGCCACCGGTGGTGTGTCCGGGTGGCCGTCCAGCCAGGCCACGCCGATCTCGCGCACCGCGCGCGGAGCCGTGACCGTCAGTTCCACCACGCCGGGGCGGGGGAAGGCGGGCGGGGGCAGGAGGGCGACGCCGAGGCCGGCCGCCACCAGGCCCCGCAGGGTTTCCGCCTCCTCGCCCTCGAAGGCGACCCGGGGGCGGAAGCCGGCCTCCTGGCAGAGGTCGTCGGTGATGCGGCGCAGGCCGTAGCCGGGTTCCAGGGTGACGAAGGCCTCGTCGGCGGCCTCGGCGAGGCGGACACGCCTGCGGGCGGCGAGGCGGTGGTCGGCGGGGACGACCAGGCGGAGTTTCTGCTCGTCGAGGCGGCGGGCGACGAGGTCGGGGGCGTCCGGGACCGGTGAGGTCAGGCACAGGTCGAGGTCGCCCGCCCGGAGCCGCTCCAGCATGGCCTCGCCGTAGTTCTGGACGAGGCTGAAGCGGACGCGGGGGTGGTCGGCGCGGAAGGCGTGGATCAGGCCGGGGACGGTCTCCGCGCCCATGGTGTGCAGGAATCCGAAGGCGACCTTGCCGGTGGCCGCGTCGGCGTCGGCGCGCACCGCGTCGGCGGCCTTCTCGATCTCGGCGAGGGCGCGTTCGACGGAAGTGAGGAAGGTGCGTCCGGCGGGGGTGAGGGAGACGGTCCGGCCGCGGCGGGCGAACAGGTCGACGCCGAGGTCCTGCTCGAGGCGGACCATGGCCCGGGAGAGGGTCGACTGCGGGACCTGCATCTCCTGCGCGGCCCGCGTGACGTGTTCGGTGCGGGCGACGCCCGCGAAGTACGCGAGCCGCGGGGCGAGCAGTGTGACGATGTCTTCTGTGTCACTGGACTGTGACAGGTGGGGCTGTGACCTCTGCTGATGCGCCATGGGAACGATTATGACGATTCCGTGCATTGGACGGATGAGCGAGGTCGTCCGTAGGTTCGAGGCATGTCTCCCGCCAGTACCGGGGCGTCCACCACCGTGGGCGCCGTCACGACCACTCCCTCCTTCCCCTCCTCTTCGTCCTCCGACTCCCGTATGGCCCCGGGCGGTCCCGGCTACCGCCGGATGAGCTTCGCCCTCTTCCTGGCCGGCGTGGCGACCTTCGCCCTCCTGTACTCCACGCAGGCGCTGCTGCCGCTGATCTCCGGCGAGTTCGGGGTCGCGGCGAGCGAGGCGAGCTGGACGGTGGCGGCGGCGACCGGCGGGCTGGCGCTGTTCGTCCTGCCGATGAGCGCCCTGTCGGAGCGCTACGGCCGCCGTGCGGTGATGACGGTCTCGCTGGCGGTCGCGGTGGGCGTGGGTCTGCTGGTCCCCTTCGCCCCGTCGCTGGGCACGCTGGTCGTGCTGCGCGGGGTGCAGGGCGCGGCCCTGGCCGGGCTGCCCGCCTCCGCCACCGCCTACCTGGCCGAGGAGGTCCGCCCGAAGGCCCTGATCACGGCGATCGGTCTGTTCGTGGCGGGCAACAGCGTCGGCGGGATGAGCGGCCGGGTCATCACCGGCTGGGTCGCGCAGGAGTGGGGCTGGCGGGTCGCCGTCGGGGTGATCGGCGCGGTCGCGGTGGCCTGCGCGGTGGCCTTCCGTCTGCTGCTGCCGGCGCCGCGGCACTTCACCCCGGGCTCGCTGCGTCCGCGCGTCCTGGTCCGCACGGTCCGCGACCACCTCGCCAACCCGCTGCTGTGCCGTCTGTACGCGATCGGCGCGCTGTTCATGACGGTCTTCGGCGGCGTGTACACGGTGATCGGTTACCGCCTGACGGAGGAGCCGTTCTCGCTCCCCCAGGGCATCGTCGGCTCGATCTTCCTGGTGTACCTGGTGGGTACGGTGTCGGCGTCGACGGCGGGCCGGCTGGTCGGCCGCCTGGGCCGGCGCGGGGCGCTCTACCTGGCCGGCGGCACCACGGCGACGGGTCTGCTGCTCTCCCTGGCGGACTCCCTCGCCCTGGTCCTGCTGGGCCTGGTCCTGATCACGTCGGGCTTCTTCGCGGGCCACGCGGTGGCGTCCTCGGCCGTCAGCAAGACGGCGACCACCGGCCGCGCGCAGGCCTCCGCCCTCTACCAGTCCGCGTACTACATCGGCTCCAGCGCGGGCAGCACGGTCGGCGCGCTCGCCTTCCACGCGGGCGGCTGGGCCGGCACGGTCGGCGTGGGTGTCCTGGCGGTGCTCGGGGTCGTGACGATCACCGTGTTCGGGACCCGGGCGGCGCGCCTGCAGTCCCGGCGGGGGCCGGTGGCCGCGCACTGAGGCCTCGCGCTTCCCCCGCCTTCCCCCTGCTCGGAACCGGTTGTCAGTGGCCGCCGCTAGCTTCGGCGGCGACAACCGGTCCGAGCAGGGGGTTCGTTCATGGAGTTCAGGGTCGACCGCGGTGACCTCGTCGAGGCGGTGGCGTGGGCGGCCCGCGCCCTGCCGGCCCGGACGCCGGTCCCGGTGCTGGGCGGGCTGCTGCTGGAGGTGTCGGCGGGACGGCTGAGCGTGTCGGGGTTCGACTTCGAGACGGCGGCGCGGATCGAGACGGACGTCGAGGGGACGGCGGACGGGCGGGTGCTCGTCCTCGGGCGCCGGCTGCTGGACATCTGCAAGGTGCTGCCGGACGGCCCGGTGAGCTGCGCCCTGGACGGATCCCGTTTCACGGTCGAGGCGGGCGGCACGAGCTTCGGCCTGTCGACCCTGCCGCGCGAGGAGTACCCCACCCCGCCCGCGCCGCCGGAGGCGTACGGCACCGTGGACGCGGCCGCGTTCGCCACGGCTGTCGCCCAGGTCGCGGTGGCGGCGGGCCGCGACGACACGCTCCCGGTACTGACGGGCGTGCAATTCCGCCTGGAAGGCGACGAGATGACGCTGTCGGCGTCCGACCGGTACCGGTTCGCGGTGCGGCGGCTGGAGTGGAAGCCGGAGACCACGACGCAGACCGGCGCGGACGGGGAGGCGGCAGTGGAAGCCCTGCTGCCCGCGCGTCGTCTGCTCGACGTGGCGCGCTCGCTGGCGCGGTGCGCAAGCGTGCGGATCGGGCTGGAGCGCGGGCCCGGCGCCGGCGGCCCCCTGGGCTTCGAGGGCGGACGGATGCGGTCGGTCGTACGGCGGCTGGACGGGCGGCTGCCGGGGTACGGCCGGCTGTTCGACATGGCGGGGGCCTCGGTCGCCGAGGTGGAGCGCGAGGCGCTGACGGAGGCCGTGCGGCGGGTCGCGGTGGTGGCGGAGGCGAACAGTCCGGTACGGCTGGACTTCTCGGCGGGGTCCGTCCTGCTGCGGGCCGGGTTCGGCGACGACGTGGCGACGCAGCGACTGCCGGCCGTGCTGAGCGGCGCCGAGGAGGTCACGGTGGCCTTCAACCCGGCGTACCTGCTGGACGCGCTGGCCTCCTTCGAGGCGCCGGGTCTGCGGCTGGAGCTGCTGGGGACGGGCCAGCGGGCGCTGCTGGGCGCGGCGGCGGGACCGGAGGCCCACCGGCATCTGCTGATGTCCGTGAAGCAACTGGTCTGACCTGGGCCTTCGAAGGCTCGGCGGGCCATTGTCAGTGGGCTGCGGTAGCTTCCGGAGTACTGGGCGCACAGGCGCGTGACAGCACGGCCACAGGGGTGGGTGGACGACGATGACCAACGGTACGGCGACGAGGGACGACCTCGACGCGATGCTGGAGAAGCACCGGGTCGAGCTGACCGGCTACTGCTACCGGATGCTCGGTTCCTCCTTCGAGGCCGAGGACGCGGTGCAGGACACGCTGGTGCGCGCCTGGCGGAGCTACGACAGGTTTGAGGGCCGCTCCAGCCTGCGCTCGTGGCTGTACCGCATCGCGACGAACGTGTGCCTGGACATGCTGTCGGCGGGCAACAAGCGCGCCCGCCCGATGGACCTGTCGGAGTCCACTCCGCTCGCCCGGGCGGCGCTCTCGCCCCGCCCGGACAACACCTGGCTGGAGCCGATGCCGGACGCGCGCGTGCTGCCCACGGTCGAGGACCCGGCGGAGGCGGCCGTCGCCAAGGAGTCGGTGCGGCTCGCCTTCATGGCCGCGCTCCAGCAGCTCCCGCCCAAGCAGCGGGCGGTGCTGATCCTGCGCGAGGTGCTGGCGTGGCGGGCGAGCGAGGTCGCCGAGTTGCTCGGCACCACGGTCGCCTCGGTCAACAGCGCGCTCCAGCGGGCCCGCGCGACCCTCGCCGAGCAGCAGGACAGGAGCGCCGACGCGGCCGTGTCGGACCCCCTGGACGAGGAGCAGCAGAAGCTCCTGGAGCGCTATGTGGCCGCCTTCGAGGGCTACGACATGACGGCGCTGACGGCCCTCCTCCACGAGGACGCGGTCATGACGATGCCGCCGTTCGACCTGTGGCTGACGGGCCACGACGACATCGCGGGCTTCATGACCACGATCGGATCCGCCTGCGAGGGCTCCCGTCTGCTGCCGGTCCAGGTCAACGGCCTGCCGGGGTTCGCCCAGTACAAGCCGGACCCGGAGGCGAGCGGCTTCGTGCCGTGGGCGATACAGGTCCTGGAGATCTCAGACGGCCGCCTCACCGGATTCCACTTCTTCCTCGACACCCAGCGCTGGTTCCCCCTCTTCGGCCTCCCCCTCCACCTGGAAGCGGAGCCCGACGAGGTCGAGCAGGGCGCATAGCGCGGGGTCGGGATCCCGCAGCCGGATATCTCCCCCGGCCCGCCGGGCAGCCAGCCGAAGCCGGGCCAGCAGGTCGACGGCCGTGAGCCCAGGCGGCCCGAGCCCGGCGACATCGCACACCACCACCCCGGCCCGAGTGCTCTCCAGCAGCGTCCGTACGTCGTCACAGAGTCCCGTCAGCCGGTTCCGGGTGACGGGTCCGGCCACCACGAGTACGGGCGGTGTCATCGCATCCACGACGGGTAGACCGCCGCCGCCCGCACAACTCATCGCGTCGGCACCGCCTAACACACGCACCCCTTGCCTAAAGGTTTTAGGCAGATTCACACTGCATTCCACCATCTGCCGAAAGCACATAGGAGACAGCCATGGCGCGTGTGGGTCTGACGCCTCAGCGCCTCACCCAAGCCGGTGCCGAACTGGCCGACGAGGTCGGCTTCGACCACGTGACCGTCTCGGCGCTCGCCCGCCGCTTCGACGTCAAGGTCGCGAGCCTCTACTCGCACCTCGCCAACTCCCACGACCTCAAGACGAGGATCGCCCTGCTCGCCCTCGAGGAGCTGGCCGACCGAGGATCCGCCGCACTGGCCGGCCGCGCGGGCAAGGACGCCCTGGCCGCCCTGGCGAACGTGTACCGCGACTACGCCCGCGAACACCCCGGCCGCTATGACGCGGCCCGGTTCAGACTCGACCCGACGGCAGCCGCGGCCGGCGCGGGCGTCCGCCACTCCCAGATGACCCGGGCGATCCTGCGCGGCTACGACCTCGGCGAACCGGACCAGACCCACGCGGTCCGCCTCCTGGGCAGCGTCTTCCACGGCTACGTCAGCCTGGAACTGGCCGGCGGCTTCAGCCACAGCGCCCCCGACTCCCAGGAGTCCTGGGCACACATCCTGAACGCCCTCGACAGCCTGCTGCGCAACTGGCCCACGGCGACCCCGACGCCATGACGGCACCGAACGCCCCCCACCGTTCGATCGAACAGGACGTGTCCATGCCCCCCGAAGCCACCTGGATCACCACCCCGCTCACCGCCGACCTGCTGCGCGGCGCCCTGGAGATCGAGCGCACCGAGCACGGCATCCTGCCGCACCGCCTGCCCGCCGCCGCCCGCGCCCAGTGCGCCGACGGACAACTCGCGATGGCCGAGGCCCAGCCCTCCGGCGTCCGCCTGGCCTTCCGCACCCGCGCCACCGCCGTGGAACTGGACACGCTCCCCACCAAGCGGGACTACGTGGGCGCCCCACCCCGCCCCGACGGCGTCTACGACCTGCTCGTCGACGGGCGCCTGACCGCCCAGGGCAGTGTGACCGGCGGCCACACCCTGACCATCGACATGACCACCGGCACCTTCGAGCACCGGCCGGGCTCCCCCGGCACGGTCCGCTTCACCGACCTGCCCGAGGGCAGCAAGGACATCGAGATCTGGCTGCCGCACAACGAGAGGACCGAACTCGTCGCCCTGCGCACCGACGCCCCCGTCGACCCCGCACCGGCCGACCCGGACCGCAGGGTCTGGCTGCACCACGGCAGCTCGATAAGCCACGGCTCCGACGCCGCGAGCCCCACCGCCATCTGGCCCGCGCTGGCCGCCCGTCTCGGCGGCGTGGAGCTGGTCAACCTGGGGCTGGCCGGCAGCGCCCTGCTCGACCCGTTCACCGCGCGCGTCCTCCGGGACACCCCCGCCGACCTGATCAGCGTGAAGATTGGCATCAACCTGGTCAACGCCGACCTGATGAGGCTGCGCGCCTTCACCCCGGCCGTCCACGGCTTCCTGGACACCATCCGGGAGGGCCACCCCGCCACACCGCTGCTGGTCGTCTCGCCGGTCCTGTGCCCCATGCACGAGGAGACACCCGGACCCAGCGTCCCCGACCTCGGCGACCTCGGCAGCGGACGGCTGCGGTTCGTCCCCATGGGCGACCGGGCGGAGGTCGCGGGCGGGAAGCTGACCCTGCGCGTCATCCGCGACGAGCTGGCCCGGATCGTGGCGCAGCGGGCGGCCGACGACCCGAACCTGCACCACCTCGACGGGCGGGAGCTGTACGGCGAGGGCGACGCGACGGAGCTGCCGCTGCCGGATCAGCTGCATCCCGATGCCGCGACGCATCGCCGCATGGGCGAGCGCTTCGCCGCGCTCGCCTTCGCGGAGGGGGGTGCCTTCGGGTGACGACCGGGGGCGTGCGGCGTTCGTTTCCCCGCCCCCGCCGCCCCTACCCGTCCGTCCCGTCCCCGTCCCCCGGGGGCTGCCGCCCCCGACCCCCGCGTCGGCCCTGAACGGGCCCCGTCCTCACACGCCGGACGGGCTGGACTCACCGGCCCCCGCCGAGAGAACCCCGGAAGGGCTGGATTCACCGGCCCCGCAGGAGAACCTCAGGCGATCCGCTCCAGCACCACCGGCGACGCCGAGTACGCCGTGCCGGGGGCGGCGATGTCGTAGGAGCCGTCCACCGCCTCGAGCGCGTACGCGAACCGCTCCGGGGTGTCGGTGTGCAGCGTCAGCAGGGGCTGGCCCTCGGTCACCGAGTCACCCGGCTTGGCGTGGAGCTCGACGCCCGCCGCCGCCTGCACCGAGTCCTCCTTGCGGGCGCGGCCGGCACCCAGGCGCCAGGCGGCGATGCCGATGTCGTAGGCGTCGAGGCGGGTCAGGACGCCGGAGGACGGGGCCTTGACGACATGCTGTTCGCGGGAGGTGGGCAGGGGGGCGTCGGGGTCGCCGCCCTGGGCCGCGATCATGCGGCGCCAGACGTCCATCGCGGAGCCGTCGGCGAGTGCCTTCACCGGGTCGGCGTCCCACACGCCGGCCGCGTCGAGCATCTCGCGGGCCAGGGCGATCGTCAGCTCCACCACGTCCGACGGGCCGCCGCCGGCCAGGACCTCCACCGACTCGCGCACCTCGAGGGCGTTGCCCGCCGTCAGGCCCAGCGGGGTCGACATGTCCGTCAGCAGGGCGACGGTCCTGACGCCGTGGTCCGTGCCCAGGCCGACCATCGTCGACGCCAGCTCGCGCGCGTCCTCGATGGTCTTCATGAAGGCGCCGGTGCCGACCTTCACGTCCAGGACCAAAGAGCCGGTGCCTTCGGCGATCTTCTTCGACATGATCGAGGAGGCGATCAGGGGGATCGCCTCGACCGTGCCGGTGACGTCGCGCAGCGCGTACAGCTTCTTGTCCGCGGGGGCAAGGCCGTCGCCCGCCGCACAGATCACCGCGCCCGTCCCGCCGAGTACGGACAGCATCTCCTCGTTCGACAGCAGCGCGCGCCAGCCCGGGATCGACTCCAGCTTGTCCAGGGTGCCGCCGGTGTGGCCGAGGCCGCGGCCGGACAGCTGCGGGACGGCCGCGCCGCAGGCGGCGACCAGCGGGGCCAGCGGGAGGGTGATCTTGTCGCCGACACCGCCCGTGGAGTGCTTGTCGGCGGTCGGGCGGGACAGGGACGAGAAGTCCATGCGCTCGCCGGAGGCGATCATCGCGGCCGTCCAGCGCGCGATCTCGCGGCGGTTCATGCCGTTGATCAGGATCGCCATGGCGAGCGCGGACATCTGCTCGTCGGCGACCTCGCCGCGGGTGTACGCGTCGATGACCCAGTCGATCTGCTCGTCGCTGAGCTCGCCGCGGTCCCGCTTGGTGCGGATGACGGAGATGGCGTCCATGGCCATGGCTTTCCTTCCGAGGTACAGAAGATTTCTGGACGGTGCCCGGCCCCTCCGACCGGATGCACCGGGCGGAGGGGCCGCACAGGAGTTACCTGAGGTGGTCGGGGCCGAAGGCCTGCGGGAGCATCTCCGCCAGCGGCAGGATCCCCTCCGGCGTCTCCAGCAGCAGGTCCGGGCCGCCGAACTCGTACAGCAGCTGACGGCAGCGGCCGCACGGGACGAGGATCTCCCCCCGGCCGTCCACGCACGTGAAGTGGGTGAGCCGGCCGCCGCCGGTGTTCTGCAGCTCCGAGACCAGCCCGCACTCGGCGCACAGGCCGAGCCCGTACGAGGCGTTCTCGACGTTGCAGCCCGACACGATCCGCCCGTCGTCGACGAGGGCCGCCACGCCGACCGGGTAGCCGGAGTACGGGGCGTACGCCCGGGACATGGCGTCCTGGGCCACCGCACGCAGCTTCTCCCAGTCGACGGCGGTCACTTGCCCTGCCCCTTCCGGTAGGGCAGGCCGTCCGCCTTGGGCATGCGCAGGCGTTGGGCGGACAGCGAGAGCACCAGCAGGGTGACGAGGTACGGGGCCGCGGAGACCACCTGGCGCGGGACCTCGTCCACGCTGGTGTACCAGACGAACATCAGGGCCGAGATCACCAGCGTGACGACGGCGGAGACGTACTTCTTCTTCCAGGCCAGGTAGGCCGCGCCGAACACCAGCAGGATCGCCAGCAGCAGGATCAGCGCGTGGACGTTGGTGGTGCCGCCGCGCAGGTTGAGGCTGTCGGTGTAGCCGAACAGGCCGGCGCCGAGGGCGAGGCCGCCCGGCATCCAGTTGCCGAAGATCATCGCGGCGAGGCCGATGTAGCCGCGGCCGGCGGTCTGGCCGTCCAGGTACACGTTGGACGCGACGATCGACAGGAAGGCGCCGCCGAGGCCGGCGAAACCGCCCGAGATGATCACGGCGATGTACTTGTACTTGTAGACGTTCACACCGAGGGACTCGGCGGCGACCGGGTTCTCGCCGCAGGAGCGCAGGCGCAGACCGAACGCGGTGCGCCACAGCACGTACCAGGTGGCCGGGACGAGGGCGATCGCGACCACGGTGAGCGGCGAGAGGTTGGTGACCAGGCCGCCGACCAGGCCGGCGATGTCGGAGACCAGGAACCAGTGCTTGCCGTTCAGGGTCTCCAGCCAACTGGACAGGCCGGGGATGTCGAAGGTGCCCAGCGACTCGATCGGCGGGGACTGCTTGGAGGAGCCCTGCGGGGCCTCCTCGAAGGTGAACTTCGACAGGTAGCGGGTGGTGCCGAGGGCCAGGATGTTCAGCGCCACACCGGAGACGATGTGGTTGACGTTGAAGGTCACGGTGGCGATGGCGTGCAGGACGGCACCGAGCGCGCCGCCGATGATGCCGAAGACGACACCGGTCCACGGACCCCACTGGTAGCCGGCCCAGGCGCCGAACCAGGTGCCGAGGATCATCATGCCCTCGAGGCCGATGTTGACGACGCCCGCGCGCTCGGCCCACAGACCGCCGAGACCGGCGAGGCCGATCGGGACGGCCAGGCGCAGGGCGGTGGACATCTGGCCGGTCGAGGTGATGCCGTCCGCGCCGCTGATCAGGCGGACGACCGAGGTGAGGACCAGCACGCCCGCGATGATCAGCAGGAGTACCGGGAGAGACATGCGGCGGCCGCCCTTGCCGGGCTGCTTCGCCTGCGGCTTGGCGATGGTCGCGGTGGACATCAGGCCGCCACCTCCTTGTTGGCGTTGTTTTTGGCGGCCTCCGCGGCGAGCTCGGCGCCGACCCGCTTCTGCTGGCGGCGCAGGCCCCACTGGCGGACGGCCTCGTAGGAGATGACGACCGCGAAGACGATCAGGCCCTGCATGATCGTGGCGATCTCCTTCTCGTACGCCACCGGGGTGGCGTAGTCGAGGGCCGGGGAGGTCTTCTCCAGGAAGGCCCACAGCAGGGCGGCGAGGGCGATGCCGCCGGGGTTGTTGCGGCCGAGCAGGGCGATGCCGATGGCGGTGAAGCCGAGACCGGCCGGGAAGCTGAGGCTGTAGGTGTGGGCGTCGCCGAGCAGCAGCGGCAGTCCGGACAGACCGGCGACGCCACCGGAGATCAGCATCGCGGTGAGGACCATGCGCTTGGCGTTGACGCCGGAGGCGGCGGCGGCCGTCTCGGACTCACCGGTGGCCCGCAGGTCGAAGCCGAAGCGGGTGCGGTTGAGGACGACCCAGTAGCCGATGCCGAGGGCCACGGCGAGGAAGACCAGGCCGTAGATCTCGCCGACGTCCTCGCCCAGGTCGATGCCGGGCACCCAGCCCGACTCCTTCATCTCGCCGGTCGTGACGTTGTCGCCGACCAGCACGCCGAAGTTCTCGCGGAGGGTGAGGTAGCCGATGAGGCTGGTGGCGATCGCGTTGAGCATGATCGTCGCGACGACCTCGCTGACGCCGCGGGTGACCTTCAGGATGCCCGCGATGCCCGCCCAGAACGCGCCGGTGAGCGCGCCGACGAGCAGCAGCAGCGGGACCTGGAGGAAGGACGGCAGCGCCACGTGCGCGCCGACCACCGCGGTCATCATGGCGGCGAGGCGGTACTGGCCGTCGACGCCGATGTTGAACAGGTTCATGCGGAAGCCGAGGGCGACCGCGAGGGCGGCGATGTAGTACAGCGAGGCCTGGTTGATGATCAGGACCTGGACGTCGGAGTAGGGGATCTGCTCCAGCATCAGGCCGTACGGCTCGAACGGGTTCTTGCCGGAGGCGATCAGCACGACCGAGGTCAGCAGGATCGCCGAGACAAGCGCGATGACCGGGCCGGCCACCGCGAGGAGCAGGCGCTCCTTGTCGAACTTCTTCATCGGGCCTCGTCCTCCGGGGCGGCTTCTTCTTCGACGTGCTCGAGGTGCCCGGACGCGGCACCGGTCATGGCCGAGCCCAGCTCCTCCGGGGTGATGGCCGCGGGGTCGGCGTCGGCGACCAGCCTGCCGTCGTAGATCACCCGGAGGGTGTCCGACAGACCGATGAGCTCGTCCAGGTCGGCGGAGATCAGCAGCACGGCGAGACCCTCGCGGCGGGCCTCGCGGATGCGGTCCCAGATCTGCGCCTGCGCGCCGACGTCCACACCGCGGGTGGGGTGGGCGGCGATCAGGAACTTCGGGTTGTGGCTCATCTCACGGCCGACGATCAGCTTCTGCTGGTTGCCGCCGGAGAGGGAGGCGGCGGTGACGTCGATACCGGGGGTGCGGACGTCGAACTCCTCGACGATCCGGCGGGTGTCGGCCTGGGCGCCCTTGGGGTTGAGCCAGAAGCCCTTGGCGTTGGGGGCCTCGGTGACGTGGCCGAGGATGCGGTTCTCCCAGAGGGGGGCCTCCAGGAGCAGGCCCTGGCGGTGGCGGTCCTCGGGGATGTAGCCGACGCCGGACTCGCGCCGCCGGCGGGTGGGCCAGGGGGTGATGTCCTCGCCGAGGAAGGCGATGGTGCCCGAGTCGGCGTGCTTGGTGCCGATCAGCGCGTCGATCAGCTCGGTCTGGCCGTTGCCCTCGACACCGGCGATGCCCATGACCTCACCGGCGTGGATGGTGAAGGTGACGTCGTCGAGGACCTTCTTGACCTCGCCGCCGGCCTCGGAGAGACCGCCGGTGACCCCGCCGACCGCGGGCTCGGCCTCGATGCCGAGGGAGGCGCCGCCGCTGGCGTAGACGGTGAGGTTGCGCACCTCGATGACGGGCTGGTCGGTGACCGTGGACTCGGCGGTCTCCGGGGTGGGCAGCTCGCTGCCGACCATCATCTCGGCGAGCTGGCGCGGGGTGGTCTCGGAGGGCACGGCCGTGCCGACGGTGGTGCCGCGCCGGATGACGGTGATCTCGTCGGCGACGGAGAGCACCTCGCCCAGCTTGTGGGAGATGAAGATGACGGAGAGGCCCTCGGACTTCAGCTCGCGCAGGTTGGCGAAGAGCGCGTCGACCTCCTGCGGGACCAGGACGGCGGTCGGCTCGTCGAGGATGAGGGTCTTGGCGCCGCGGAAGAGGACCTTGAGGATCTCCACGCGCTGGCGGTCGGCGACACCGAGGTCCTCGACCAGGGCGTCGGGGCGTACGCCCAGGCCGTAGCGGTCGGAGATCTCCTTGATCTTCCTGCGGGCGCCGCCGCCGATGCCGTACAGCTTCTCGCTGCCGAGCACCACGTTCTCCAGGACGGTCAGGTTGTCCGCGAGCATGAAGTGCTGGTGGACCATGCCGATGCCGCGCGTGATGGCGTCGGCGGGGCTGGAGAAGCTCACCTGCTCGCCGTCGACCGCGATGGTGCCCTCGTCCGGCTTCTGCATGCCGTAGAGGATCTTCATCAGGGTCGACTTGCCGGCGCCGTTCTCGCCGACGAGGGCGTGCACGGTGCCCTTGCGGACGGTCAGGTGGATGTCGTGGTTGGCGACGACACCGGGGAATCGCTTGGTGATGCCCGCGAGCTCTACCGCGACTGTCGACTGGGCGGTGAGCGGAGGGCTGCTGGACGCGTCGATGGCGCACTCTCCTCGGGAAAGGGGCCGCTCTACGCGCGTAGCGCCCCTGCTTTAAATAGTGCCCGGACCTGATCGGCTCTTACCAGTACCCGATCCGTTCCGAGCATTCTGCCGCGCGAACGGGGCGCGGGGAGTCATGCTTCCCGTGCCCCGTTCCGAGGTCGTAACGCTGCCATTACAGCGCTTCTTTGGCCATGCCTTCGACAGGCCTACGACACTCCGGTCAGGAGGTCTTCACCTTGATGGTGCCGTTCTTGATGCCTTCCTCGGCCTTCTTGACGGCGTCCTGGATGTCCTTGTTGTTGGCGAAGACCGGGTTGGAGTTCGACAGGCTCACGCCGCCGTTCTCCAGGCTGCCGCGGATCACGCCGGTCGCGGGCTTGCCGTCCTCGACGGACTTGGCCAGCTCGTAGACCGCGCCCTCGACGTTCTTCATGGCCGAGGTCAGGATCGCGTCCTTGTACGCCTTCAGCGCGTCCTGCTTGTACTGGTCGGAGTCGACACCGATCGCCCAGATCTTGTTGGCGCTGGCGGCCTTGATGACGCCCTGGCCGGACAGGCCGGCGGCGGCGTAGACGACGTCCGCACCGGCGTCGATCTGGCCCTCGGCGGCGCTCTCACCCTTGTCGGGGCTGGAGAAGCCGCCCTCCTGGGCCGTCTCGGTCAGGTACTGCTCCTTGACCGTGACGCCCTTCTTGGTGTCCTGGACGCCCTGCTTGAAGCCGGCCCCGAACTTGTGGATCAGCGGGATGTCCACACCGCCGATGAAGCCGACCACGTTGGACTTGGTGACCTTGGCGGCGGCGACGCCGGCCAGGTAGGAGGCCTGCTCCTCGTGGAAGACCAGGTTGGCGACGTTGGCGCCCGTCTTGCTCTCGTCGTCGACGATGCCGAAGGTGGTCTTCGGGTACTTGGCCGAGACCTCCGCGACGGCCGACGCGTAGGCGAAGCCGACGCCGATCACCGGGTTGTAGCCCTGCTTGGCCAGGCTCTCCAGGCGCTGCACCTTGTCCGCGTCGGACTCGCCGTCCTGCGGCTCGACCGCGGTCGACTTGTAGCCGAACTCCTTGTCGGCCTTGTCCATGCCCGCGGTGGCGGCGTCGTTGAAGGACTGGTCGCCCTTGCCGCCGATGTCGTAGGCGAGGGCGAGGCCCAGGTTCTTGTCGTCGCCGCTGGAGGCCGACTTGGACGAGGTTCCGCAGGCGGAAACGGTGACGGCGAGGGCTGCGGTAGCAACACCCGCAACGGCGATACGGGACACCCGGCGCATGGAACGAGACTCCTTTGTGCAAGCGCCCATACCAGGCGCTGGTTCCGCCGCAGCGTAACGCGCGTAGACCTGACGGAAAAACCCTTCTGTCCGGTCCGTTATCGAGCTGTGGCCACAGTTGCTGTCCAGACTACGGACAGCGCAGCGCCCCTTGCGCGAGGCAAGGGGCGCTGGTCTGCAAGGACGCCCGGAAGGGCGTAGAGAAGCCGGATCGGGGCCGGATCGGGGCCGGGCGAAAGTGTTACTTGGTGTTGACCGTGACCTTGCCGTCGATGATGTCCTGCTTGGCCGCGTTCACGGCGGCGACGACGTCGGTCATGGCCTTGAACTTGGGGTTGGAGTCGGCGAAGCCGACCCCGTTGTTGGAGAGGCTGCCGCGGACCACGCCGGACAGGGGCTTGCCCTCGTGGACGGACTTCGCCAGGTCGTAGACCGCGCCGTCGACGTTCTTCAGCGCGGAGCCGAGGATGTAGTCCTTGTACGCGGCCAGCGAGCTCTGGTTGTACTGGTCGGAGTCGACGCCGATGGCCCACACCTTCTTGGAGGCGGCCTCGGAGATCACACCCTGACCGGAGAGGCCGGCCGCGTGGTAGATGACGTCGGCGCCGGCGTCGATCTGACCGCCGGCCCCCGCCTTGCCCTTGTCGGGGCTGGAGAAGCCGCCCTCCTGGGGGGTCTCCGTCAGGTACTGCGACTCGATCTTGATGTTCGGGTTGACCGACTTGGCGCCCTGGACGTAGCCGGCCTCGAACTTGTGGATCAGCGGGATGTCCACGCCGCCGATGAAGCCGATGTGGCCCTTCTTGGAGGCCTTGGCGGCGGCGACGCCCGCCAGGTAGGAGGCCTGCTCCTCGTGGAAGACCATGTCGGCGACGTTCTTGGCCTGGACCGTCTCGTCGTCGATGATCCCGAAGGTGGTGTCCGGGAACTTCGCGGCGACCTCCTTGACGGCGCCCGCGTAGATGTAGCCGACGCCGATCACCGGGTTGTAGCCGGCCTGGGCGAGCTGGGTCAGGCGCTGCACCTTGTCCGCGTCCGACTCGCCGTCCTGCGGCTCGACGTCCCGGCCGCCGATGCCGAACTCCTTGTCGGCCTTCTGGAAACCGGCGTAGGCGGCGTCGTTGAACGACTGGTCGCCCCGGCCGCCGATGTCGTACGCAAGGCCGATGCCCTTGCCGGAGTACGTGCCGGACTCCTGGTCACCGGCCTTCGAGCCGGTGCTGGACTCGCCGCAGCCGGCGGCCGCGAGCGCGACGACCGCGACGGTCGCCGCCGCCCGGGAAATTGTGGCTTTCCGAGATATCCGACGCACAGCAAGCACCCCTTCATCCCCACGGCGCCGTCGACCGGCCCGCAAGTCCCCATTCGGCGCCTCCGGTGCGGCTTCCCCAACAGGCCGTTCCGGGTGGCTGATTTCGCGCACAGTAACGCGCGTAGAAGGGGAGGGGAACGGGGTTTCTCCCGGCCGTTATCGATTCGTGCCGCCCCCGCGTCGCAACCGGGTCCCCCCGGTTACGCCCGGATGACACAGCCGGGCGAAGGGGCGCCTTTCCGGCATCCCTTCGCCCGGCTGTCGAGTGGCCCTCAGGCCACTCCGGCGCCTTTGGCCACCCGGGTCGCGTTCAGACCGCTCCGGGCGCGCTCAGGCCACACTCGGTCGCGTTCGGACTGCTCCGGGCGTACTCGGGCCACTCGGTCGCGTTCAGACCACCCTGAGTGCGCTCAGGCCACTCGGGTCGCCGCGTCGAGCAGTGCGGCGGCGGTGAACAGTTCCACGCCGACCTTGATCGCGGACTCGTCGGCGTCGAAGTCGCCCTGGTGCAGATCACGGACGGTGCGCTCGCCCGGGTGGCGGACGCCGAGGCGGGCCATGGCGCCGGGCACGCGCTCCAGGTACCAGGAGAAGTCCTCGCCGCCGAGGCTCTGCTCGGTGCCCTCGACGGACTCCTCGCCGTGCCGGGCGACCATGGCCTCACGCAGCAGACCGGTGACGTCGGCGTCGTTGACGACCGGGGGGACGCCGCGGACGTAGTTGATCTCGGACTTGGCGCGGTGCAGGTTGGCGATCTCGTCGATCGCGGCGACCACGAGGTCGGGCGCCTGCCGCCAGGCCTCGATGTCCAGGCAGCGCACGGTGCCCGACAGCTCGGCGTGCTGCGGGATGACGTTCGGGGCGTGGCCGCAGTCGATCCGGCCCCAGGTCACCGCGAGTCCGGCGCGCGTGTCGACGCGGCGGCCGACGAGCGCGGGGACGTCGGTGACGACCCGGGCGGCGGCGGTGACCAGGTCGGTGGTCAGGTGCGGGCGGGCGGTGTGGCCGCCGGGCCCGTCGAGGGCGATCTCCAGGCGGTCGCAGGCCGAGGTGATGGCGCCCGCCCGCAGTCCGATCAGGCCGGCGTCGACCCGGGGGTCGCAGTGCACGGCGATGATCCGGCCGACGCCGTCCAGCGCGCCGTCCTCGATGGCGTCCGCCGCACCGCCCGGCAGCACCTCCTCGGCGGGCTGGAAGATCAGCCGCACCGGCCGCGGGAGCAGGCCCTGGCGGTTCAGGTCGGCGAGGACCAGGCCGGCGCCGAGGACGACGGTGGTGTGCACGTCGTGGCCGCAGGCGTGCGCGCGGTCGGGCACGGTCGAGCGGTACGCGCACTCGGTCTTCGTGTCCGGGATGGGCAGCGCGTCGATGTCGGCGCGCATGGCGAGGACGGGGATGCCGTCCGCCCAGTCGCCGATGTCACAGATGAGCCCGGTCCCGCTGGAGAGCACGCGCGGCTTCAGGCCCGCCTTCTCCAGGCGCTCCTTGATCGCGGCGGTCGTGCGGAACTCCTGGTTGCCCAGCTCGGGGTGCATGTGCAGGTCGCGGCGGAAGGCGACGAGCTCGGCGCGCAGGGACTCCGGAAGGGTGCCGGGGAGCATGGCTTCCCCGGCGGTATCGGCCTCGGACTCTCGGGACATCAGTTGCTTCACCCTCTGAAGGGTAGGACGCCGGGGCGGTCAACTGACCCGATCAACAAAACTTCAACCCATTCGGGGAAGAAAAGTTGGCCGCGCGGCGCATGGCTGTCGTTCGGGATGGGTAAACTCGGTCGGCTTCGCCCGAGTGGATCATGAAATTCTGACCCATCCCACTTTTTTCCTCTCTCCACGGATACCACGGCCCACGGCAAGCACGCCGGGAATGTCCACGGAGCGGGACCGGCGCGGGGCCCGGTCCCGGAAGCATCACCTCCGTGCACCGTTTCCGCCACGCTGCGCGACGGCAGGGGGTGGGGCGGGCACGTTGCCCCCATGACGACGACACTGACGCGGGCCTCGGCGGCGGAGCCCCTGTGGGCGTGCGGCTGCCACGGCTGGGATCCGGGGCTCCTGGCGCGCTACGGCCTGCTCGGCACGGCGTTCCTGGTCCTGGGCGGGCTGACGGCGATGATCCTGGCGGGGTGGCTGCTGGCGGGCCTGGTGTGGGCGGTCGCACGGTGGTGGCCGTGGTGGCAGGGCGACGGGGCGGTGGCGGGGGGCGAGGTGCGGCGGGGCGGGGCGTGGGAGGGCGGTGACCTGCGGCAGGGCGAGGCGTCGGAAGGCGGCGACCTGCGGGAGGGCGAGGCGCCGGAAAGCTTCTTCGGGGGATTCGGCCGTTGGGAGGAGGACCGGCCGGCGTGAGGGGAGGGTGGCGGGTACCGAGGGTCGTGCGACGGGCGGGGGCGGGGGCGGGCGGCCCGAGCGCCACCCGGAGACACCGGAAAACCTCGGAGTCCCGCCCGTCGTGCACGCGTGCCCACTAGAGTCCGCCCCCGTGAGCGAATCGAACGCCCTGCCGAGTCCCGACTCGCTCCTCGGCCACGTACGGGATGCCCGGATGTCGTACGACGCGATCGCCGAGGAGTACGCCCGGCACTTCCCCGACGGCCTCGACCACCACCCGCTGGCCCGGGCCCTGCTCTCCGGGTTCGCCGAGCTGGTGAAGGCCAGGGGGAACGAGCCGGTGGCGGACGTCGGCAGCGGGCCCGGGCATGTGACGGCGCGCCTGCACGACCTCGGCGTACCGGTGTTCGGCGTCGACGTCTCGCCCCGCATGGTGGCCCTCGCCCGCCGGACCCACCCCCACCTGCGCTTCCACGTCGGCTCGATGGAGTCCCTGGACCTGCCCGACGGCACGCTGGGCGGCCTGCTGGCCCTGTACTCGGTCATCCACGTACCCGACGACCGACTACCCGCCGTCCTGGGGGAGTTCCGGCGGGTCCTCGTCCCGGGCGGCTGCCTCCTCCTCGCCTTCCAGACGGGCAACGGCGAACAGCAGCGCCTGACGGAGCGGTTCGGGCAGGAGATCCGGCTCGACTACTTCTGGCGGGATCCGGAGACGGTCGCCGACCTTCTCCTCGACACCGGGTTCGACATGAGGGCGCGCGTCGTCCTGGAGCCCGACAAGGGGGCGAAGCGGCCAGGGGCGTTCCTGCTGGCGCGCAGGCCGGAGTAAGGGTCCGCCGCGGCCCCGCTTCCGCCCCGGCCCTCGGGCTCAGACCGTGCTCACCGCCGCCAGCCGGTCCACCCCCCGGGCCGTGCCCGTCACGCCGGCCAGGAAGCCGTGGGCGCGGGGGGAGGCGTGTTCGGTGAGCCAGGAGGGGTCGATGTCGCAGACGGCGACGCGTACGTCGGTGCCGGCCAGGGCCAGGGGGAGGGTGTGGACGACGGTGGAGGGAAAGCTGAGGACGGTGCGGCCGATCGGGCCTCTGCGGGCGATCAGTTCGAGGGGGAGGTCGGGGCGGACGACCTCCAGGCCGGTCTCCACGGCGAGCCGGTGGAGCTTGTCGGCGCTCTCGCGGCGGTGGGCGAAGTAGCGGGAGGCGCCGTGGGTGCCGGCGAGGACGCCGACGGCGTGCAGATAGCGGTCGCCGTCCACGACGCCCGTTTCGACCAGGGACGTACCGACCAGGTCGGCGCCCTTGGTCACGCGCGGCGGGCCGAAGCGGTGGCGGGTCCAGGCGAAGGGGTTGGCGGTGACCCTGACGTCGGCGGGGACCTCCCGCATCGGCATGGAGGAGAAGACCTGCACCCGCCGGTCCGCGCCGGGGGTCAGGCGGCGGCGGGCGGAGGAGGAGACGGGGGCGAAGAGCAGGTCGCGGGCGCCGGGGCGGCCGCCCTTGCGGTGCCAGCGCACCAGCCGTTCGCCGCGGGCGAGCTGGCCGACGAACTCCATGGTGGCCGTGCCGTCGTCGACGACGATCAGGTCGGTGGCCCGGGTGATCGTCAGCAGGAGTTGGACGTAGCGGGAGAAGGGGTCTCCCATGACGACCCGTTGTGCCGCGCGCAGCAGGGGGGCGAGGCCGCCGATGGTGCGGAAGGGGGCCGTGGCGCCACCGCGGGCTTCCTCCCAGCGGACCTCGTGGCCCTCGTCGCGGGCCAGTTCCGCCATGCGGCGCAGCTGGCCGCGGGTCATGGGGTCGGTCGGGGACAGGACGACGAGGGTGAGCCCCGCGCCGGACTCCTCCCTGGGGCGGAGTTCCTGGGCGTACGCCCACTCCAGGACGTTCAGGAGCTGCACGGGGCTCTCGACGAACGCGAGGGTGTGGGGGGTGGTGCCGGTGTTCCCGGCGCGAGGGCTCATCGTCGTACGACCGTCCCGTGAGGCACTCGTGGCGGTGGAGAGGGGTGGGGGGTCAGACCGCGACGGGCTCGCCGGCGGCCGCGGCGATCTCCGCCTCGGCGACGACGCCGGCCACGCGGCGCAGCTTCTTCATGGGGCCGAGCTCGGAGTCGTAGACCTTCTTGACGCCGTCGCCGAGGGAGGCCTCGATGGTGCGGATGTCGCGGACCAGGCGGGTGAGGCCCTGCGGCTCGACGGAGGCGGCCTGGTCCGAGCCCCACATCGCGCGGTCGAGGGTGATGTGGCGTTCGACGAAGGTGGCGCCGAGGGCGACGGCGGCGAGGGTGGTCTGCAGGCCGGTCTCGTGGCCGGAGTAGCCGATGGGGACGTTCGGGTACTCCTTCTCCAGCGTGTTGATCACCCGCAGGTTGAGCTCCTCGGCCTTCGCCGGGTAGGTCGAGGTGGCGTGGCAGAGCAGGATGTTGTCGCTGCCGAGGACCTCGACGGCGTGGCGGATCTGCTTCGGGGTGGACATGCCGGTGGAGAGGATGATCGTGCGGCCCGTGCCGCGCAGGGCGCGCAGCAGCTCGTCGTCCGTGAGGGAGGCGGAGGCGACCTTGTGCGCCGGCACGTCGAACTTCTCCAGGAAGGCGACGGCCTCGGTGTCCCACGGGGAGGCGAACCAGGCGATCCCCTTCTCCTTGCAGTACTCGTCGATCCGGCGGTACTCGTCCTCGCCGAACTCGACCCGGTGCCGGTAGTCGATGTACGTCATCCGGCCCCAGGGGGTGTCGCGCTCGATGTCCCACTGGTCGCGCGGGGTGCAGATCTCCGGGGTGCGCTTCTGGAACTTGACGGCGTCGCAGCCGGCGTCGGCGGCCACGTCGATGAGCTTGAAGGCGTTCTCCAGCTCGCCGTTGTGGTTGATGCCGATCTCACCGCAGATGTAGACGGGCCGGCCGGGACCGGCGATGCGCGAACCGAACGGGCGCAGGCGGGAGTTGGTGCTCATGTCTGGGGGTTCCTTACCTGGTGACGGGGGCGGGAGAGTCGAGAGAGGGTCCGAGGATCCAGCCGGCGATCTCCCGGATCGCGCCGTCGCCACCGGGGACGGTGGTGACCGCGCGTGCGGCGCCGCGTACGACGTCGTGGGCGCTGGCGACCGCCACGGGCCAGCCCACGAGGGCGAAGCACGGGAGGTCGTTGACGTCGTTGCCGACGTAGAGCACGCGCTCCGGCGCGATGCCCTGCTCCTCGCACCACTGCTTGAGTGCGAGGTCCTTGCGGTCGATGCCGTGCAGGACCGGGAGCTTGAGCTTCCGGGCGCGGGCGGCGACGACCGGGTTCTGTTCCGTGGACAGGACGAGCAGCTTGAGCCCGCTTCTGCGCAGGGCCGCGATGCCGAGTCCGTCCCCGCGGTGCACGGAGACGAACTCCCGTCCCGCGGAGTCGATCAGCACCCGGTCGTCGGTCTGGGTGCCGTCGAAGTCGAGGACGACCGCGTCGATGTCGTCGGTGGTCGGGAGGGCGCCGGGCCGGTCGGCGTCGAACAGCGGCGCCAGGGCGCGCGCCCGCGCCAGGTCGTGCGGGTCGTCGATCTCCAGCACGCGGGCGGGGTCGGTGCGGACCAGGTCGGTGCGGCCGAAGAAGCGGTGGCCGTGCGCGCGGAAGCCGGCCGCGTCCATGGCGTAGGCGGCGCCGGTCTCCAGGAGGTCCTGGGGGCGGTCCTGGCGGCGGGGGCGGTGGGACTTGTCGTGGTTGACGCCGTAGCCGCCGGTGCCGCCGGTGCCGCCGGTGCCCTCCCTGCCGTTCGTGCCGTCCGTGCCGGACGTGGTGTCCTCGGCAGCGTCCCGCCACACGAACCCGTGGAACGGGGCCACGGTGACCGCCGTGTCCGCGCCGTTCTCCGCGACGGCCGCGGCGACGCCGTCGATGTCCTCGCGGACGAGGAACGGGCTGGTGCACTGCACGAGCAGCACCACGTCGACGGCCGTGCCGTGCCGGGCCTCGTGGGTGTCCATGGCGTGCAGGACCGCGGCCTCCGAGGTGGCGGTGTCCCCGGCGATGGCGGCCGGCCGCAGCACGACCTCGGCTCCGGCCTCCCGGGCCGCCGCCGCGATGGCCTGGTCGTCGGTGGAGACCACGACGTCCGTGACCAGCCGGGTGGCCCGGCACTCACGCACGGCCCGCGCCACCAACGGAACGCCGCCCACGGGCGCGAGGTTCTTCGCGGGGACGCCCTTGGAACCACCGCGCGCGGGAATCACGGCGAGCACGCGCCGCACCCCCGGCTGGGAGTTGGACATGGCTTGGACTCCTTGAGGTGAACGACTCCGGCTCACAGCTCCCCCATGCGGCGGATGACGGGGGCCACGCGCTGGACACCGTGGCGGTAGGCGCCGCGGGCGGCTCGGCGGACGATCCGGCGGACCGGGCCCGGGTCCTTGTCGGTGGCCGGGGCGCCGGGCAGGGGGGTGCCGTCGGGGGCGAGGTGGTGGCGGGCGAGGATGCCGGGGAGGTAGCCGGGGGCGGTGGCGGGGCTGTAGTAGGGGGTGAGGGGCGGAAGGCCGGCGGGCCGGGCGAGGAGTTCGGTGATGCGCTCGCGGGCCGTGTCGAAGGCGGTGGCGTACGAGCCGTCCGCCGCCACGCCCTGGCGGGCCACCCACGCCTCGTCGGGCACCGGCCGGTGCCCGGCGTCGAGCCGGTCCCAGGAGGCGAGGCAGCCGGAGCCGACGAAATGGTGGTTGCCGAGCGCCTCGCGCACCCCGAGGTCGGTGAGGACCACCGTGGGGATGCGGCGGTGGAGGGACTCCAGGGCGGCCGTCGAGCTGACCGTGACCATGAGGTCGGTGCGGTCGAGGACCTCGCCCATGTTGCCGTACACCAGGCTGACGTTGGGCGGCAGGTCGAGCCTCTGCGCCAGCTTCTGGTAGGGCAGCTCCTCGATGTGCGTGGTGTGTTCACCCGGCCTGGAGCGCAGCTTGAGCAGTACCTCGCGGTCGGGGTGCAGGCGGGCGTGCCGGACCAGCCGGTTCAGCAGGTAGGTGCGCTCCTCGCGGGACGCCGGGACCGAGGGCTGCGCGGCGAAGACCACGGTGTACGGGTCGTGCTCGCCGGTGTAGGGGGCCCCGCCCAGGAACGGCAGGGCCACCTCGGTCACCGAGGAGGCGTCGGCGCCGACCCCTTCGTACACCGCGCGGAAACGGTCCGCGTCCTGGCGGGAGTTGGCGAGGACCAGGTCCGCGCCGTGCCGCAGCAGCAGACCGTCGGCGAGCTTCTCGTAGACGACACCGACGTAGCCGGTGACGACGACGGGCCGCTCGCGGGTGTCCTCCCAGATCCGCTTCAGCCCGTGCAGGATCGCCTGGACGCCGCCGCCGACCAGCGCGAGGACGAGGACGTCGTACGACTCCCGTGCCATGACGCGCAGGAACTCGACGGCCGTGACCTCGCGCAGGGAGTCGGCGCGCACCCCCACCTCGGCCAGTTGGCGGGGGGTGGGGGTGGCGCGGCCGCGCAGCAGGAATCCGTCCAGGAGGGGCACGGGGGCGACGTGCGCGTCGCCGCGCGGCCCGGCTTCCGTGGACGGGCCGGCGCGTCCGCCCGGCGCGATCCGGTCCGCGGTCGACGCACCCCATTTCCAGCGGGTGTCGGAGTCCGCGAGCACGGCGATCCGCGGGGGTTTCGAAGTACGTGGTGGCACGGCGACGACGCTAGAAAGCGAAACCCTGGCTTGGCCCAACCTCGACTCAACGGAAAGTTAACAGCGCGCCACCGAAGCACGAACCGGGTCGCCGACTCCTCGGGAATACGCGGGATGCACTGTTCCGACACATCGAGTTCATCCCTCGTACCCACACCGGAAATTTCCGCTGCCGGACGCCCTCCTAGGATTTCGCGGGTGCCAAAGCTTTCCGTGATCGTGCCGTTCTACAACGTCCAGCAATACGCCCCGGACACCCTCAGAAGTCTTCGTCTGAACGCCCGCCCGGACTTCGAGTTCGTGTTGGTGGACGACTGCTCGAAGGACGAAACTCCCGCCATTGCCGAACGGGCGGTCGAGGATCTTTCGAAGGTCGCTCAGGTGCGCTTCGTCCGCCACGAGGAGAACGGAGGACTCGCCACCGCACGCAATTCCGGCCTTGACACGGCACAGGGGGAGTATCTGACGTTCCTGGACGGCGACGACTGGCTCGCGCGCGGCTACCTGAGCGAGCTGGTCACCGCGATCGAGGAGCTGGGCTGCGACTTCGTCCGCACCGACCACGTGCAGGCCACCGGGCGCGCCCGCACGGTGGTCCGGCACCCGCACGGCCGGCGTGGCGAGGTGATGAACCCGCGGGACGCGATCCTGCCCGCCGACCGCTCGACCTCCGTGGACTACGCCTACGCCTGGGCCGGTGCCTACCACCGGCGCCTGCTGGACCAGGGCCTGTTGCACTTCACCGACGGTCTGCGCACGGCCGAGGACCGGCCGTGGATCTGGCGGCTGCACCGGGAGGCGCGCTCGTTCGCCGTGCTGAACCTGCACGGCGTCTTCTACCGCCGCGGGGTCGCCTCCTCGCTGACCCAGATCGGCGACGCCCGCCAGCTGGACTTCATCCGCGCCTTCGACGAGGTCGTCGAGGAGACCGCCGGAGACCGCGAGGCCGACCGGCTGCTGCCCAAGGCGGTGCGCACGTACTGCGCGATCATCGCCCACCACCTCGGCGAGATCGAGAAGTTCGAGGCCCCGGTGGCCAGGCAGCTGCGCACGATGAGCGCGGCGGCCATCCAGCGCATGCCGCAGGAACTGCTCACCGATGTCCTCGACACCATGGACCTGCGCCGCTCCGCCAAGCTGCGGCGGCTGCGCCGCAAGATCACCTCGGCGAAGGTCACCCCCACGAAGGACACCCCCTCGAAGGCGGCCGCCTGATGTCCCGGACGACCCCCGGCTCGCGTACGACCCGGATCTTCTGCGCCTCCACGCTCTACGGTGCCGCCACCCTGGCCGCCGCGCTCGACTCCGGGTCCTTCCCCGCGGCGGACCGCCGGCTGCTGCTGGTGTGCAACAACGCGACGAACCCGGAGACCACCCCGGCCGTCGACGAGATGCCGGGCTTCGAGCCGCTGCGGGACCGCTTCGACGCGGTGCTGTCCTGGAACGCGGCGATCAGCCCCTTCCACCCGGGCGACTGGTCGCCGCGCCCCGACGACGTCCCCCTGTTCGAGCGCTATCTGCGGCTGCTGTGGGGGCTCGGCACGGACCGGGTGGAGATCGTCCTGGAGTCGATCCAGGTCAACCCCGCGCAGGCCATCGCCCAGATCTTCACCGGAGCGCCCCTCGACGTCTACGCCGACGGGCTGATGAGTTACGGACCGACGCGCAACAGGATCGACCCGCTGATCGGCACCCGCGTACGGCGGCTGCTCCACCTGGACCTGGTGCCGGGCCTGGTGCCGCTGCTGCTCACCGAGTTCGGGGTGCCCGCGCGGACCGTGCCGGCGAGCGCCTTCCTGAAGGTGCTCGGCCAGGTCGGCGAGGCCTCGGGGCGGTTGCCGCGGCTGCCGGAGAACTCCGCGCTGCTGCTGGGCCAGTACCTGTCCGCGCTCGGCATCCTCTCCGTCGCGCAGGAGGAGGAGCTGCATGTGCGGATGATGCGCGGTGCGGTCGCCCGCGGTCACCGCACCGTCGTCTTCAAGCCGCACCCGACGGCCCCGGCCCGCTACAGCCGGGTCCTGGAGGCCGAGGCCGGGAAGCTGGGCGTCGACCTCACCGTGCTGGACACCCCGGTCCTCGCCGAGGTGCTGTTCGACACGGCGCGGCCGGCGCTCGTGGTGGGCTGCTTCTCCACCGCGCTGTTCACCGCGTCGGCGCTCTACGAGCTGCCGGTCGCCCGCATCGGCACCGCGCCGCTCCTGGACCGGCTCACGCCGTACCAGAACAGCAACCGGGTGCCGGCCGTGCTGGCCGACGCGCTGCTGCCGGATCTGGAGGAGAAGGACGAGCCGCTCCCGGCCGACACCCTGGCCGCGCTGGTGACCGCGGTCGGCTTCGTCATGCAGCCGCAGATTCACCCCGCCCTGCGCCCCGCGGCGGAGAACTACCTGCGCACCCACCTCGGTCCACGCACCCAGCGCTACTTCAAGCGCAAGCGACTCACCTCACTGGGCCTGCCCGGCGGCATCCCGGAACGGCTGTCGTTCCTGCCGCACAATTCCACCGCCCGCCGGGTGGTACGCCGCGCGAAGGCATTGCGGAAGGCCGTACGGCGCTGAGAGGAGAAGGGGGATGCGCGCGGGCGCGTCCCCCTCCCCCGGCCCGCTCCGACGGCGAAGTCGAAGTGAACATCGGGAAAAGCCGCCGTTCCGGCCCGCCCTGAAGTCGGCCGGGGTTTGTCCGCGCCGGCCACTTCCGGTTGCGCCGGCTCGTGCGCGAAGCGATACGCCGCCGACACTTTTCCCGCGCCATGAATCCGAGAAGACGAAGAGCAATGGGGAGGACCGCTTACGGATGCGATGTGTTGGGGCGGGGTTAACCCGTCCTCCATAGCTTCCCCGAATGCTGCAAAAAGCTTCCTCAGCAAGCCTCTTCGCATCCGAGGGCGGGCCGAGATGACCCAGCAGGACATACGCCCGCCCGCCCCGGCCCCGGCGCCCGTCGCCCTCGCGGCGGTGGCGCCGGAGCCGGCCCCGCGGCCGCTGATCTCGTACGTGCTGCCGGTCTACAACGAGCAGGACGGCATCACCGCCTTCCACACCGAACTGACCGCCGCCCTCGACGGCCGCCCGGACCTCGACGTCGAGCTGGTGTACGTCAACGACGGCTCGGCCGACGGCTCGCTCCCCCTCCTGAAGAGGATCGCGGCGCAGGACGACCGGGTCCGGGTGGTCGACTTCGCCCGCAACTTCGGCCACCAGATCGCCATCACGGCCGGCCTCGACGTCGCCAGGGGTGACGCGGTGATCGTCATGGACACCGACCTCCAGGACCCGCCGCGGGTCAGCCTGGAGCTGGTGGACGCCTGGCGCGAGGGCGCCGAGATCGTGCACGCGCGCCGCCGCAGCCGGCAGGACACCGCGTTCAAGCGGGCCACCGCGCACCTCTACTACCGGATCCTGCGCTCCTCCACCGAGGTGGACATCCCGCTGGACACCGGGGACTTCCGGCTGCTGGACCGGCGGGTCGCCGACGAACTGCGCAAGTACCGCGAGCGCAGCCGCTTCGTGCGCGGCATCGTCGCCTCGATGGGCTACCGCCAGACGGAGGTGGCCTTCGACCGCGACGAGCGGTTCGCCGGCGAGACGAAGTACCCGCTGCGCAAGATGGCCCGCCTCGCCGTCGACGGCATGACCAGCTTCTCCACCGCCCCCCTGAAGATGATCACGAAGCTGGGCTTCGTGGTGCTGACGCTGTCGCTGCTCGGCATCGTGTACGCGCTGGCGATGAAGTTCTTCCGGCCCGACATCACCGTCTCCGGCTGGACGATGCTGATGGTCGTCGTGCTGTTCCTGGGCGGCACGCAGATGCTGTCCCTGGGCGTGATCGGCACGTACGTCGGACGCATCTACAGCGAGGCGCAGGGACGTCCGCTGTACCTGGTGCGCGAGGTGATCGGCGCGGACGGCCACGGCGACGAGCGGGACGGTCGTGGTGGCGTCTGAAACCGCGTCCGGAACGGCGGCCACGACGACGGCTGCTTCGACATCTGGGGCGACGGCTGGGGCGAGGGCCGCAACGGCGGCCGACGGTGTCCGCGCTCCCGGCGGGTCACCCCGCGAGGGCCGCGCGCGGACCCTCCGCCAGTTCGTGCGCTACACCCTCATCGGCGGCAGCGGCGTCACCCTCGACCTGGTCGTGTTCCTGCTGCTGCACAACACGGCCGGGATGGACGAGCAGTTCGCCAACGCCCTCGGCACCACCCTCGGCATCACCAACAACTTCGTCCTGAACGCGCTGTTCACCTTCGAGCGCCGGGACCGGATCGTCGTGCGCTTCCTGCGCTTCTACGCCGTCGGCCTGACCGGGATCGTCCTGACGAACCTGCTCTTCCTGCTCTTCACCGACGCGCTGGGGACCGACGCGAACCTCGTCAAGGCGGCCTCGCTCCCGCTGGTCCTCGCGCTCCAGTTCGCGCTCAACAGAAAGTGGAGCTTCGCATGAACCTCGGCATCATCGGCGCGGGTGCCACCGGCCTGACCGCCGCCTGGGACGCCGTACGCGCCGGCCACCAGGTGACCATCCTGGAGGCGGCCGGCGAACTCGGCGGTCTCGCCGCGTCGTTGGAGGTGGGGGGCGTCCCGTTGGAGCGCTACTACCACCACATCTTCCGCAGCGACAAGGCGATGATCGCCCTCATCGAGGAGCTGGGGCTCGGGGACGCCCTGCGCTTCCACAGGCCGACCACCGGCATCTACCGCGGCGGGAAGCTGATCGACTTCACCACGCCGTTCGACATGCTGCGCTTCCCGGAGTTCTCCCCCGTCGACGCCGTCCGCTTCGCCGCATCCTCGGCGGTGCTGAAGGCGGTCCGGGACGGCGAGCGGTACAACGACCTCACGGCGCTGGCCTGGCTGCGCAGGCGGGCCGGGAAGAAGGCGACCGCGGCGATCTGGGAGCCGCTGCTGCGCGGCAAGTTCGGCGACCGCGCCGAGCAGGTGTCGATGGCGTGGCTGTGGGCCCGTATCCACTGCCGGACCTTCGAACTCGGCTACGTGGACGGCGGGTTCGAGCGGGTGTACGCGGCGCTGCGCGACGGCGTCGAGGAGCGCGGCGGCAAGGTCGAGTTCGGCAAGGCGGTGGAGACGATCCGGCAGGACGGGGCCGGTCCCGCCGTGGTGACCTGCGCGGACGGCTCGTCGTACGGCTTCGACCGGCTGATCGTCACCACGCCGCAGCCGGCCTTCGCCAAGGCGGCCGGGCTGCCGTCCGAGGACGCGGTGTGGAAGAACCAGTACCTGGGCGCGACCTGCTTCGTGCTGGAACTGGACCGCAGCGTGATCCCGTACTACTGGCTCAACATCAACGAGCCGGACTTCCCGTTCCTCGCCGTGGTGGAGCACACCCGGATGATCGACCCGGCGGTCTACGGCGGCCGGCACGTCCTCTACGTCGGCAACTACGTCGAGCGCGAGGACTGGCGGTTCACCACCGAGCCGGGCGAGCTGCTGAAGGCGTTCGTGCCGTACCTGAGGCGGATCAACCCGGAGTTCGACGAGTCCTGGATCACGAACTGGCACTTCTCGAAGGCCGGTTTCGCCCAGCCGGTCGTCACGCCCGGGTACCGGGCGCTGATCCCCGGCCACGAGACGCCGATGAGCCGGGTCACGCTGGCGACGATGGCGCAGATCTACCCGCAGGACCGGGGGCAGAGCTACTCGGTGGGGATGGCGCGCAAGGTGACGGCGTCGCTCGGACTGCGCTGAAGCGCACGGGAGACGGGCCCCGCCGCCGTGCCGGCCGGGGCCCGTTCGCCCGCGGTGTACGCCGGTTGGGGCGTACGTCGGTCGACGCCGGGCCTGCGCACGCACACCACGGTCTTCGACGCCCCGCTGTCCGACGCCGGCGGGCACGCGTAGGTGGCGACGATGCGCCGCATGAGCCCCGGGTCGACCTTGCCGGGCTTGAACCAGGCCCGGTCCAGGACGGCGTAGGGCGCCGGGTCGTGGTCGACGCAGTCGGCGTTCTCCTCGAACGACCTCAGGCCGGCGACGTCCTCGAGGAACCGGGTGCGCTGGAGGAAGGTGGAGATCGGGTACCGGCACTGGGCCGGGTGGTCGATGAAGTACACGTCGTCGCCGAAGGCGAGGTAGAGCACCCGCGCGCCGTCGGGGATCCGCGCCCGCACCGCGTCGGCGTTCCTCTGTTTGCGCTCCACGCCGTCGAGGAACGACGCGTTGGTCGCGCCCGCTTTGCCGTGCGCCACCAGGTGCGGGGAGCCGGGCCACATCCCGCCGGACAGGCACACCACACCGGCCAGGGCGACCAGTGCGGCGGGCGGCACACCGGCGGCTGCGCTCACGCTCACGCCACCCGCCTCGCACTTCCCGCCCTCCGCCTGGCGGCTCCCGCCCCGCGCTTCGCGCCAGGCGTCGTAGGCGGCCGCCAGCAGCGCGAGCAGGCCCAACGCCCAGACGGTGGCCGGCCGTTGCAGCCCCCTGGGCGCCTGGGCGTACAGCACGGGCAGCAGCCCGAACAGCAGCGACACGGCGCCGAAGCACCACGGGGGCGAACGGCGCGAGCCGCCGACGGCGAGGCCCCACATCGCGGCCGCGACCGCGGTCAGCTGGAAGGCGTGGTACATGAACCAGTTGCCCTGCACGACGACGACGGCCAGCGAGCCGCAGCCGATGGCCAGGGCGATCACGAGCAGTTCGACGCGCCGCCCGCGCCCGCGCACCCGGGCCAGGAGGAGCAGCAGGGCGCCCGGCAGGAGCAGCAGCACCGGGCTGAGCACGGCCCGGTCGGCGAGGAAGTCCACCGAGCGCTCCAGAAGGTGCCCGGGGTGGATGCCGGTGCGGCCGAGCGCCGACTGGTTGATCCGCGGCATGTCCTCGGTCCACTGCCACTCGTGCGACCCGGCGAGCACACTCAGCGCGAACAGGGCCACCGCGCCGGGCACGGCGAGGAGCGCGACCCGGATCGCACGGCCGCGGTCGACGACGTACACGAGGAGGATGCCGAAGGCGGCGGTGGAGGCGGTGGAGTACTTCATCATCACCGCGAGCCCGAGCGGTGCGGCGGCCAGCAGCGCGCCCGGCCAGGGGCGGGCCGTGCCGAGCGACGCCGCCACGCCGAACACGGTGAGGACGACGGCCGCCCACTCCGGCTGGAGGAAGTCGGTCCGCGGGGTGAGGACCAGCAGCAGGCCGGTGGCGCCCGCGGTGAGGGCGGCCTCGCGTCCGGTCAGCCGGCGCAGCAGCGCCAGGTACAGGGCGTGGGCCGCCGCGGCGGCGAGCAGGGCGCCCGCCGCGTACGTCACGGTCTCCCGTACGACGATCCCGCCGAAGGCGAGGTCGTCCAGGAGGGCGATGAACCACCGGTAGAAGAACGGCCGGTGGGTGAAGACCTCCGACGGCGAGTAGCCCGCCTCGCCGCCGGTGCGCAGGGCGGCGAGGACGTACCGGATGTCACCGGTGGGGCGCCGGGTGAGCACGGTGTACACCACGGCCGCCGCCGCGGGCAGCGCGACCACCGGCCACCACAGGGGTGACCGGCGGGCGCGGGGCCGGGCGGCGGGCGCGTCGGCCAGGACGGTCGCCATGGGTCAGCCGCCCAGGATCGCGCGCAGGTCGGCGGCGTTCGCCTCGGTGACCTTCCACAGCTCCTGCTGCCGGCCGTGTACGTCGGCGACCGTCTTGACGTGGTCGGCGAGCAGGTCGCGGGAGCGCTCCACGAGCAGGTCGGCGAGGTCGCGGTCGTGCACCGAGACACCCCACTCGGGCCGGTCGATGTCGCGCAGGAAGTACGCCATCTTGGGGTGCGAGACGAGGCTGATGATGGGTGTGCCGCAGCCGAACGGGATCATGCCGGCGTGCCCGCGCATGCCGATGACGAGCTTGGTGCGGGCGTACAGGCCGCGGATCTCGTCGTTGTCGAAGTCGTACATCGGGATGACGGGCAGCGACACGCCGTGCTCGCGGCGCAGGTCGAAGGCGAGCTTCTCGTCGTCCAGGGAGTGGGCGACGCACTGGACCTCGGCCAGTTCGCCCAGTTCCTCGACGGCCCGGGCCATCTGGGCGAGGAAGTAGCCGTAGTCGTGGCCGAAGCGCAGGCCGGCGCGGTCGTAGGCGCCGTTGAGGAGGATGGTGTCCTCGCGCCGGGCCGGGTCCTGCCAGTCGGCGACGAGCTGGCGGGTGACCGTGGTCGGGCAGGGCTGGAAGCGCACCTTGTCGTGCAGGTGGGCCGGCAGCATGGCGCGGACCTTCTCGATCGAGCCGTGGTTGCGCAGCCCGAAGAAGGCGGCGCGCTCGACGAGCTTGCGCAGTGAGGTGCGGAAGCGTTCGGCCCGGTAGGACTGGCCGTCGAAGGCGTTGAAGCCGACGGCGTACACCGCGATGGGGACGTCGATGCGCTCCAGCAGCTCGTCGGGGACGTTCCACTGCCAGGCGCTGTTGCCGTTGGGCATGGTGTCCGGGATGAACAGGCCGCCGCCGCCGATGACCAGGCCCTTGCGGGCGTTGACGCGTTCCAGGGCCGCCTCGTCGAAGAGGCGGTGGGCGTGCACGGAGTGCCAGCGCCGGGAGGTGGTGTCGGGGTCGAAGGCGAGGCGGACGCTCTCCGGGAGCAGCTTGTCGCCGGCGTTGCCCTGGCGGTCCATGTAGAAGGCGACGTGGGCGAGCTGGTCGCCGGGGCTGCCCTGCGCCTGCGGGGGGACGCCGAGGGTGCGCTGGTGCCAGATGCGGCTTGCCCGGTGCGTGGGGTCGACGGTGAGGCCGGCCAGCGCGTACGTCCGCGCCTGCGTGTCGTCGCCGTGCACCCAGGCGATCTGGGCGAGCCGCGAGAAGGCGGTCGCGGCCCGGTTGGGGGCGGCGGTGGCCAGCAGCAGCTGGGCGCGGGCCTCCTCGTAGCGGGAGACGCTCATCAGGGCGTGCCCGTACACCTCGTGCGGCCAGGCCTCGTCGACCGGGAGGTGCACGCGCTCCAGGATGTCGACGGCGGCCTGGTAGTCGCCGGCGCCGATGTGGGCGAGGGCGACCCGGCGGGCGGTGGTGACGTCGCCGGTGCGCTCGACGTGCGGCGTGCCGTAGTGGACGAGCAGGTCACGGTGGAGCGGGTCGGGGTTCTCCAGGTAGGCGGCGTGCAGTTCGGCGTCGGTGAGGTCGAACCCGGTCCAGCGTTCCTGCGCCTGCCCGTAGCCGGCCTCGCCGCCCTGCCAGGGCTTGTGGCGGCCGGTGAAGTGCAGGACGGCGGTGTCCTCGGGGACCGGGAGGTCGCCGGAGAGGCGGCGCTTGACGAAGTTGTACTTGGGGTCGAGGTCGACGAAGTCGCCGTCGAGCAGGGCGTTGAGGATGCCCTGGTCGTGCTTGTCGAGTTCGTACCTTCCGCTGCGGCCGATCGCGTCGAGCTTCGCGCAGAACGCGTCGGTGAGGTACTCCTTCTGGATGACGAGCAGGCCGCTGTTGAGCATGCGGGTCCTGTCGCCGTAGAAGAACTGCGCGACAGCCGCCAGGCCGTGGCGCAGCGCGAGGAGCTCCTTGATCGGGCCGAGGACCACCATGTCGGTGTCCAGGGTGATCACGGTGTCGTAGTCGCGGATCCGGAAGACGTCGAGGATGAAGTACGCCTTGCGGACCAGGTAGTTGTCCTGGTCGCCCTTGACGTAGGAGTCGTAGTGGCCGGCGTCGACGCGGCGGAAGATCACGCGCGGGTGCAGGGCGCGGATGCGGGCCACCGAGGCCGGACGCAGGTCGTCGTGGAGGACGATGAAGTCCTCGCAGACGTCCGGGTTGGACAGGGCCAGCGAGCGCAGCAGGACGAGGAACCCGGGCAGGTAGTTCTCGTCGACGAAGCTCGCGAAGGCGACGCGCCGCTTGCCGGTGAGCGCGCCGGCGTCGGCGACGGGGGCCGCGGGGGCGGATATGGGGCTCGTGGTCATCTCAGGGAAATCCTCATGCCGGAGACGCTCTGGGCCCGTTCCATGACCCACGCCTTCTCGCTGCCGTATTCGTGCACGTTGGTGATCGCCAGCTTCATCGCCTCGGGGAGGCGGTAGGCACCGCTCTCGTAGAAGTCGAAGCCGATCAGGTCGAGGGTGGGGCTGACGTCGAGGAAGTCGAGCAGCCACAGCATGTTGAAGCCGGACGTCGGGATGCCGGAGAACTGCTCCTGCGTCCAGCCGCCGATGTTCCGTACCGGCCAGCGCAGCGACTCGTCGTTGACGTAGGTCTGCGCGCCCGGGACGAGCTTGTTGCGGACCGAGTACTTCCAGTCGGGCGAGTTGCCGCCGAGGACCAGGCGGATGTCGGCCGGCTTGTCCCAGTTGAAGGCGTGCTTGTGGATGGTGACGTGGATGTCGGTCCGCTCGCCCGTGTGGGCGGGGTCGATCCGGTACGAGTTGAAGCGGACCACCAGGTCGTAGCCGTCGATCTCGGCGCCCATGCCGCTCTCGCCGACCTTGCCGGAGTTGGCGACGAGGCAGACCGACCTGTCGGCGATCCGGTTGCGGAACTCGCCGAGGCCGAGCCACCGCACGCCCCCGAACAGGGGCTCGGGCACCGGGCCGCGCATGCGGTTGCGGCGGATGTCGGCGTACAGGGCGAGGGCGCGGGTGAGTTCGGGGGTGGGCCGGGTGTGCTGGGCGGTGCTCAGGTCGAGGTAGTGACTGAGTGCCTCCTGGACCTCCTGCTCGGCGGTGCCCGCGCGGTCCATGGCGAGCAGTGCGCCGACCAGGCGGGCCTGGGCGCCCTGCTGGTCGCCGGCGGCGTGCGCGGCGAGGCCCTCGGCCCACACGTCGGTGGCCGGGCCGGCGCTGAAGCGCGTGGAGTCGGGGACACCGCGTTCGAGCAGGGCCAGGAGTTCGGCGCGGGCCGAGGTCGCGGCACGGATGCCGTCGACGCGGGCACGGACGCCGAAGCCGTCCTCCTTGGTGAGGTCCAGGTAGCGCTCGTAGGCCTCGGCGGCGGCGACGGGCAGGCCCATGGCCTCCAGCAGGCGGCCGCGCAGCCGCCAGCCGGCGCGGGAGTTGCGGCGGTGGGTGAGGATGGTGTCGCTGATGAGCAGCGTCAGGTTCAGCTCGTCGTCGTAGCCGCAGACGACCGCCTTGTCGCCGACGGCGAGCAGCGCGTCGAGCAGCTCGTTGCCGAGGCCGCTGCCGCCGCCGGCCGCCCTGGCGCCGCGGCGCAGCAGGCCTCCGGTCGTGGCCGTCGGCATGGACTGCTCCTGGGTGGCCCACAGGGCGAGGAGCCGGCGCAGTGCCTCGGCGAGGGCGGTGCGGCGGGGGTCGAGACTGCCGACGAGCTTGCCGCTGTGCACGGAGCAGGCGCGCAGGCACTCCTCCAGCTCGACCGGGGGCGGCACCGACGAGGGCCTTTCCGGCCGGGTGCGTGACCATCTGCTGCGGACCCTCGTCATGGTTCTCCTGGCGTATGAAGAAAACACAGAACTACTCGTTTTTTCATGAAGGTTTGGAGACCGTAAGAAAGGAAGACGACGCCCAGGTGAACCCCTCGGGACCTGAGGACGAATGCTCGCACCGCCGAACAGAAGCGCTGGTGGTGGCGTCATAGGGTCCCCATTGACGGCACTTTCGGAACACAGAGGGACGCGACGTGACGCAGACGGTCGTGAACACAGCTGGGCAGCCCATCACCGTTTCCGTCCCGTCGAAGGCGAAGGCGAAGGCGAGGGGCGCGGGCGGCGGCCGGCTGCGGGCCCTGGACGGACTGCGGCTGGTGGCCGCGCTGATGGTGGCCTGCTACCACTACGGCGGCCGCGGCGGGGAGATCTCCCAGGCCTGGGGCACGTCCCCCTCCCGCGTGTTCCCCAGCCTGCACACGCCGTTCGCCTACGGCTGCCTCGGCGTCCAGGTCTTCTTCGTGATCAGCGGCTTCGTCATCTGCATGAGCGGCTGGGGGCGCCCCCTGCGCTCCTTCTTCGCCTCCCGCGCCTCCCGGCTGCTGCCCGCCTACTGGGCGGCGGTCCTGCTGGTGACCGCGGTGTTCGCGCTGCCGGCCGTCGCCTACGAGGCGCTCTCACCGAGCGACACCCTGGTGAACCTGACGTTGCTTCAGCAGCCGCTGGGCGTCGACCGGGTGCTGGGCGTGGACTGGACGCTGTGGGCGGAGGTCCGCTTCTACGCCCTGTTCGCGCTGTGCGTGGTCCTGCCGGGCGCGAGCCGCCGACGGGTGATCATGTTCTGCGCGGCCTGGACGCTGACGGCGGCGATCGCGCGCGGCGTGCGGGAGCCGCTGCTGGATGTCGTGCTGATGCCGGAGTACGCGCCCTTCTTCATCGGCGGCGTCGCCCTCTACCTGGTCCACCGCGACCGGCGGGACGCGTACGCGTGGGGGATCGTCGGCGTGAGCTTCCTGATCGGGCAGCACTACGCGGTGCGCAGCCTGTGGAACGCCGCGGACCCGGACGCCTTCGCCCACCGCACGTCCCTCGGCATCGTCGCCGTCGTCGCGTTCGGTTTCGTCGCGGTCGCCGCGATCGCGCTCGGCTGGCTGGACCGGGTCAACTGGCGTTGGCTGACGGTGGCCGGGGCGCTGACGTACCCCTTCTACCTGGTGCACGAGCACCTGGGGTGGGTCGTGGTCGGGACCCTGCACCAGAAGCTGGGGGTGCCGTCGTACGCGACGTTCCCGCTGACGATCGGCTCGATGCTGGTGCTGGCGTGGCTGCTGAACCGGCTGGTGGAGGAGCGGCTGACGCCGGTGCTGCGGAAAGCACTGACGACCGCGCGAGGGTGAACGCGCCGGTGAACGCGGAATGCGGACAGCCGGTGATGCGGATCGCCCATGCCGGTGAATGCGGGAGTCGTATCCGCGGGTGAATGCGGGATGAATGCGCGGCCGCCTTCCGGAGAACCGGACCGCGGTCACGCCTTTTCCTGATCAGTTTCTTCCGCACCGCGCCTGGATTCCGGCGATCACCAACGCCGGCCACCCGCTCCCGACGCGGCGTCACCCGCTCGCCAGTGACAGCTTTACCGCGAACCCGAGGAACAGCGCCCCGGCCGCCGAGGTCGCCCCCGCCGAGAGCCGCCTGCGTCGGCGGAAGGAGGCCGCCAGCTTCGTCCCGCCGAATATCAGCGCGCTGAGATAGAGGAAGCTCGCGAGCTGCGCGAACGCGCCGAGGACGACGAACGACAGGGCGGGGTGGGCGTACCCCGGGTCGACGAACGGGGGCGGGCGGCTTCCGCCCCCGATCGCCCATCCGGGGGAAATACCCGGCTCAGAATGCGTCCGACGGCACGTAAGTGCCCCATACCTCGCGCAGGGCGTTGCAGACCTCGCCGATGGTGGCGCGGGCCTTGAGGGCGTCCTTCATGGGGTAGAGGACGTTGTCCTCGCCTTCGGCGGCCTT